>JAKSIE010000030.1 GCA_024398995.1 Fibrobacter sp.
AAATCAAGACCGCTGTTAGCCGTTGGAAGTTCAGCAAGGTTAAGTCCGGTAACACTACTGTGACCATTCCGTTCGCCTTCTCTGAATAATTCTTTATTCAATAGGCCGGAAGGACTAGAAAAGGCACAGACCGCAAGGTCTGGCCTTTTTTGTTTTTAGGGGCTTTTATTTAAATTTTTGTTGCGTTTTTTTGTTTTAATAGTTAACTTTATAGCAGAATTTTTACTAGGAGTCTTAAATGAATTTAAGAACAGCTGCTGCAGTTGGCGCCGCCGTAGGCGTCTTTGGCGTTGGTTCCGCATTCGCAACATTTGCACGTGTTGAATCTATGGGTAAGAACACTACTTACATCATGGATGATGTCAGTATTTTTGACAATCCTGCTAATGCAAGCTTGTATTCCAACTACTTGATTGGTGGTTTCGGTTCTTACACCGACAACAACCTCAAGGCCGGTGGTAACGTGGATCCGCAGCACCCTACTTTCGGTGGTATTTTCTCCTTGTCCTTCGGTGACGAAAATAATCCGGATCCGAAGTTCACTATCGGTGGCTTGCTTGGCCGTACTTCTGAACTTGCCAATAAGTATCTGCCCAAGTTTGTTCAGGTTGATGAATATAACTATGCCGCTGTTCCCACAACCGTGACTAACTTTGATGGTTTCCTCGGTGGTACCTTCTCTAGTGGTGATGCATGGGGTTTGCACCTTTATATTGCTCACCAGGATGGTGGCGAACTTGATTCCGCAAGCAATACCTACCAGGTCAACGGTGACGCTTTTGCATCTGTCGTTCAGCTTGATGGTGGCTTGAACTTCCAGGTCGGCAGTGGAACCTCTTATGAAGTGTCTGCTGGTATCGCTCGTATCCAGTATGGCCCGGAACATCACAGCTTCTTTGATGATGGCAACTTCTCCTTCTTGGCAAAGGCCCGCGCATTCTTCACTCTCGATGCTATCGATGGTGAGTTGATTCCGGCTGCTTCTGCTAACTTCATCGCAGCTCCGGGTATCGACGACAAGTCCGCTCAGGCTGGCGTTGGTATTAACGTTGCTATGGACCGCGGTTTCTTCTGGATGGGTGTTGACTTCGTTTGGGATCAGTTCAAGTCTCATGACTACTTCTACGACGTAGCCAAGAAGGGCTGGATCTATGACTCTAGCAACGACGATCCTGATGGCAATGTCGTTTGGGACGTTCGTCAGGATATCGGCGGCAAGATCAGCTTCGGTATCGAACGTAACATCTGGTGGGATTGGTTCGTGATCCGCGTCGGCGGTCAGAAGTCTATCCTTTACACCAGCTGCAATGTAAAGAGCAACAGTCATGGCGTTAATTCCGACGGCAAGTATCCGGACAACCGCTATGGCAAGTGCAAGGCTGATGGCAACTTCTTCTCTACCAACCCGCTTGCTGACGGTTCTAACGACGACCACGTTGGCTTCGGTTTCGGCATTAACATTGAAGAACGTTTGAAGATCGACGTTACCGTGGCAGAAGACCTGCTGTTCCGCAACCCGTTCCAGGGTGAAGGCCGCATCTTCTCTCGCCTCGACGCTACTTATTCTTTCTAGATGTAAAGGGCGGGAGGTATCCCGCCCTCTAGACACCCACCCTCACGTAGGGTATAGAGACCTGCTGAATGCGGGTCTTTTTTTCATAGGTGTTTAAGGCGGTCCTTTTTGTTTTTGTGAAATTTCGTTTAGATGCGTGTTTGGGCTTTAGTTTTTTTTATTTTTAGAACATGAAGAAAATTTTATTGCTTGCTGTTTTGTTTGCCTTGATTGGCTGCTCCGAATCTACGGATCGCATTGAGAACAAATTAACGCCGTACTTGCAAGAGGACCTGAAGTTCATGATTGCCGAGACTATGCGTACGTCCAATAACGACAGGGCTGCCATTCTCGATACGCCTTACTACCGTGTCAAGGATTTCCGTTTGTTTGAGGGCGCGGAGTCCCGCATTTATGCGGCCTATGCCGAAGTGGATTTCTTTATCTTCAAGGATATCGCCATGCACGAGAAGCGTAAGTACCGTTACGACGTTCATGGCCGTCACTGGGATCGTTATTTGAAAACGTTAAAATTTGGTAAAGATACAATTCCGCAGTAGACTGGGCCTACAATAAATAATTATATTGTTTGGCGGTTAGTTTCATCTTTTCAAAAAAAGGACGAGTCCCTTGTTTGGTCTTTTTTCTTGCGATATAGGTATTGATCTTGGCACTGCAAACACTTTGGTGCACGTTGCAGGCCAGGGTATTGTAATTAACGAACCCACCGTGATTGCTGTTGACAGCAAGAACAACCGCGTTTCTGCCATTGGTTTCGAAGCCAAGAAGATGCTTGGCCGTACCCCGGGCGAAAGCCGCGCTGTACGCCCTATGCGCGACGGCGTGATTGCCGATTTCGAACTGGTTGAAAATCTCCTCCAGACCTTCATCAAGCGCGTTCAGAAGTATCCTCTGTGGATGGTGAAGCCTCGCGTTGTGGTTGGCGTTCCTTCGGGCATTACCGAAGTGGAAAAGCGTGCCGTGATCGATGCTGCAAAGCAGGCTGGCGCTAAGGAAGTTCACCTGGTTCACGAACCTATGGCTGCTGCAATCGGTATGGGTATCCCTGTGGAAGATCCCGTAGGTAACATGATTGTGGATATTGGCGGTGGTACTTCCGACATCGCTGTAATCGCTTTGAACGGTACTGTTTGTAACGCTTCTGTACGCGTTGGCGGCGACGAAATGGATGAAGCCATTGTCCGTTACCTTCGTACCATGTACAATCTTTGCGTTGGCGAAAGCACTGCAGAACAGATTAAGATGCAGATTGGCTCCGCTAGCCCCCTGGAAGAAGAACTGACTATGGAAGTCAAGGGCCACGACTTTATCGCCGGTATGCCCCGCACCATGACCATCAACAGTGCTGAAATCCGCGAAGCTCTCAACGAACCTGTAACCGCTATTGTCGAAGCTGTTAAGCAGGCTCTGAGCATCACTCCGCCGGAACTTTCCGCTGATATCTATGACAAGGGCATTATCATGACTGGTGGCGGTTCTCAGCTCCGTGGCTTTGATGAACGCATCCGTCAGGAAACGGGCCTTTCCGTGAACGTTATTGACGAAGCTTTGATCTGCGTCTGCAAGGGTGCCGCTCGCATTCTCGAAGACTTGGACAAGTATCGCCCGGTTCTGATCGCTTCCTCTAACTAATCAAAAATTGAAGTTCGATGTTTAGGGCTTTCCGCTTTATAGTCGACTTGTTTACTCAAAGGCATGGCGTTGTCGCTTTTGCCTTTTTTCTGCTGTTAGGCTTGCTGATGCGTCAGGCGCCCACGACGGTACGCCAGGGCGTTGTGGCAACTGCCTTGGGAACGGTGTTCTATCCGGCGCAGCTTGTTGCGACATCCTTGAATACCTTCCGTGCGGTGGCAGACGAAAATGAACAGCTGAAAGAAGAAAATGCTCGTCTCCGTCAGGAAACCTACCACGCCCGCGAAGGCCTGCAGGAACTGGCAAGACTTCATACGCTAGTCCGCTTTGACGACAAGTGGGACTTTCCAATTGTGACTGCACGCGTTGTGGGCCACAATCCTGGTCGTTTTCTTACGACGCTGGTAATCAACCGCGGTACTTATCACGGCGTGCAGGAAGACATGCCTGTGTTCTCCATGAACGGTCTTGTGGGTAAGATTACCAAGGCAGCTTTGACTCATTCCCGAGTGCAGTTGCTTGTGGATCCGAACTTGAAGCTTTCCGTGATGGAACGCCGCACTCGTGTCGTGGGCTTTCTGGAATCTATGGACGGTCACATGTTGACTGCCATGGTGCCGACTCACGCAGGTATCCAGGTGGGCGACACCTTGGTTACTTCAGGCCTGGGTGGTATTTTCCCCAAGGGCATTCCCGTGGGTACGGTAAAGAATGTGCGTAAGTCCGACTTGGATGTTATGCGTTTGATGGACGTTGCTCCGTTCCAGGAATTTTCGATTCTCGAAGAAGTCTTTGTGATGGAGAAGGAACCTGATTGGGTCATTCAGGAGTTGCTTGATGAGTAATTTGAAATGGCTTAAGGTTTTGATTTTGTTCGTACTGGCGTTTGCTCTTCAGGTCTCTGTGGCGGAGTGGCTGAAGATTTTTGGCGTCGGTCCTGACTTTGTCATTATTTTCGTTGTGTCCGTTGCTATTAAGCGCGGCCCTGCTGCAGGTTGTTTCTGGGGTTTCTTGGCGGGCTTTGCACAGGACGTGTATGCGCCTGTAGAATGGTTGGGTGCGTTCTCTATTTCCATGACTGTCCTTGGCTTTGTGGTGGGTCAGTTGGAAGAGCGTTTCTTGACTCTGAACTTGCCTGCTAAGATTGGCGTACTTGGTTTTGGTTTCTTTGTCTGTGATATGATTTACTTTGGTATTACAGGTTTGTCCAAGGAAATTGTTACCAACTTGTTCTTGACTCAGACTTTGCCTGAAAGCATCTACACCATGTTTGTTGGTGGAATCATCTTCTATCTGGATTTCGACAAAAAGAAGAAGCATGCTTAATTTCTCTACGGAAAATGAAGTTCAGCAAACAAAGAACTGGCATGTCCTGATTTTTTTGGCAGGCGTTGTTCTGCTGTTTGGTATTTTGCTGCTGCGCCTTTTTTCTTTGCAGTACACCCACTATGATGAGAACCTGCAGCGCTCCGACAACAACCGTATTCGTAAGGTTGAACTGATTGCAGAACGCGGTTACATTTATGATCGTAATGGAGAAATCCTGGTGCGCAATCGTCCGTCTTACCAGATTGCAATCCAGGCCACAAGCCTTCCGCGTAAAAAGGCGGAGCGCGATACGGTGTTCAACAGACTGCTCCAGATTCGTGATACTCACGGAGCGCGTCTGTTTGATTCCCTTTCTTTGGATACTGCGTTCCAGCGTTCCCGCTGGATCAAGACCCGCCCCATTCGTTTGCTAGAGGATGCGGCGCCGGAGCAGATTGCTGTCATCGAAGAACATTCCTCGGAATTGCCTGGCGTAATCACCATGATTGAATCGCGCCGCGAATATCCCTATGGAACGCTTGCCTCCCATGTGCTTGGATATACCAGCGAAATTTCTGAAGAGCAGTTGAAGCTGCCTGAATTTGCAGACTACTCTCAGCGAGACCGCGTTGGCCAGAAGGGCTTGGAGCAGGGCTACGATAAGGAGTTCCGCGGTAAGAATGGCATGAAACTTGTGGAAGTGAATGCGTCCGGTCGAGAAGTGGGTCAGGTTTCTGGAGTGGATGGCACGGATCCCGTTCCGGGCTTGCATCTGGTTTCTACCATTGATTTGAATTTGCAGAAGGTGGCCGAAGAAGCTATTCCGGATAGTGCCAAGGGCGCTCTTGTTGCCATTGACCCCAATACGGGTGAAATTCTTGCCATGGTCAGTTCTCCGCGACTGGACCCCAACATTTTCTCCTTGAAGCGCCGCGAGCGTAACAAGGGCTGGGCGCAGGTTGCCCTGGACTCCATGCGTCCGCTTACAAACCGCGCTATTTCCGGAACTTATCCTCCGGCTTCTATCTTCAAGCTTGTGACTGCGGGCGCGGGCCTTGAGAGTGGTATTCTTTCTGAAAACAAGTATTACCCCAAGCCTTGTACGGGCGGCTACCAGTACGGTTCCCGTTATCAGAAGTGCTGGGGCACTCACGGCAACCTGAATGTGGTGAATGCCATTCGCCTTTCTTGTGACGTGTTCTTTTACCAGGCAGGCCTTGATATTGACATGGCCCGCATTAACGAGTTTGGCCGTCGCTTTGGTTTAGGCGAGGAGCCTCTGGGTATTGACATTCCTGGCGAAAAGGCCGGCTGGCTTCCGGATTCCATTTCCTTCAATCAGCGAAAGAAGCACCTGGGATGGCGTTGGGCTCGAGGCTTGATTTTGAACTTGTCCATCGGTCAGGGCCAGCTTGTGACTCCGTTGCAGCAGGCGACCTTGATTGGTTCCTTGGCAACCAACAAGGGCGTGTACCGTCCGCACTTTATGAAGGAGCTTCGCGATAGCAAGGGCAATGTGGTTCGTCGCTACGAGCCTGAAATTATTCGCCCCGGAAAGATGAAGCCTTATACGCATCGTGTGCTTTTGAATGCCATGGACTCTGTGGTGAACCATCCGGGCGGCACCGGTAAGCGCGGCGCAATTCCTGGTATTCGCGTTGGTGCAAAGACCGGTTCCGGCGAATGGAAGAAGGGTGAGAAGACTCATGCCTGGTATGCCGCCGTAGCTCCGCTGGAAAAACCGGAAATCGCCGTAGCGGTGATTATGGAAGCCGCTGGCGGTGGCGGTGCCGTTTCCGGCCCCATTGCCAGGAAAGTCATGATGGCCTACTTTGAGGCAAAGAAAAAGCTCGAGAATCCTGAACAGGAAAATTCCGACACCGAAGAGGCTGGTGCGACAAATACCGTAGTGAAGAAAAAGGAGGGAGAATGAGTTCTGGAAAATTCCTGTCCCATACCTTTAGGTTTGATGGTTTCTTCATTGGTCTTGTTATCGCCTTGATGGCTTGCGGTATTACGTTGGTTTATTCCGCTACCGTATCCGACGAAATTCCTGTTTTTGATACGTTCTGGTTCAAGCAGATTACCTATTTCCTTTTTGGTCTGGGTATCGCCGGCGCACTGACCTTTGTGAGGATTGATTGGCTGAAGAGGGCTGCGGTTCCTTTGTATGCGGTGTCGCTGGTTTTGCTTGTGGTCGTATTGTTCTTTGCTGGTGACGTGGTGAAGGGTGCCGGTCGTTGGATCGACCTTGGCTTTTTCAAGCTGCAGCCTTCGGAGTTTGCAAAGATCGCCTACCTGCTTGTGATTTCCTATTGGCTGTCTAGGCATCCGGTGAACCTGGCGAAGGTGAAGACTTTCGTTGTTCCATTCTTTCTGTTCATTGTGCCCTTTGGCTTGGTCTTGAAACAGCCTGACTTGAGTACCGCCTTGGTGTTCATTGCGGTGACTATGGTGGGGTTCTTTTTTGCAGGTCTTACGGTTGCGGACATGTTCTTGATTGTGAGCCCGGTTTGCTCTGTGCTTTTCTCCCATTCTCAGTCCATTGAGTACCAGGTCTTGTGGGGAATGTTGATTTGCGCTGTGGTGGTTACTCTTTTCCGCCGACACCTTCCGAAGATTCTCAGCGGGTTCTTCTTGTTCACCAACATTCTTGCTGGTTACGCAAGTTCCATGGTTTGGAACATGCTGGAACCTCACCAGCAGAAGCGCGTGAACACCTTCCTTGACCCGATGAGCGACCCTCTGGGCGATGGTTACCAGGTGCTTCAATCCATGACCGCAATCGGTAGTGGTGGTCTTACTGGCAAGGGCTTCGGTAATGGAACCCAGACGAATCTGGCCTTCTTGCCCGAAGAACATACGGACTTTATCTTTAGCGTGCTGGGCGAACAGTTTGGCTTTGCCGGCTGCGCCGTGGTACTGGTTCTCTATGCTCTGTTCCTTTGGCGAGCTACGTCCATCAGCAAGTTGACTTCGGATTCCTTTGTGACTTTGATGGTCATGGGTGCTTCCACTATCTTCCTGTTCCATATTCTGGTAAACATTGCGATGACCATCGGTCTTATGCCTGTGACGGGTTTGCCGCTGCCGTTCCTGTCCTATGGCGGTTCCTTTGCATTGACCTGCTCGGTGCTTGTGGGCTTCTTGGTCTGCTTGCGTTACCAGAGCAGCCGCCGTATGTAATTTTTTCAAAAAAATCGGTTCAATTTAGAGAAAAAAAGCGTGTCTATGGAGGACTCGCTTTTTTTCATTATGGATATTGTACAGACTTTCGAGAATTTTGTTTTTGGGATGGAGTGCCTGGGCTGTGGCGCCCCGGATGTTCTGCTGGACCCTTGGCTTTGCCCAAGTTGCAGGGCCGAACTTAGGAGCTTGGCCCAGTCGGCAATGTTTCCGGGGGAGGATGTGTTCTGCCTTTACCCTATGCGGCCGCTGACTAGGAGCCTGATTCATTCATTGAAGTACAGGACGATTCCTGGTATGGCCACGTATTTGGTGAAGAACTCCTCTGCGGTTAGGGGCGCCCAGGTCGGGCAGATGCTTGCCCAGCTGTCTCAGCCGCTGTTCTTTGTACCGGTGCCCCTCCATAGGGCCCGATACAGGGAACGTGGCTACAATCAGGCCGAAAAGATCGCCGCGGCGTTGGCTACGGTAACAGGAGGGAAGGTTTGCCGTTGGCTGAGGCGTAGAAAGTTCGTTGTGTCCCAGACGAAACTGTCTAGGGGGGATCGAGAGCTGAATGTGGCCGGAGCGTTCGAGGCGAAACTGCCTCGGGATCTCCCTTGCCAGGGGACGGTGATTGTGGTTGACGATGTTTTCACGACTGGTGCCACTACGAATTCCTGCCTGGGGGCCTTTGGTCGGGATTTTCCGTTGCCCTTGAAAGTCTGTACCCTTTTGTTCGAGGAGCCGGTCACTGCAGTGGCCGATTTTGCGGCAGACAGCAAGACGGAGTGGGATGTGGGAGAAAAGCCTGTACAAACGCCCTAAAAACGCAAAAAAGGACCTAAGAAGGTCCTTTTCGCGGAGGAAGAGGGACTCGAACCCCCAAGCCTTACGGCGGCGGTTTTCAAGACCGCTGACTTACCAATTAGCCTATTCCTCCAAAAGTGTGATAAGGATAGCTTTTTTCACCCTTTTTTGTCAACCGCATACCGAAATAAAAAAGGTTTAATTAGATTTATTGGCGTATGAGTGAGTGTGGAAGTTCCCATGAAATGGAATCTAAGGAGATACTAGAGCTCCTGTTCTCTTACATGCCGAAAATCGCGGCAGAACGTAAGATGGACAATCTGCTTGTTTTGATGGCAGATTTAGGTCGTTCCATTGTCTCTGCAGACCGCTGCTCCCTGTGGCTGGTTGACGAGGATGAAGGTGAACTGTGGACGAAGGTCGCCCACGGCGTGGATCAGTTGCGCATTCCCCTCAATGCCGGCTTTGTGGGCTATTCCGTAAAGACTGGCGAATCCCTTTTAATCGAAGATGCCTACCAGGACCCCAGGTTTGACCGTCGTAGCGACGAGAAGACCCGTTACCGCACCGAATCCGTAATGACGGTGCCACTGATGAATTCCCAGGGACTTGTGATGGGTGTGTTCCAGGCCATAAACAAGAAAGGTGGGATGGATGTGTTCTCCCACGAGGACCTGGAGCGACTGAGACTTACGGCTGTGTATTCCGCAAAGACCGTGGAATCCGCAATGCTTACCGCTGAACTTGAAGCTACCCAGCGGGAAATTATCCATATTCTTGGTGAAGTTTCCGAATACCGCAGCCACGAGACTGGCGACCATATTCAGCGTGTTTCCGAAATTTCGTTCAAGTTGGCAAAGTACCTGGGCATGTCTACCGATGATGCGGAGCGTATTAGGCTTGCATCTCCCATGCACGACTTGGGTAAGGTTGGTATTCCCGACGCTATCTTGAACAAGCCCGGACGCTTTACCGACGAGGAATACGCTGTAATGAAAACCCATTCGGAACTGGGCTACAATATGCTTCACGACTCCAAGCGTAAGTTGTTGCGCTTTGCTGCAAGCATTGCCCGCTCCCATCATGAACGCTGGGACGGTACCGGCTACCCGTTGGGCTTGAAGGGCGAGGAAATCCCGCTGGCAGGCCGCATTTGCGCCGTGGCGGATGTTCTGGATGCGTTGGCAAGCCCCCGCTGCTACAAGACCCCTTGGCCCGAGGAACGGGTGAAGGCTGAATTTGAGAAACAGCGTGGCTTCCAGTTCCAGGCGGAGATCGTGAATGTCCTGCTGGAACACTGGGATGAGTTCTTTGACTGCTATCGCGGTATTACTGTGGAACCCGTTTCTCAGGAATCCATGAGATAGGCTGGTTTCCCTGGATTTTTAAGGACGCTCCGTTCGGGGCGCCTTTTTTTATGCAGAAAGACTTTTAGAAATAAAAAAACCTCTGAACGAGTCAGAGGTTTTTCGTGGCACCGGTCAGAGTTGAACTGACGACACGCGGATTTTCAGTCCGCTGCTCTACCAACTGAGCTACAGCGCCGAAATGGTAAGCCAAATATAGTAGAAGGTGTGCGGCTTGTCAAGGGTAAATAGAATATTACCGACATTTTTTCCTTTTTTCCTAATAATCTTCTAAATTTAGGGGTAGGGTGATGGTATGAATTGTCAAAAGTGTGGGAACTTTTGGTCAACGATTTACTTTTGGAAGTAGCATGTCTCTTTTTAAAAAATTTGTAAATGTTGCGGCATTTGGCTGTTTGGGGCTTTGTGCTGCAGGATTGGTAGCTTGTTTTGAAGAATCCTCTTCTAGTAACAATAACAATCGCGAAGATCCTCCGGTCAACCCGAATAATGGTCAACCCATGCAGGAAAAGCATGATACCATTCCTTCGATTGATCCTAACACCGGTGAAATCATCTATAAGATTGATACTACCTATGTCCCGGCCGACGATACCATTCGTTGGGTGGGTAATTCTGCATTGTTGATTACCGAAATTACCCCGGTGAACCTGAACTGGCTTGACGAAGAAGGTGGCGATCCGGGCTGGGTCGAAATCTATAACGCTGGTGCGACTGAGGCTAACCTCAAGGGTTACACCCTTGTTGAAAATCTTAAGGATGCGCGTAAGTGGTTCTTTGGCGATGTGAAAATTCCTGCAAAGGGCTTCATTACCGTGTTCTGCGACAAGAAGGACTTGAAGGAAGCTCCGAATATTCCGGATACGGACACCACTCATTACCGTACCCATACCAACTGGAAACTGGAAAAGAATGGCGGTACCCTTTACTTGATCGACCAGTACCGTGGCATTCGCGATACCGTTTCTTACCCGGCTCTTGAACCGGGCGTAAGCTGGGGTATTACCGACGGTGGTATCTGGAAGTACTTTGACAAGCCTACTCCGGAAAAGGCTAACACTGCATCTACCGCCTACGATGGTGTTGCTCCTGAATTCAACTTCAGTGGAGCCCAGGGTGGTTTCTACTCGGGAGAAATCAAGCTGAACGCTCCTCAGGTAAGTGGTGGCGTTAAGGTCCGTTGTACCCAGAACGGCTCTGCTCCCACTAAGGATTCTCCGGAATTCAACCAGACTATTACTATTTCCAAGAACACAGTTCTCCGTTGTGCTGCCTTTATGGATGGCATGCTGACCAAGAAGGTTGTGACCAACACCTATTTCATTGACGAAATGGTGAACATGCCGGTTGTAGCTGTGAGTGTGGATTCTGCCTTCTTCCGTGACCACTATGTTCCTAAGGACAAGTGTGGAAGCTCCGATCCTAAGAGCTGCCCCGCAGGCTTGATGGCCGATGTGGAATTCCCGGTTCATGTGGAATATTTCGCCGAAGGTAGCAACTCCAAGTCCAAGGCTTGGGAAATTGACGCGGGCGCCTCCTTGATGGGTGGCTGGAGCCGTGTTGCCGACAAGAAGTCTGTGGCCATTGTGATGCGCGAAGAATACGAAGCTGGCTGGCTCAAGTATCCTTTGTTCGAAACCCGCAAGGAAACCAACAACAAGTTCAAGGGCTTTAATCTCCGTAACAACGGTAACCGTTTCGTTAGCGACTATATCGAAGACGCCATGGGTGGTGCCATTCTCGAAGGTTCTGGAGTGGACTACCAGCGTAGCCGTCAGGTGGTTGTGTTCTACAATGGTAAGTACTGGGGCATTCACGACATGCGTGAACGCTACAACAAGAATTATGTAGAAACCAACTATGGTATTGATGCAAGCACCGTAGAAATCATCAAGATTCTCGGTCGTGCAGATTCCTCCCTTACTGGAAATACCCAGAATGCTGTAAAGAACTTCAGCAACTTGCTGGACTTGGTTGGCGGCGCTGACTTTAGCGGTGAAGGCAACGAAACCTACGCACAGGTTGGTTCCTTGATGGATCTGGGAAACTTTGCCGATTACATGGCTGCAGAAATCTACTACAAGAACGGTGACTGGCCCAATAATAACGTTCGTGCATGGCGCGCTCCGGAACATCCGTGGAAGTTCATGATCTATGACCTTGACCATGGCTTTGGCTGGAAGTGGGGTGTGAACAACGGCGAATTTGATGCCAAGTCCACCAATATGTTTAGCTGGATCAAGAAGGGTGGTGGAAACAAGCCCTGTAAGGAATCCGGTTGCTTTGCTAACCTGTACATCAAGCTGATCAAGAACCCGGATTTCAAGCGTATGTTCTTGAACCGCGCTGCACTCCTGTACCAGAACTACGTCAACTTTAACAATGTGTCTAAGACCGTTGACAAGATGGTTGCTTCAATGTCTTCTTCCGAAATCGAAAGAGACCAGGATAAGTTCCATCCCCATGGTACCGACTACGGTAGCTTTAGCAAGGATGGCCAGGTCTTTAAGGATTGGGCAGAAGGTCGTGACCAGGATATCTACAAGGAATATCAGGACGAATTCGGCCTTAGCGGTATGGTTTCTGTGACTATTGCTGCCGAGGGCAGTGGTTCTGTCTTTGTAGAAGGTGCAAGTCTTCCCAAGAGTAAATTTGCAGGCAAGTTCTTTGCTGGCAATAGCATCAAGTTGGAAGCTGTCGCCGAAATGGGCTTTGAATTTGACGGCTGGTCTGATGGTGAAAAATCCGAGGTCCGTATCGTTAGCCCCACCGACGGTGCTACCTATACTGCCAAGTTCAAGTAAGTCTCGTTTCCGGAATGGAAATTGTTGATTAGAAAAGCGCGGGTTCTGCCCGCGTTTTTTTATTGTTGTTGGAGATATTTCTAAATTATAGGCTATGGCTAGTTCTACCAAAAAAGATCCCAACGACAAGAGCTATGTTCGCGCGATGTTCGACGAGATTTCCGCCCGATACGACTTCTTGAATCATTCCCTGAGTTGCTTCCAGGATATTCTCTGGCGCAGGGCCTGCTGCAAGGAAATCCGTAGGGAACTTGTACGCCAGGGGCATGATTGCTGCGGTCGCCTGCTGGACCTTTGTGGTGGAACGGGCGATTTTGCGGTGACCTACGAAAAGTTCAACGGGGTGCAAAAAAAGGCTGTGCTGGGTGACTTTTCCTACGGTATGCTGAAGGGCGCTGCAGGCAAGAAGACCTCTGCGGTACCTGTCCAGCTGGATGCCATGAAGATGCCTTTTGCAGAGGATTCCTTTGACGTGGTGCTGAATGGATTCGGCATGCGTAACGTGCCTGATGTGAATGGCGCCCTGAAGGAATCTGCCCGCGTATTGAGTGAGGGCGGCTACCTGCAGATTCTGGAATTTTTCTCCCCGCGAAGTGCCTTCAACAATTTTTTCTATAAAGTGCTCGCTCCGCTGTTCATCCCTGTGATGGGCGCGTTCTTTAGCAAGCGTGACGCATACGAATACCTGGTGAACTCCGTCCTGAATTTCTTGCCGGTTTCTGACTTTGTGAAATTGGCAGAAGAAAATGGTTTTGAACTTGTGCATGTGAAGCCTTGCTTCTTTGGCGTGGCTTACCGCGTGTTGCTGCGTAAGCGTGGCTCTGTCTGATAGGGACTGCGTCGTGAGTCGTTTTGTACTTGGTGTCACCGGGGCCAGTGGGGCTATTTACGCGACCCGCACGGCTATGCGCCTGAAGGAACAGGGACATTCTGTGACCGCGGTGGTGACGGCGCCTGGACGTGAAGTGGTGCAGTACGAGGGGCAGAACGCTCTTTATGACTACTGCGATGAAACGCCCAACGTGGACGACTTTTTTGCCGAGTGTGCCAGCGGTAGCGCGGACTACGCAGGTATGGCTGTTGTGCCCTGCACTATGGGAACCTTGGGACGTATGGCGTCGGGTACTGCCGATAACTTGCTGGTGCGTTCCGCAGATGTGTGCCTTAAGGAAAGGCGCCCCTTGGTTGTAGTACCGCGGGAGATGCCCTACAACCTGATTCATCTGGAAAATATGGAACGTTTGACCCGCGCAGGGGCTATCCTTATTCCTGCGTCGCCTCAGTTCTATAGTAAGCCTAAGACTATTGAAGAATTGGTGGACACTGTGGTGGTGAAGGTTCTGAAACACTTGGGTGTGCAAACTGATTTTGTAGAGCCGTGGAAGGGCTCCGCCGGCTAGGAAGGAAGGCTATTTGAAATATGCTTAAGAAGATTTTAGAGTTTGGTCATATGGTGCGATTCAGTCATTCGCTGTTCGCCATGCCTTTTGCCTTGGGTTCTATGTGGGTGGCTGCCAACGGCTTTCGCGATATGTCCGCTGGTGAAACTGCCCGCATTGTGTTGCTGATTTTGCTGTGCATGGTAACGGCTCGCAACAGCGCCATGAGTTTCAACCGCATTGCTGACGCGGATATCGATGCAAAGAATCCTCGTACCGCTGGTAGACACTTGCCCGCAGGTCGATTGAACAAAAAATCCGTTGTAGCCTTTTTGGTGGTGAACGGTATCCTCTTTGTTGCCTGCGCCTTTATGTTCAACCCTTTGGCGGGTTGCCTTGCCTTGCCTGTGTGGCTCCTGCTTTTGTCCTACTCCTACTGGAAGCGCTTTAGTTGGCTTTGCCATTGGTTCCTGGGTTTTGCAATCGGCATGAGTCCCTTGGGCGCTTGGATTGCCATTCGTGGGGAGTTCGCTTTGTTCCCCATTTTCCTGCTGGTCATTTTGATGCTCTGGATGGGTGGCTTCGATATTATTTACGCCACTCAGGACGAAGAAGTGGACCGTCAGATGGGCCTTCATTCTGTGCCGGCCCGTTTTGGCCGTAAGCGTTCCTTGCAGATTGCCTTATGGAGCCATATCGCCATGTTGGCTCTTTGCGTGGCCTTTGGCTTTGTTTGGAACATGGGTGCGGCCTGGTGGGCAATTACAGCCTTAATGACTGCGGCCATTCTCTATATTCATTTGTTTAGAAAGTCCGATGATTTGGACGCCATGAATCGTGACTTTTTCCTGGCTAATGTTGCCGTCAGTGTGCTGGTGATGATTGGTCTCGTTGTTTGGATTATTATGGGAGGCGATGTCAATGCCCTTTACTAACGAAGATAAGATCAAGATGTTTGAACGCATGGGTGCCACTGGTGCTATCATTGCATTGACTCTTGTGCTCCTGATAGAAACCGGGAATGTGGGTGAATACAAGGAACTGGCCGATATGGGACTGACTGCCATGATCGTTGTGTTGGCTGTATCGCTTGCCGGGAGCGTTTTCTTTAAGGCGAAACGTAAGTAGACAATTAGATCTCAAGATCGGCGGAGTAGACTGTAATTGTATCTCCGTCGTCAGTCTTGAAAAGAAGACTTCCGTCAGGTTGCATATCCAAGATGCAGCCTGATTTTTTTATGGAACCTTCGCCGCTGTTATGGTTTGCGTCGGTGCAATGATTGTTGACGACAACAGTACCTCGGGCTCCGATAAACTGGTCCATCTTGCGCCAGGCTTCTACCCAGGGTGAAATGCCGAAGGCCTTGAATTGCCCCATGGCGCGCTCCAGGGCCGCAATCAAGGCGCGGAGTAGGATTTCGCGATTGATGGTGTTGCCTGTGATGGCCTTGAGGGTTGTGACTGCACGGCCAAGGGAATTGTATTCGGAAGGGTCGCTGTTCACGTTAATGCCGACGCCTAAATTCAAGGCTGGCTTGGCGACCGGCAAGAACACAATTTCTGCCAGGATACCGCAGAACTTGCTCTTTTCAAAAAGAATGTCGTTGGGCCATTTTACCGTTACGGCCGCTCCCATGGCTTGGAAAACCTCAGCAAAGGTCAGGGCTGCAATCTGGGTAATCTGGGCGAATCGTGCAGCGGGAATTCCATCCAGCGGCAACAGCAAGTTAAAGTAGATGTTATTGTTGCTGGGGGAGGACCATGTGCGCTCATGCCTGCCGCGGCCTGCAGTTTGGCAGTTGGCCACAATCAAGGATCCAGGAGCGGCTAAGCCTTCGCGGGCTCTTTCCTTCATTAAGCTGTGAGTGCTTTCGATGCTGTCGAAGAGCTCTGCCTGCAGACCGTTGAACCCGCAGACTTTCCACTGGTCGAATTTTTTTTCGGTGGAGAACATTTTGCTAATGAACTTCTTGTTCGTGTAGGCGAATTTAGTCGTCTTTCTTTTCGTCTTCCAGCATCTTCAATGCTTCTTCGGGGAAGATGGAAAAGTACTCACGCTTGCGGTCTTCGAAGAGCTGCAACAAACGTTCCTGCTCGAACTGTTCGCGGTCGATGTTCTGCATAAAGAATTCATCGCGGGCGAAGTCGCGGGTGGTCATCATTTTCTTGATATCTTCAGAAAGGTCCACTGCGTCCCAAAGGATGTAGTAGGAACCGATGACACCGTCGGCAAAAATGTCCACGTTCAGGGTAACGGAGTTGTCCTTGGTGGAATCGACCAGCAGCACCTTGGCTTCGCGCTTTTCGGGGCGAAACACGTCTACGTCCTTGACGGGTTTGGTCATATCTTGAGCCCAGCTGCCAACGAAGGTGGCGGCTACCAGCAATGCGATATGTCTAACGTTCAAGAGCATAGTTTCAATATAGATTCAAATTGTTTAAAAGACCAGTAGTTGCAAAACTTTGTGTTGCAAATTACAACTTTTCGACACGAAGGGCTGCCACAGGTTGTTTATAATGCAAGGGGCATCCAGGGCTTAACGACTTCCACGGAGGTCAGCTTGTTCTGACGTACGCGGCGAATGGCTGCTGCAGCGATCATGGCGCCGTTGTCGGTGCTGAGACTACGGTCGGGAATGCAGAACTTGATTCCATGCTTACCGCAGTAATCCTGCAGACGGGTGCGGAGCCATGAGTTTGCGCTTACACCGCCTCCAACTACCAGAGTCTTCATTTTGGTAATCTTGAGGGCGTTTATGGTCTTGGTCACCAGGCTGTCTACGATGGCGTCTTCCAGGGAGGCGCAGATGTCGCCCAGATTCTGCTGGATGTACTCCGGATCGTGAGTTTCTGTATAGCGGAGGACTGCAGTCTTTAAGCCACTAAAGGAGAATTCGCAGTTGTCATGACCGCGGAGTGCGCGGGGAAAATCGACGAACTTTCGATTGCCGTTTGCCCCGAGGCGGCTGATGGTGGCGCCTGCGGGATACTTGAGGCCAAGCAGCTTACCGCACTTGTCAAAAGCTTCGCCTGCGGCGTCGTCGCGGGTACGGCCGATACTTGTGTACTTGAAGCCCGGTTCTTCTAGAACCAGTTCCGTGTGGCCGCCAGAAACGGTCAGCGTGAGGAAGGGCGGTTCAATATCGGGATTGCTAAGCCAGGCTGCTGCCAGGTGGCCTTCCAGATGATTCATGCCGTAGGCGGGAATCTGCAAATCGCGGGCCAGGCCCTTGGCGAAGCTTGCGCCCACAAGAAGCGGACCCATAAGGCCGGGGCCGGTGGTGTAGGCAATTGCATCGATGTCTTCCATCTTGATGCCGGCTTCCTTGACGGCAGCCTCTGCAACGGGTACAATCTTTTGCAAATGTGCGCGTGCTGCGATTTCAGGAACCACGCCGCCGTAGAGGGCGTGTTCGTCAATCTGGCTGTAAAGCGGGTTGGAAAGGACCTTGACGGGATCGTCCTGCAGAATAGCGCAGGCGGTTTCGTCGCAGCTGGATTCAATACCTAACCAAATCATTTTCCCTTCTCCTGCTCGGTTGCAGCGGTACGTTCTGCGGTTGCCGCGGATTGTTCCGCAGGCTTGTCGGCCTTTTTCTGCAACTTGATCTTTTCGGGCTTGATTTGAATTGCCTTGATAGCCATGTCGCGGTTGATTTCGGGTGGCAAAATCAGCTTGACGGTAGGCGGCAGACTATCTACGTCTTCAATTTCAAAACGGTTATATTCCAGCACCAGCAGGATGTTGCTTGCGGCAATGGAGTCCAGAGCCTGCTTACCGCCGGTGATTTCCACAGAGACCGTATCCGGATCCAGGTAGTACTTTGCCTTGTCGTAGAAACCGATGAGGTTCACGGGCACGCCGCTGAAGGACTTGGTGTCCATCTTCTGGATGTTCACGGAAACCTGGATGGTGGAGTCGCTGGGATTTACAAATGCGGGGAGTACGGAGAAGTCCAGGGGAACATTGAACTTCTGTGAACTGTACAGGGAGTCAAAGATGATGGAATCCGTGGGAATATCGATAATGCGGGTCAGTGCGTTGCGTGCGCCAGAAACCTTGAGCTCTTCCGGAGTGATATGGGGCTGGTCAGCTAACAGGTAGCCCTGTGCAGCATTAAACTGAATGTTGGGTCGGATCGGGACGTTTCTGGAAATTCGGGTATCCAGGTCTAGGTCGATAAAGAGCAACTGGTTGTCCGGTTCAACAAAGCGAACGTCGGGGAAACTGGGGGCTACAAAGTTCTTGCTGTCCAAGTGGATTCGGGTGCCGCCAAGTTCTGCCTTTTGCAGGTCAACGATCATGGAGACAACGTTGGACTTGTTCTTGAACTGGTGTTGCAGACGGATCAAGTCCCAGGATTTACCTTCGAGAGTAATGGGCAAGGTCTGCGGGGGCTTGGAAGCGACAGCCATGGATTCGGGCAGTTTAACGAACTGCAGCGGGGCATCCAATTTAAGCTGGAAGTCCTTCTGTGAAATCACCAAGAACCAAAGGGCGATGCCGAAGATCAGTGCTGTTATCTTTAATATGATGTTTCCCATAGTTGCCCCATAAAGAACTGATTAAAATTTAGTTATATTCGTCGACGTGCTTGGACAACTTGGCTATTTAATATCAGAATCTTTCCGCGGAATGCGTCAGCACCGAACGGTAATCCTGCCGTCGTTGGTGACCATTTTCCTTTGCTCCCTGTTATTGTCTGCGTCTTTCGTAACTTTTGGCGGTGTGACCAAGGCCCTGTCCGCAGAAAAGAATCTTTATACTGTGGAAGCATTCTTGCCCGACGGTGTAAGCGAGGATTCTGTCGCCTCTATCCGGAATCGATTGGAACATTTTAAGCGCATCGACGAGGTTTCCTTTGTCAGTGCCGATTCCGCCTTGGCTGATTTTAGAAATCATTTTTCCGGCGAAATGCTTGATCTTGTAGAGGGCAATCCCATTCCGGCCTTTTTCAGAGTGACCCTGGATAAGGAAAACCAGAATCCGGCGGACCTTGCGGATGTGCGAAACGCCCTGGCCAACGAAGGCCTTTTTGACGAAGTGCAGGCTCCCATTGAATGGGTTGAAAAAATTGCCGCCTGGAAGTTTAGAATGATTTTCTGGCCTATCTGTGTTAGTGTTCTTTTGCTGATCACCTTGTCCCTGATTATCTGTAACTCCGTTCGTCTTTCCCTAATGTCCCGAAAGCTTTTGGTAGAGAACATGAAGTATGCCGGCGGCAGCCATTTCTTTATTGAGTTCCCCTTTGTTTTGCAAGGGGTTATCCAGGGCTTTGTCGGTAGTTCCCTGGCTGTGATTTTGTTACTCGCCATTATTAGGGCCGTGGCCGATGCTTTGCCAATCGTTGCCGCTAACCTTGGTGGACTGGGTATGATTCTCGTTTCCGTTATCCTATTGGTGACAGGCTTGTCTGGATACTTTAGTTTCCGTACGGTACGAGGATTCTTGACGATTAAGCGCAACGAGCAGGAATAGTCATGCGACTTTTTGTCTTGCTGGTTAGTTTGCTTTTGAGTGTGGGACTTGTGGGAGCCGCTCCTGCAAAGTCGTCGCCTGCAAAGTCTGCTCCAGCGAAGCCCGCTCAGTCCAGACCTGCTCCTGCGAAACCCAATAATTCTAAGGCAAAGAGCAAGACCGACGCCCAGATTAACGAACAGAAGAATGCTCTTAAAAAACTGGAGTCGGACCTGGCCAAAAAGCGCCAGGAGTTGGCAATGCTGGAAACAGAGGAAAGAGGTGTGTTGAATACCATTTCTTTGCTGGACCAGAACTTGAACCAGACGAGAACCTATCTTCACGAACTTGCTAAAAGTGAGAAGATGCTGGAGCTCGCCATTAGCCAGCTTTCAGCAGACATTGATTCTCTGGACCATAAGATCGAAGACCGCAAGGCGGTCATGCGAAAACGAATCCGTACTTTGTATGTAAACGGCCGCAGTAGTGAGGCTAAGGTACTGTACAGCCTTTTGACCCAGGAAGGTAATCCCGAAAGACAAGTCTATTGGGTGCATCACATTCTGAACCAGGACCGCGATGAAATCGATTATCTGCAGGTTCTTATCCAGGAACGAGACGAAAAGAAACAGCAGGAACAGTCCCACTTGGCTGACCTAAAGACTTTGCAGTCCAAGAAGGCTGTGGAGGAAAAGGGTCTGGTCTCCCAGATGTCCGGCCAGGAAAAGATGCTGAAGTCCTTGAAGCAGGACCAGAACATGCAACGCCGCGCCCTGCAGGAGTTTGAACAGAACCAGAAGACAATGCTTGCTCTTATCAAGAAGTTGGAAGAGCGCCGTAAAAAGGAAATTGAAGAAGCCAGGAAGGCCGAGGCTGCCCGTAAGGCTCGTGAAAAGGCTGCCAAGGATAAGAAGGGTAAGACCCCGCCTCCGCCGCCTAAGGTGACCAAGCCCAAGGTGACTGTGGCCGAAAGCGTGAAGGGTCCCAAGTGCACTCCTCTTGAAGGTGATATCATTAGCCAGTATGGCCTGCAGGAACATCCTGTTCTCCACATCATGACCCGAAACCTGGGCGTAGAAATCCGTGGTAAGCGTGGCGCCTCCGTGCGTGCAGCGGCTGCAGGTACGGTGGTCATGGTCTCGGAAATTGACGGCCGTGGGCCCTCCGTGATTATTGAACATGAGGGTGGAACTTATTCCGTGTATGGTCATTTGAAGACGATTCGCGTTCAGGAAGGCAAAGAAGTCCGAAATTGCGAAGAAATTGGTATTGTTGGCGACGTTGCCTCGCTAAATGGAATTAAATTGTATTTCCAAGTTAGCGAAGGAACTCAAACAATCGATCCGTTGCAATGGTTGAAAACAAAATGATCCAGTACACTTTAAATGGTCCGCTCTCTCAGGAACGCGCACGCATTAGGCTTATGTCCGCCCTGCGTGAAAACCGCTTTCCTCAGTCTATTTTGATAGACGGTCCTGCTGGTATTGGCAAGAAGGCCCTGGCTATGGAAATCGCCAAGGCGTTGCAGTGTTCCGACCCCAACGTGCGCCCCTGCGGTCATTGCTTTGGCTGCCGTATGGCTATGGATAGTGGCGCAACCGATAGCTGGGTGATTCCTCTGGATACCAAGGAAGCCCACGCCAAGAGTGCTGACGAAGTTTCCGCTGGCAGTACCGCTAAAACTGTTGAAGATTTTAAGAAGTCCTACATCGAGGAGATTCAGAAGAATCCCTACCGTGTGGACGTGTTTGGCACCAGCGCCTTTATTTCGGTGGACTTGATCCGTTCTATGACGGGCAGTTTCGCCATGAAGGGCGACCGCATCCGCGTGGTGATAATTGCCGAGGCCGACCGCATGAACGAGGCCGCCTCCAACGCATTCCTCAAGACTTTGGAAGACGTTCCGCCTGACACCTACTTTATTTTGACCACGTCTTCCCGCGAGAAGATGTTGCAGACCATCCGCTCCCGTTGCCTGGCCCTGCACTTGCTGCCCCTGACCGATGACGAAGTCCGCAGCGAGGCCCTGAAGGTGGGCGGTGAAGAGTTTGACGAGGAGTCCCTGACCGACGACGTTGTTGGTCTTTCTGTGGGCTCCCCGGGTAAGGCCCTCTATTACGCCCAGCATGGAGCTGAATGGTGCAAGCTGGCCTCTGATTTTGTGCGCAAGTCCCTGCAGCAGGACTACACGGACTTGTTTTTTATGCTGAAGGATTCCTCCCTGGACGAAGCCTACGAGGCGAACCGATTCCTGGAAGTGCTCTCCTTCTTGATTGCGGACTTGCTGAGAGCCCAGGCGGGCGCCCCGTTGCGCTTGCCGCAGACGACTCTGAATGTGGGGCTCGAGAATTTCCCGAGGGTCAATGCGACCGCCCTGGAGCTGGCCCTGGTGACTGTCCAGGAGACCATGTCCCGCATTGAATCCCGCCGCGTAACTGCAGGTATGTGCTTGCAGAACCTGGCCATAAAACTTTTTGAAGGCTACAAGTAATGGGACTTTGTTCTACAGACGAACATCTGGCTTCTGCGCTTGCTCACGGCCTGCGAATTCCGCACCTGGTTGCCCGTTTCTTGGTCTCCAGGGGAATCCGCACGTTGTCCGAGGCGCACCACATGTTGTGCGGTAGTGTAGACGATATTCTTGACCCGTTCTTGATGCTTGGAATGGAAGACGCTGTACGCTGGTTCTTGGATGTTCGCGAGAAGGGCGAAAAGGTTTTCATTTTTGGCGACTACGATCTTGATGGCATGACTGCTGTGACCTTGATGACCAAGGCCTGCGAAGATCTGGGCGTACCTACGGATTGGCGCCTGCCCAACCGATTTGGCGATGGCTACGGTCTTTCTATGTCTGCGGTGGACGAACTGTACCAGGCAGGAGCACGTTACGTGGTGACCGTGGATACGGGCATTACAGCCAATGCTGAAATTGCCCGCGCCAAGGAACTTGGAATGGCGGTCATGGTGATCGACCACCACCAGCCCTCCGGTGAAGGCTTGCCGCCTTGCGATGTTTTGCTGGACCCGCATCAGGAAGGAGATACCTATCCCAATCCCGAATTGTGCGGCGTGGGCGTTTCCTATAAGTTCCTGTGTGCCTTGTATTCTCGATTGGGAATGCCTGTGCCCGAAAAGTTCCTGGATCTTGTGGCCTTGGGAACCTTGGCTGACTTGGTCCAGATGACGCCTGAGAACAGGGCCTTTACGAAGTTTGGCCTGAAGGCTCTGCAGCACAGTTGCTGGCCGGGCCTGCAGGAAATGTATTCTGCATTGATGAAACCCCACAGCACTGTGGGAGGCATCGATGTGATGTACAAGATTGCTCCGTTGCTTAATGCTCCTGGCCGTATGGAAAGTCCGGACCCAGCATTGAAACTCTTGCTGAGCCCTAATCGCGCAACGGCAAATGCGCTGCTTGCGGAACTGAAGGATTGGAACGCCCGCCGTAAGCAGAAGGAAGCTGAAATTACGGAAATGGCCATGGAACAGGTAAAGCTGGTTTATGGTGAAACCATCCCCAAGGTTATTGTGGTGGCCGGCGACAAGTGGCATGTTGGTGTGATTGGAATTGTGGCGGCAAAGCTTGCCCAGGAATTCCATCGACCTTCTGCAGTACTTTCTGTGTGTGACGGCGTGGCTCACGCCAGCGCCCGTGCTGTGCCTGGCTTTAACTGGCACAAGGCTCTGTTCGAGTCCAGAGATTTATTTGACCGTTGGGGCGGTCACGCCAACGCCGCGGGTTTCTCCTTGTCTGCGGACAAGGTGGATGAACTCCGTAAGCGTCTCGACGATTCTGCTATCGCCCAAGGCTACACCGGCGAAGAAGAAATCGTCACGGAAGAATATCCCTACGATATTCAGGTGGCTTTGCATGAACTTGTGGTTGAAACCAACCAGTATATGTCTGTGGGTGACCGTCCTGCTGGCGTTCCGGTTCCGCAATTGATTTCTGTACTGGATTTCTTCGACCAACTGGAACCCTTCGGCGGAAACTTCCCGTATCCCACATTCCGCGCTGACAATATCCGCGTTCATCGCATGAGGGAAATTCGCGGTGGTCACTTGCAACTGGATATCTCGCAGGCGGGCAGCCGCGTGTTTCCGGCCATAGCCTTCGGTCTTCGTAAGAGCAAGTCGTTGCTGGGCAAGTCCAAGTCTGTATCTGTGGTCTTTGAACCTACGTGGAATTACTTTAACGATAAGAAGTCTTTGCAGCTTTGCATCAAGGCTATTGAGTAGTTGGCTTCTATGATTTGGCGAAACCTTCCGTTGCTTTTGTTGGCTCTGGTGTTCATTGCACTGGGATCGGTTCTTTTCGTTAAAATGCCCCGACTCCCACAGCCGGTTGTCGAAGTAGAAGAATCTGAACCGGAGGAAGAACTTCTGCCTTCTTTTGTCGGGCGAATGGTGATGCCTTCCATCGATGAACTGTATGTCTTAGGTAATTCTGCCGGTCGCGACCTGTTGCAGTTTCAACGTTTTTTGCAGGGCCGTGCCGCGGGCTTGCACTGGGTTGCTTCTGAACATTTCAAGAATGAAAAGTCCCTGAGCAAGCGCCACAAAAAGTCAAGCGTCAAAGACGTGTACATGGGGCTGAGACTCACCATTGATTCTACAGGGACCATAACCCCTTCTATTCTATTCTGCAACACCAAGGATCAGGAATTCTCTGACCTTGTACTCCAGCATATAAAGACTTTTTGGAGGTATCCGCGAGGTACCGCAGGAAAGTTTGATGTCTGGATGCCAATTCTTTGGCACGCAGACTGGGATCCGAAAAAAGGCTAAGCCTTCAGAATGGCCAACAACTGTTCGGCCTTTTTTTCGATCAGGATAAAGGCTTCGAACATGCGGGCTTCACGCCACTTGATCAGGTACTTGGCGCGCCATT
>JAKSIE010000031.1 GCA_024398995.1 Fibrobacter sp.
CCTTCCTCATGGCTACTCTCTTCTTGGGTGGCTACTCCGTACCGTTCGTTACTACCGAAACCATGCAGGCTCACATGGGCGGCTCTCTCGCCATCCTCTGCTGGGTTCTCGCATTCCTCGCTCTTGCATTCCTCCACATGATGCATCGCTACTCCAAGAAGCTCCTTGCTTCTAAGCAGAGCAACAAGATGGTCATCCTTCAGGAATACAAGCTGTACAAGCTGGTTGCCTGGGTCGCTACCGCGGTATTCATCGCAGCAGGCGTTTGCTCCTGGTTGTTCTACAACCCGGCTCAGACCGTTGTCGACGGCGTCCTCACCAACACTGTGGGTGCTGCTCTCGGTACTGCCGCTATCCACCTCCTGGTTCTTGTCGTCAAGAGCGTCTTGTTCTGCTGGGTCTGGATCTGGGTCCGCTGGACTCTCCCGCGCTTCCGCTATGACCACATCATGAATCTGGGCTGGAAGATCATTCTTAACATCGCAATCCTGAACCTCGTTGTGACCGCAGTTGTCGCAAAGCTTTTGGGAGGTAACTAATGGCTCGCGTTATTAAACAGAAGCCCATGACCATCATCGAACGCCTCTACATTTTCGAGGCTATGCGTGGTCTTTGGACAACCCTTAAGCATGCTGCCCGCGGCTTGTTCCGCTACGAAACTCTTCCCACGATTTCTTATCCGGAAGGTCAGCCTGAAATCACCAACGGTTACCGCGCCAAGCATCGCTTGATGCTTCGCCCCGATGGTACTCCCCGTTGCGTGGCTTGCGGCATGTGCGCTGCAGCTTGCCCTGCACACTGCATTTTCATCGAAGCAACTCAGTCCGATGATCCTCGTATCGAAAAGCGCGTCATGCGCTTCGACATCGACCACCTGGTTTGCGTGTTCTGCGGCCTTTGCGCAGAAGCCTGCCCGGTGGATGCCCTCCGCATGGACACCAAGAAGATTGTCTTTGAACATCGCACCCGCGAAGAATTTGTGGCACATCTCGAAGATCTCACCAACTGGGATCCCAAGGATTACCCCGAAGATGCTCAGAGCCAGATGGCTCCGGGCGGTACCAAGAATGCCGAGGCCCGCAAGGTCTGGGGCATGGAGGTTAAATAAATGCTCGCATTGATTTACTTCATTATCCTGGGTGTCATCGCCGTGGGCTCCGCCCTCTGCGTGCTCCTTTCCAAGCACCCCCTCTACGGTGCACTCTCCCTCGTGGTATCCATGCTGTCCCTCGCTGGTATCTACGGCCTTCTGGGCAGCCCCTTCATCGGTGTTGTTCAGATCATGGTCTACGCCGGCGCAATCATCATGCTCCTCACTTTCGTGATCATGGTGCTGAATGCTGCTAAGGATTCCAAGACTCCCATGTTCGACAAGGTGTCTCTCTTCGTGATTCCTGCAGCCCTCGTGCTGTCTGGTCTCGTTGGTTTCATCCTGGTGCGCGCACCTCTCGCGTTTGACGCAGAGACCGTCCGCGGCTCCGTGAAGATCACTTCCGAAACCCTGTTCAACGTTGCTCAGACTGGTCCGGGCTACTTCGTTCTGTTCGAAGTCATCGGCCTTCTGCTCCTTTCCGCCATGGGCGCCGCAGTTCTCATGGCCAAGAAGCGCTTGGGCACTAACGAGGAGGAAAAGTAATGCTCCAGCCGATGTACATTCAGATTCTCGCCCTGGTGATTTTCACCATCGGCCTCATCGTGGCTGTTTCCCGCCGCAACATCTTCTTCGTGCTCATGGGTGTTGAACTGGCCCTGAACGCAGTGAACCTCTCCTTCGTGGGCTTTGCAAAGACTCTGCCCAGCGACATGAGCATCACTGGTCAGATCGTGCCGTTGTTCACCATCGCCGTCGCTGCTGCCGAAGCTTGCGTTGGCCTCGCCATGGTGATCATGATTTTCCGTAACCGTGAAAGCGTTGACTCCAACGACTTCACTAACTTGAAGGGGTAATGAACAATGACTAATTTACCGCTTTGGTTTATTCCTCTCTTCCCGCTGATCGGCTGTATCGTTCTGGGCGCCATTGCCTTGATCTCCTCCGGCAGCAAGAAGGGCCCCTCCGAAGGTATTGTCGGCGCACTCTCCGTGCTGTTCCCGGCTCTCGCCTTCGTAAGTGTTGTCCTGCTCTCCTTCAATATGCCTGAAGGCGGCATTCGCTCCACACTTTGCAACTGGATCGACATCCCCATGTTCAATGTGGATATCGGATTCCTGTTCGACTCCCTGTCCCGCATCATGTTGCTGTTTGTCACTGGCATCGGCACCTTGATTGCCATGTACTCCCTGGGTTACATGCACGGCGACCGCGGCTTCGCCCGCTTCTTCGCCTACATCAACCTATTCTTGTTCAGCATGATCGTGCTGGTCCTTTCCGACAGCCTCCTGTTCACATTCCTCGGTTGGGAAGGTGTGGGCCTCTGCTCCTACCTGCTCATCGGTTTCTGGAACCACGACGTGAACAACTGCAAGGCTGCTAACAAGGCCTTCATCGTGAACCGCGTGGGCGATATCGGCTTCCTTCTGGGTATGCTGCTTCTCATGACCATCGGTGGTTCTAACATCCTGAACTACGATGCTCTCAATGCCTTTATCAATATGATTATGGGCAGTGCAGAGAATGCTAACATCGTTGTATTGATTCTCTCTATCGCTGGCATTTGCTTCTTTATCGGTTGCACCGGTAAGTCTGCACAGATTCCGCTCCTCACTTGGTTGCCCGATGCAATGGCTGGTCCGACCCCGGTTTCCGCCCTCATCCATGCTGCAACCATGGTGACCTCCGGCGTCTACCTGCTTGCACGTCTTTCCACCATGTTCGTCCACCTGACCGCTGTTCTGCATATCATCGTGATTATTGGTATGCTGACCGCATTCTGGGCTGCTGTGGCTGGTCTCTTCCAGAACGACATCAAGAAAGTTCTGGCATACTCCACTGTTTCTCAGCTGGGTTATATGTTCATGGCTTCTGGTGCCGCTGCATTTGACGCTTCCATCTTCCACGTGTTCACCCACGCCTTCTTCAAGGCTGCCTTGTTCCTCGGTGCAGGTGCTGTGATTCACTCCCTGGCTGGCGAACAGGATATGCGCAAGATGGGCGGTCTTCTCAAGAAGACTCCGGTTACCGCATGCGTCATGATCTTTGCATTCCTCGCAATTATCGGTATCCCCGGCTTCTCTGGCTTCTGGTCTAAGGACCTGATCCTCGAACGTCTTTACATGATGGACTGGGTTGTGCCCGTTGAATTTACTATTCCTCTTTTCAATCTGCACTACAGTTTTGAAATTCTCATGAACCAGGTTGTGTATGTTGTTGGCCTCCTCACTGCAGTGATCACCGCAGTCTACATGAGCCGACTCATCATCCTCACCTTCTTCGGTTCCTACCGTGGTTCCAAGGAAAGCGAAGCTCACATCCACGAAGCTCCGGCTACCATGCTCATTCCGATGGTTATTCTCGCTTTCGGTGCAGTATTCGCTGGTTACTTCTGGGCCGACTCCATGGGCATCAAGTACTTCGAAGAATCTCTTGCTCCCGTTGTTGGTGCAGCTCAGGCTGTTATCCATCATAGCGAAGCTCACGTTGGCGCTGCAGTCTTTGCTGGCCTCGGCACTCTCGCCGCCCTCCTCGGTATGGGTATCGCTTGGGCTAAGTACGGCAAGGCTCGTATCCCCGCTGCCAAGGGCTCCTCTGCTCCTCAGGGCAAGATGGCTACCTGGACATTCTTCTGGGATTACGTACACGGTGTTGTGATTACCGTTGTTAACGCCATCGCATGGGTGGTTGACAGCTGCGTCGACAAGCTGGTTCAGTTTGCTCAGTGGTTGGTTGGTGGCATTGCCGAAATCCTCGGCGATGGTGCTGCTTCCTTCCAGGTCCGCAAGGTTCGCCTCCAGATTGCTCTTAGCATCGCTGGTGTTGCTGCCCTTGTGATTGTTGTTCTTCTGACTGGAGGTTTGATCTAATGCTTCTGCATCTCCTCGTCTTAGCACCGTTCGTTGCCGCTATCCTTATGGTGGCAACCTCCAAGGAAGACCCCAAGTCCTCTTCTCGACTGGCCTTCCTCTTTGCCCTCGCATTCTTCGGTATGTCTATCGCCAACATCGCTGCTGGCAACAATGCTACCGAAGCCTACGAATGGTTCCGCATTCCTGGCGCAAAGGGCCCGGTCTACTACTTCCTCAATAGCAATGGCCTTGCCGCTTGGATGGTGTTCCTTTCTACCGGTCTTTCTCTGGTAGCATTGATCACCGCCCGTAACACCACCTGCAAGAACTACCGTAACTTCGCAATCGGCATCTTCGCCTTGATGGGCGCCATGAACGGCACCTTCCTCGCTGCCGACGCAGTTCTGTTCTTCTTCTTCTTCGAAGCCATGGTGATTCCGGCTGCAGTTCTTATCGCTGGTTTCGGCGGCAAGGATCGCGCCAAGGCTGCAATGACCTTCGCTATCTACACCCTCGTAGGTTCCGCTCCTATGATGGTCGCTCTCTGGTACCTGATTTCTCAGTCTGACAGTTCCCTGGTGCTCTCCCTGGCAAAGACTCTCCAGTCCTTGCCCGAAGGAGCTCAGATTGCAATCCTCGTAAGCTTCCTTCTCGCCTTCATGGTGAAGACTCCCATCTTCCCGTTCCACGGCTGGCAGGCAATTTCTTACTCCGAAGCTCCGGCTCCGCTCTCTGCGATCCTTACCGGTGCAATGAGTAAGGCTGGCGTATTCGGATTCATCGCCTGGGTCCTCCCGATCATCACGCTGAGCGAATCTGTTTTGTCTATCCTGTCTACCATGATGTGGCTCGGCCTTGTGACTGCCGTTTACGGCGCTCTCATGGCTCTCCGCGCTACCGACGGCAAGAAGCTCCTGGCATTCAGCTCCATGGGTCACTTGGGTCTCGCTGTGGCTGGCGTGTTCAGCCTCTCCGAAGCAATGCTCCCCGCAGTCCTCGTGCTCCTGGTTGCTCACGGTATTTCCGCAGGCGCCCAGTTCTTGCTCATGGGTATTGCAGAACGCATGACCGGCACTCGCGAACTGGATAAGCTTGGTGCTCTTTCCCGCGTCACTCCGGTGTTCGGTACCTTGTTCGGCTTTGTTGCAATCCTCGCTCTGGCTATCCCCGGTACCGCAGGCTTCGTTGGTGAATTCACCGTTCTCATGAGCCTCTGGGACATGGGCCCCGCACCTGCTCTGGTTGCTGGCCTTTGCATCATTCTCTCCGCCGCCTACATGCTCCGCTTTGTTCAGAAGGTTATCTTCGGCGAACAGAAGTGCGAAGTCACCGGTACCCGCATGACTGCCCTGGAAGGTTCCTCCATCGGTATCATGGGCGTGCTCCTCTTGGTGTTCGGTATGCATCCGGCATTCATCACTAACGCTCTGCACCTCTTCGACGAACAGGTCATCGAAACCATGGTTAAGCTGACCGAAGAAAAGTCCGCCGCTGTGGACGCTTCCGAAGAACTTGGCGAAGAGGGCGCTGCTCCTAGCAGCATCCCCGGTGTAGAAACCGAAAATGATGAAAAAATCAGTGAGCTCAAATCTAACCTTGCTGCCGAAGGCTTAAGCGAAGAAGAAATCGCATCCATCATCCAGCAGATTCACGAAATGGAGGCAGAAATTGCCGCTGAAGATGCTGTTGAAGGAGGTAACAAGTAATGAATAGCATTATCAATCTCCTGCCCGTTATCCTGGTCGCCGCAGGCGCCCTCGTTTCCCTGGCCGCAGAACCGTTCATTAAGGACGAAAATAAGCACAAGGTTCTTCCCTGGGTTGCATCCTTGTTCGTTGCTCTGGGCGCAGGTGCTTACTACCTGACCACCAGCGATACCTTCTTTGGCCTCTATGCAATGGATCCTGTCCGCCGCCTGCTCGGTGTGGCAATCTTCCTTTGCGCATTCCTCGGCATTGCCGGCCTCCAGTGGACCCTCGGTCACGAGAAGTTCAAGGGTGGTGAAGCCTACGGCCTGTTGCTCCTCGCTACCTGCGGTGCAACCCTCATGACCCAGGCTATCGACTTCCTGGCCCTCTTCCTGGGCATGGAACTGGCCAGCTTCCCGATCTACGCTCTCGTGGGTCTCCGCCGCAAGGACGTGAACGCAAGCGAAGGCACCTTCAAGTACTTCGTTTCCGGCTCCATCTTCAGCGCCATCTTCCTCTACGGTGTGGCTCTTATGTACGGTGCAACCGGTACTACCCACTTCTTCGCAGCCGTTATCCCGGGTCGCGAAGGCCTCTATGGCATGGGTATCCTGCTTGCAATCGTTGGCCTGCTCTTTAAGGCTGGCGCCGCACCGCTCCACTTCTGGGTTGCCGACGTCTATACCGGCGCATCCGTTGCCGTTACCGCCTTCATGGCTGCAGTTGTCAAGGTTGGCGCTCTCGCCGCTCTTGCCTCCGTATGGCTTGGCATTCTCGTTACCCGCGCAGGCATCGCCTCCGACGCTTGGAACCTTGCAGAACAGGTGACTATCGCCGGTCAGTCCAAGGCTCTCTTCTACGTGGTGCTTATCGTGGCAGTGCTCTCCATTGTCTACGGTGCATTCGGTGGCCTCGCTCAGAAGTCCATCCGCCGCATCCTGGCATACTCTGCCGTGATGAACGCCGGCTTTATCGTGCTTGGCCTGTTGCTGCCCAGCTACCTCGAAAACGGTACCGTCCAGATGGGTGCGATGTTCTACTTCCTGGTGACCTACGCTATCGGTTCCGCTGGCGCCCTCACCGGTATTGCATACCTCTCCGGCCGCGATGACCGTCACGAAACACTGGATGAACTCCAGGGCCGTGGCCGCAAGCGCCCGTTTGTGGCTCTCGGCGTTACCGTGTGCTTGGCAAGCCTTGCAGGCCTTCCGCCTGTTGCTGGTTTCCTCGCAAAGTTCACTCTGTTCTCCGAAGCATTGGCTGGCGGCATGGGCTGGGTTGCAGCTCTCGCATTTGGCCTTTCTTTGGTTGCTGCAGTCTACTACCTGCGAATCGCTTTCGTGCTGTTTGCCCCGGCAAAGTGCGAATCCGAAATCAAGTGCTGCTGCTCTCAGAGCGCACCTTACAGCTACCTGCTTAAGTTTGGCGTAGCCGTTGCAGCCATCGCTCTCTTGGTCATCGGCGTTTTGCCGAAGCTCGCCCTGATCGTTTAATCGCAAGCATGTCATCCCGGCCACCGAGCCGGCTGCAACACACTTAGGAACTTGTTCCTTAGTGTGGCTGGTCCCCGTAGGGGGAGGATCTCCTTTAAAAAGTCTCGCAGTCCTCTGCGGGGCTTTTTTTATATCAAAGTACGTCTCGTTTCGAAAATTTCTTTGACCGAGTTTCGTTGTAACGAAAGTATGACAGTTTTTTTACGTCCGGTATAAAGAAAACTGCGTAATGTAAACTGGAATTTACAAAACAAAAAGTTGAGTGTGAGCAATTTTACAATAAGAAAAAAATATGTTGTAACAAATTAATGAATTTCTAACTTTTTCTTCGAAAATCGGTAAAAAGAGAGAAATACCATGAAAAAACTTTTGTTTACAACAATTGCCGCCGGCTTCCTGGCCGTCAGTGCAAGTGCTGCTGATTGTGATCAGATTTCTGATTACGCTGGACTAAAGGCCTTCGCTAGTAAGGTTAACAATGGAGACAAAACAGCTTGTGCTGTTGTTACCGCAAAGATTGTAGATAACACATCTTTGTTGAAGTCCAATGGTGATGTTCAGAAAAAGAACCCTTCTGAATGGACTCCGATTGAAGGCTTTCAAGGCACTTTTGATGGTGGCGATTATGAAATCTCTGGTTTGTACAAGAAGGGCTCAGTTGGTGCAGGACTTTTCAGTTCTGTTGAGGGCAACGCCGTTATTAAAAACGTGAAACTCGTTGATTCGTACTTCAGAGTTGATGACTATGCAAGTGGCTTGGTGGCGACTGTTGCAGGAGGCAATGTTACCATCGATAACTGCTCCTTTGCGGGTACAGTTGCGGGCGGTACGGATGGTGGTACCGCTGAAAATATTGGTGGTCTGGTTGGCGTAGTAAAGGATGGCGCTAAGCTAACCTTGACAAATAGCCATAATGATGGACAGGTTTTTGCTTCGACTCAAAAGTGCACTGGTGGAAACATTATTGCATCTACGTACAGTTGCTCTGAATCCATGAAGTCTGGTGACTACATTGGAGGCCTTATTGGTAAGGTTGAAAATGGCGCTTCTGTAAATGTAGACAACTGTTACAACACTGGTAAGGTTGATGCAAATGGTGGCTCTAATCAAAGCGCTATTGCTTCTGCCCAAGACGGTGCTGAACTGACTCTTGAAAACGTTTATTGTGTAAAAAGTGGTAAAAATACTGGTTCTTGTCCTGCTGAATTGGAAAAGAGTCCTAGTGAAATTAACACTTTGTTTACTGCAAATAAAGAAGTTCAGGCTCAGGCTGCAGCTTTGGCTGATTTGGGCTTGAAGGGTGTGACCATTAAGTCCGAAGATGGTAAGTTGGTTGCAACTCTTAACTCTACCGCCGATGAACTCTACATCCCGGAAGACATTGAAGTTGCTAAGGTTGTTTTGGATCGCAAGTTTAATGCGGGAGTAACTTCTACCGTTATGCTGCCGTTTACCATCGAAGCCTACAAGCTTAATGCTGAATTGCTCTATATCAAGAGTGTTGATGCAACTGGTGCTGATGCAGAAACTGAGACCGAAACCGTTCAGGCTTACACCCCGTATTTTGTTGGCGAAGGTGTAACTTCCATTACTGTTGATGGCGCTGTAACATTGAAGAAAACCACTGGTTCCGAAGAAGTTTCTTCTGACATTGGTAACTGGTCCTTCAAGGCTCGTTTGACCAGCAAGATTTGGGACGCTGCTGACGGAAAATCCTACACCTATTCTCCGATTGAAGTGAAGAATAGTGAAGGTGAAACCTCTGTTGAAAAGGGCACTTTTGCAAAAATTGGCAAGAATGTTCGCGTAAGACCTATGCGCGCATATCTCTACTATAACGGTTCCGCAGCAACTCCTTTTGCTGCAAAGGCTCGTGCTGGTGCAACCTTGATGAATTCTAATGTAATTGCATTGGAAGATCTTCCGGCATCTATCCCGGTTCGCTTTACCCACAAGGATATTATCGTACCTGAAATTCCTGTCGAAGAAGACAATGAAATTGCTTCTATCGAAGGGGACGAAGAAGAAGCTATGTCCATTGCAAAGCCGGTGATGACACCTTCTGCAGTCAAGTCTAATCGTTGGTACGACCTTAAGGGTCGTCGCATGAATAGCAAGCCTACTGCACATGGAACCTATTTCAACAACAAGACACCTGTTGTCGTTAAGTAAGGAGCAAGAAAATGAACATGGAAAATGAAAAGAAAGAATACGTTGCTCCGGCAATGACCGTTGTTGATATGAATGGTGGAGACGCTCCGATTCTTTGCTGTTCCGATGGTACTATTTGCAGCGAAGACGAAATCATTGATGCTGAGTAATTTGCTCTTCAGCTAACCCCTAAAAACAATTCCTTTCACTAGAATCCCCGGCTTGCAGTTTTCTGCGGTCGGAGTTTTTTCTTTTTCGCTCTATTGCCTGTTTTTCTTTGTTTTGTTATATTAGTAAGGAATGTAAGGAAATGTAAGGAGGCCGCGATGTTTACAGCTAAACTGACTTCGAAGGGGCAAATTACGATACCTGTTGAGGTTCGTAAGAAGTTGGGGCTTGAAGAGGGTTCCTTCGTGACGTTCTCCGAGCAGAACGGTAGTGTCGTGATGCAGAATGCGTCCGGTTTATATAAACAGAACGCTGTGTGTAGCACGAATTATATTGCGGATAATCAAGCTGTTTACGACGCATCAAATACATCTCGCGAAGAAGCTCAGTCCGTGGCTATTTTAGACGTGCTCAATTCGTTGACTGCAGAGCAGCGTTCTTTGCTTGCAAGAGCGTTGCTTGGTAATTCATTCCTTGATGAACTTGAAACCTGGCGTAAAGATTTTGATGTCAAAGACGATGGTGTGGCGAAGGCTCTTGATCGAAGGTCCAAGGAACTTCCTGATCACAAAAGTGCGTTGAAAATCTGGGGGTGATTTTGGATTATTTATACTTGCTGGATACAAATATTATCTCCGAATTTTCAAAGCAAAATGTGAATGAAAGTGTTGCCTTGAATTTTAGGAGCAAAGAGCGGTTCTGTGCCGTTTCTGCAATTACTCTACAAGAATTACAATTTGGCATGGAACTTCTGCCAGAAGGAAAGAGAAAGAATCAGGTTAGAAGCTTTCTTGACATAGTGAAGCGTAAGTTCGTAATTATTCCTTATGAAAGCAAGTCGGCTGTTGTTTATGGTGAAATTGCTGCTAATGCTCAAAAGGCAGGAACTCCTTGTCCAAAATTTGATACCCAGATTGCAGCGACGGCTGTTGCAAACAATATGACTTTGGTTACCCGGAATATTAAGGATTTTCTTCCACTGCAACAATTATGTCCGCTGAAATTAGAGAATTGGTTCGCTTGATTTTTTATATTTCCTAGCGTAAATAAAAAAGGATTCACTATGGATAAGATTTATCGTTCTGGCATTGGTTTTGACGTTCACAAGCTGGTGGAAGGCCGCAAGTGCATCATCGGCGGCGTGGACATTCCTTACGAAAAGGGCCTGCTGGGCCATAGCGATGCCGACGTGCTGCTCCACGCCATTAGCGACGCCCTGCTGGGTGCCGCAGGCCTCGGCGACATCGGCACCTACTTCCCGGACACCGATCCCGCCTTCAAGGGCGCCGACAGCCTGGAACTCCTGCGCAAGGTGGGGGAGGAAGTGGCGAAGGCCGGCTACGATATCGTGAACATCGACGCCATCGTGATGTGCGAACGCCCCAAGGTGAACCCCCACAAGGATCAGATGAAGGCTAACATCGCCCGCGTCCTGGGCCTGGATGTAAAGCAGATCGGCATCAAGGGCACCACCACCGAAAAGTTGGGCTTCACCGGCCGCGGCGAAGGCATCGCCTCCCAGGCTGTTGCCATGGTCCGCGAAAAGTAACGTTGCCATGGTAAAAACATCCTCGGGGGGATAATTTCCTAAAAAAGCCCGTTTCCCATGGAAAATACACCCAAAACGCAGGTGGCGGGGCCAAAATTGTCCCCTTTTGGGCGCCATAGTTCAAATATTGGGCGGCAACGACCCCAAACGACCTGTTTTTTATTATGAACAAACTAATAAATTACGGAAAAAAAACCGCTTATTCATTCTGTTTTCCCGTAATTTCACCCACTTTTCGAAAATTATCTCCCGGAGGCGACTCGGAGGATTTTTTCTATATTTGCTCCCAGTTTATTGGATAAAGGAAAAATACTATGCCCGCTGTGGACATGAAATTGGCTGTACTCACTCTTCTTGGCTGCCTCGCACTTTTGATGTTTGGCATGAAGACCATGTCCGAAGGTCTTCAAAAGCTCACCGGTAACACTCTCCGTACCATGCTCGGTACCATGACTAAACACCGCGTAATGGGTGTGGCCACCGGTACCGCTGTGACTGCGACTATCCAGTCTTCTACCGCTACAACCGTTCTTACTGTTAGCTTCGTTAATGCTGGCTTGCTTACCCTTAAGCAGGCCATTTCTATTATCATGGGCGCGAACATCGGTACCACCATCTCCGGATGGATCATGGTGCTTGGCTTCAAGTTCGACATGCTCTACCTGGTGTACCCCTGCTTCGTGGTGGGCATCATCCTGAGCTACACAAAAAAGAGCAGCACCAAGAGCATGAGCGAATTCCTGTTCGGCCTCGCCTTCATGCTGTTTGCCATTACCACCCTGCGAACCACCGGCGCCTCCATGCACCTGGGCGATATCCCGGCGGTGCAGAACTTCGTTGCCGCCTGCGGTAACTGGGGCTTCGCCAGCACCCTGCTGTTCCTGCTTATCGGTGGCGTGCTCACCATGTGCGTACAGTCCTCTGCAGCGGTCATGGCTATCACCCTCATCCTCTGCTCCAGCGGCGCTCTCGAAATCTACCAGGGCATCGCCCTCGTGATGGGCGAAAACATCGGTACTACAGTCACCTCCAACGTGGTGGCCCTCAGCGCCTCCACCCAGGCACGCCGCGCGGCCCTTGCGCACTTGCTCTTCAACATGTTCGGTGTTGTTTGGGTACTCATCGTGTTCCACCCCTTCATCAACATGGTCTGCAGCATCGTGGGTTACGACCCCAGCTTCAAGCCCACCACCGCCGAAGAAATCAAGGCCGCACAAGATGGCGTCACCTTCGCGGTCGCTGGCTTCCACACCATGTTCAACGTGGTGAACGTCTTGATCCTCATCTGGTTCATCAAGCCCATGGAAACCATCATCTGCAAGATCATCAAGGACAAGGCCGAAGACGACGAGTTCCGCCTCAAGTTCATCAGCGGCGGCATCCTCTCCACCGCAGAACTCTCCCTGTTCGAAGCCCGCAAGGAAATCATCCTCTTCGGTCAGCGCTGCAAGAAGATGTTCAACATGGTGCCCGACCTCCTCACCACCAAGGACGAAAACGACTTTACCAAGATCTTTAGCCGCATCGAGAAGTACGAAGAAATCAGCGACAACATGGAAGTGGAAATCGCAAAGTACCTGAACCAGGTAAGCGAAGGCCGCCTCAGTAACGAAAGTAAGGTGACCATCCAGTCCATGCTCCGCGAAATCTCCGAAATGGAAAGCATCGGCGACGCCTGCTACAACATGGCCCGCGCCATCAACCACAAGTTCCGCAGCAAGGACGACTTTACCTCCGAGCAGTACGCACACATCAACCACATGGTGGAGCTGTGCAACACCGCCCTCGACTACATGATCGATGTAGAAGAAGGCAAGCCCGGCGCCGACTACAACCGTTCCCGCAACATCGAGAACGAAATCAACAACTACCGCAAGAGCCTCAAGGAACGCAACGTAGCCGACATCAACGACAAGAAATACGACTACCAGATGAGCGTTCACTACATGGACGTGATCAACGCCTGCGAACACCTGGGCGACTACGTGATCAACGTGGTGGAAGCCTACACCAACAAGAAGCGCGCAGTCTAAAAATTGCCGAGCCAGCCTGGCGAAGTGAATTGTTATGAAGTATTTCTTACTGGCTTTGATTGCGGCGACGCTTGTTGCTTGCTCTGAATCCGGTACGAATTCCAAAACGTCATACACAGAAAAACTGACTGGAATGATCCAGTTGCCTTCTAATGGACAGCTTGTCTGGTTGGATAAGCTCTCTGCGTGGTTCAGCTACGATTTTTGGCTGGGCGAACACGAGGTGACCTGCGGCGAGGTCCGCGAACTTTCCGATGAACAGTGGGGGAGCTTTGCCAAGTGCAAAAGCGAAGAGGACCAGTCGTATCCCATAGACAGTGTCTCCTATTACGACGCGGTGTACTTTGCCAACGCCAAGAGCCGTTCCCTGGGCCTGGACACGGTCTATACCTATACCAAGGCGAACTTTGATTCCCAGGGCCATTGCGATGGCATGGACAATCTGAAAACCAACTTCAATGTGAATGGTTTCCGCTTGCCTACAGAAATGGAGTGGACCTATGCGGCATTGCGAAACTGGAACTCCCTCGATAGCTGGAATAGCGAAAACTCGGATTACACCACTCATCCGGTTTGCACACAAAAACGCAATAGCGATGGCTTCTGTGATTTGGCGGGCAACGTGGCGGAATGGACCAACGACTGGCTGCGGGTTCTTGATGATGTTTCTGTGATTAACTTTGTCGGTGCTCCCAGCAGTGCGACGGGGGAGCGCGTTATCAAGGGCGGAAGCTATAGGAATGATATTCGTGCTTTGATTGTTTCAAGTCGCACGGATGTGTACGCGGTGACTTCTTCTACCCGAAGGGAGTACATCGGATTTAGACTCGCTTTCGGCAAAATTCCTAACCCGGTGATGATTTCCGGTGAGGCCGGCTCCGAGTACGAAGCGGAGATTCGTGCGGATGCCCAGAGCATCAAGAGCATTACGGGATCCTACAAAAACAAATTGGTGTTCCGCAATCATTTGACGGGCAATTTGAACTACGTCGACTTTTTCGACGGCGGCGAATTGGTTGCCGTAGAATTCAAGGATTCTGTGGAGGCGTTCCATCCGGATATTTCTCCTGACGGGTCCAAGGTTGCCTTCTGTACTTCTATGGAAGGGAGCGACAAGCCCTCGAAACTCTACGTGCGAAATCTGGATGTGAACCATAAGGAACTTGTTCAGCTGGATGTTGAATCTGCCGCGGTTCCCCGCTGGCGCGTAACCGATGGGGGCGATACCGTAATCGTGTACGTTTCTAGCGCCGGAGATAATTCCGACGAAGCGAAGTTCATGGGGAAGAGTACGTGGCAAGTCTCCTTCAGTAACGGCAAGTTCGGGGCGCCTCAGAAGTTGTTCGACGGCGCGTATCACGGGGGTGTAAGCGCCGACGGACGCCTCGCGGTAACAGGCTCCACCAAACTCCGCGCGCATCTCGAACCCGGCGCAGCTACTGACGCTGTCATCGCCGCGGCCCTTGACACCGTCTGGTACAACGCGGAACAAGCCTGCAACGTCTCTCTGTCCCAAGACGGCACCAACCGCACCCTGTTCCTGGATTTCGCCTCCGCAACGGGCCGTGCCTTCGTAGGCTCCAAGTACAGCGTACACGGCCGAATGTTCCTTGCCGACAGCACCGGCGAACTGATTGACGCAATCCCGTCTCCCAAGGGTTACACTTTCGATCACACCGAATGGACCCTGCACACAGATAACTCGGTTGCAAACAAATTAATTGTTGCGTCTCTGACCAACATTAACGGCGAACACGAAAAAATCGCCCTGGTCGATTTGGCCGATAGCTCCGTCTATGAAATAGCCAGCGGCGATGAACTCTGGCATCCCTGTTTCTGGACAAAGGATGCCCCCGGCGGCAGTTCAAGCGGCAATCCTGGCGGCAGTTCCGGCGAGTTCCAGCTGGACTTGGATAGCGCCGGCGTCTATCTGAGCAAGGACCACGAAAACTATGCCGCCACTGTGCGCGTCAAAATGGAAATCTTCTGGAAAAACGTCCATGACTCCCGCGTGGTTGTAGTGGGCAGCTCCCGCTCCAGATCCGGTGTGGATCCCGACCTTTATCCCGAATGGAAAATGATCAACTTGTCGGTCCTCGGTTTAGACGCCCACCGCGAACTGTACATGATCGAAAACTATGTGTTGAACCTTGTGGATTCCCTCAAGGCCGTGGTGGTCTCGCTGGATTTGGATGGCTGGAATGCTCGAACAGACTACCTGGCGCCTTTCAAAAACAGATACGTCGGCTACGAATATGACGAACGCCACGACTTCTGGAAAAATGGAATACCAAAGGGATTCGTCGAAGCTGTCGAAAACTCCTATCCCGCAGAAAAAGCCGTGCAAGATGAATACACTGCCCGCGGCGGCTTTTCACTCGAAGCAGCCGGATGGGAATCCGAACCTGTGTCGGTTTACTCCGACTCCGTTTTCACTGTGCAAGAACAGCAATTCCTCGACCATTACTTGAATTGCCTAATGTCGCTTGCAGATGTCGCAGCCCAAAAGAATGTGGCCCTGATCGGAGTTGTGTTCCCCCAGGCACCCGGTTACAAAAACACCGGAAGCTTTGGCAAGTACGGCTTGCAGCGCAGCCTTGCCGAAAAGAAAATCGCCTGGCTGGATTCCATGGCGCGGGAAAAAGATTACTTTGTACTTATGGACGAAAACAAGATGGGCGACCACGACTATCCGGATTCCATGGCTAACAACATGGACCATCTTTCCGCCGCCGGCGCAAAACAACTCACCACCCGCCTGGTCAAAGTTCTGGAACAGCTGGAATAAGGCGCTTTTTAGTAAAAAATTATTTTATAGGCATTTTTTGCCGTAAAACAGCGTTTCCCCTAAAAAAACTTAACGTTAGTCTGTATTCAAAGTACGGTCTAAATGTTTATATTATTACGCAAATCAAACGATATCCCTAGCAGCCCTTGGTGATTGGATGTTTTTTTGTGGGTTGGGTAGGGGTTAAATGGAGTGAATTATGAGAAACTTTACTTTTGGCGAACAGGCACTTATCAGCAAGCTCATTGCAAATTCCGCTGATCCCGCCGCATGTTTCCCCATCAAGACCCTCGAATCCGTCTTCCAGGACAACAAGGTTACCTTCCATGTCGACGACGTAGCATACTTCAACTTCTACGTGAACGAAGGCAAGGAAGATTCCGTTAAGGAAAAGGTCAAGGCCGTTTACAGCCGCCTCCTCGAAGCCTTCAACCTCATGGATTACCTCAAGTCCCAGGGCATGGTTACCGAACTGGTTTCCTCCCGCGAAAAGAAGACCGTCTACGGCGAAGACGTTTCCTACGTTTCCGCAGGCCTCGTCGAAGTCCGTGTGTACATCGAAGAAGACCTGATTGTTGAAAAACTCATTAACTTCATGACCAACGCCGTGTATGTTTCCGATTCCCTCAAGGAACTCCAGACCGACGAATTCAAGACCTTCGAAGACAAGTCCCTGGCCGAAACCCAGAAGCTCGTTAAAAAGGCCCGCACCGCCGTGGTCCTCGCATTCCTGGCAGTGATCATCTCCATTGCCGGCGTGGTGCTCTCCTCCGGTATTCTGGGCGGCAAGAGCCAGGCAGCTCCCGATCCCAGCGCAACCCTCAAGCCCACCCTCGAAGCAATCCAGGCTTCCCTGGACGAAAAGATCGCCCCCGCAGTAGTGGACCTCAAGACCGCCGTTGGCGAAGTCAAGACCGCTGTAGACAACATGGGCGCCGAACCCGTCAACCTCAGCGACCTCCAGAAGGAATCCGACGACAGCGACTCCAAGGCCTCCAAGAAGAAATCCAAGAAGCGCCGCCGCTAACTAGTCATCCCGGGCTCCGACCCAAAAAAAATTGAAATCCCGACGACCATCTGGCCGCCGGGATTATTGCTTTCTTTTATTATCTTTATGACATGAATAGAAAGATTTTATTTGTAGCGGGCTCTATGGCCCTTCTTGCGGCATGTTGCGGTACATTCTCTACCCCCTGATGCTTGTTGCCGAGATCCTGCTGAACCTCGTCATTGCACCCATCTGGATACTCCACGACTGGGTTGCCCGTAAGCGCGCCGTATACCTCGGCAGAAAGAGTATAGATGAAAACCGTCATTGACATTTTCTTCGCTCTCCTGCGCTATTCCCTTGTACTGTCATCCCGGGCTCCTCTCAAAATGTCATCCCGGGCTCCTCTCAAAATGTCATCCCGGGCTCCGACCCGGGACCTCCCTTTCACGGAGCCCTTGAGCGCCGAGCAGTGGAAGCAGATCTTTGCCCTCTCCAAGAAGCAGGCTCTGATGGGTGTCATCTACAGCGGTGTCCAGCGCCTGCCCGCAAACCTGCAGCCCCCCAAGGAACTGATGGACAGGTGGAACCAGCTAGTCCGCCAGATTGTCATTCGCAACAACCGCATGAACGCCACCGCGGCAAAGGTTACGCGGATGTTCGCGGAACGCGGCGCCAGCACAGTGATCCTCAAGGGGCAGGCCAACGCGCTACTTTATCCAGAGCCCCTTCTGCGACAGGCCGGCGACATTGACATCCTGGTGCAGGGCGGCCGCGACAGCGTGCTCAATCACCTTAAGGAAATGCACTTGATGGAAAATTTCACCCGTGAAGAGGTGTCCAACCTTCACGCCCATCTGGATGCGAAATTTTTCGATGGAATTACCGTCGAGGTGCACTTTATTCCCACCTGCAACCACTCGCCGATTACCACCCGCAACATGCTGCGGTATTTCGACCGCGAACTGGCCAAGCCCGCCGCGGTTCCGTCAAGCGTTCAGCCCGGCGCGCAGTCAAATGGATTTAACGCCCCGCCCCTGACCTTCGCCCTCATGATGCAGCTTTCCCACATGCAGCGCCATTTTATCGATAGCGGGCTAGGCCTCCGCCAGGTCATGGACTACTACCACCTTTTGCGTAACAGCACCCAGGCCGACCGCGAATGCACCGCCGCGAGCCTACGTGCATGCGGCCTCTACAACATGGCCCGTGCAACCATGTGGGTGCTCGCGGAACTATTCAAACTGCCGGCAGGCCTAATGCTCTGCGCCCCCGACGAACGCCGCGGCCGCAAACTCCTCAAGGTGATCCTTGCCGACGGAAACTTCGGCCAGTATTCCAGCAACAACTACTCCGTGCCTCTGGTACGCCACTGGCTCACCAACGCTGGCCGCTACCTCGACCGCATCACCTTCGACATTGGCGAATCCCTGTGGGGCGAGCTCCGCTTCGTTACAAGGTTCGTAACCTCCATCCCCTACAGAATCAAGACCCGCCGCTTCACCCTTCGCAGGTAAAGGCGTAAGCTTCCCCGGGCATTATTTTTCGGCGGCTGACTCATCGCTTTTCTGCGACTCGAGTCACCCCTAGAACTGTTCGAAGAATTCGTGTACAGCCTTGGGCACCCAAGTGCTTTCCCAGTTCCAGCCCACGCCCATGTTGCCTGTGTCGTGAGCGGTCCACTGATGGTCTCCGGGCCAGCTGCAGAACTTGACCGGGAATCGTTCGTCCACCGTCTTGAAATCGTGGCAGGTGTGGCCAGTGTTGCCCTGGTTCTCGACCATCTTTTCGCCGCTGGCGTCGGTAAATTGACTGTCGCCGTCAGAAGCCTTGCCGTTCTTCTTGAGAATGCGGGGGAGGGCGCTGTTCTTGGCGCGGTCATAGTTGCAACGGCCATCGTTCTGCCCATGAACATTCATCCAGGCCACAGGCAGGTTCTTGTCGGTGCCGTTTTCCTGAGGGAGCCAGATGTTGTAATCGGCCACGGCGTAGGTGGCGGCGGCACGGATACGATCCTGGTAGTCCTGCATCAGGGAGTAGGAGAACATGGCGCCAAAGCTAAAGCCCGTAATGAACACGCGACTGGTATCGATACAGTAGTTGTCCTCGATGGTGGTCAAAGCCTTGCCGAAAAAGTCGTGGTCGCCCTGGCCCTTGTTCCAGAGGCCGCCTACAGCCTGGAGGGAGGCGAACATATAGTTACCCTCGGTATCCAGAACCTGCTGGCCATAGTACGGAGTAGGATGGTCGTAGTCCGGGGTATGGTGCACAAAGTCCTCGGCGGAACTGCCGTAGCAGTGGAGGGCGATGAGCAGCTTGTAGGGCTTGGTGTTGTCGTAGTTCTTGGGCAGGGTAATGAAATATTCGCGGTTGGTGCCGTTTACATTTACCACGTGGTGCTCGCCGTTTTCTACACGCTTGTCGGTGCGGAGGGTGGTTTCGCGGCCGCAGCCCTTACTGAGGGTAGGAGCGTTCTTGAGGGCGTAACCAAACTTGTAAGTCATTTCGCCGGGCTCGGGATCCGAGGAACTGGATTCCGGAACCATTTCGGAGGAACTGGAAGCCTGGCCGTTGTCGGCGGAGCTGCCGGGCAGAGCGCCACTGGAGCTGACAGGTTGTGAGTCGCTGGAGCCAGGAGCCGATTCGCTGGAAGTGGGGGCGATGCCCGCGGAGCTGGCAGGTTGTGCGCCGCTGGATTCCGGGACGTCTGCGGAGGAAAGGGGATCCTCGATGCTGGCGGATGAATCGATGGAATTGTCTGCGCCAGTTGCCGGGTCGTCGCCACAGGCAATGAACGTGGCCAGGCCGAAAGCGGAAATAGTTGCCACGGCGAACTTCTTAAAATTGTTCTTCACTTGTACTCCTTTTTTACCCATACAGGTTGTGTATTTTGTCCCTTTATAAAACTATCCTAAAGCGGAAAGAAATACCCCGGCGCAACACAAAACTCCATAGACAAATTGTCTATAACCAAATGTTTACGGTTTTTACAAAATAAGCAGGAGTGATTCGCAAGCTTCAAACGTGTATATAAGTAGGTAGGAACCATTCTACCTGCGAGCCGGCCGCGTCGCCGGAATAAAAGAACAATACATGAACAAACGGAAACATGACGGATTCCTGAAATACGTCTACTCGAAACCCGTGAACACGAAGGCGCTTTTCGAGATCGCGTCAAAGACAAACCAGAATCTTGCCGACATCCTCGCGGAAGTGGACCTGGACACATTGGAAGAAATCCCTGAGGCCTTCGACGAAGTTGGCGAGCGGGGCGAGGCGGATCTTGCCTTCAAGGTGAAGGCGCTAGACGGTAGCGAAATGCGCTTTGGTTTGCTGCTGGAGCACAAATCTTCGCCCAGTAACGGGATTATGTCGCAGATCGGCAAGTATGCCATCAACGTGATGGTAGACAAGAGCAATTCTGAATATGGATGGCTTCCGACCAAAGCCATCGTTATCTATAACGGAACCGATCCATGGGACCCTCTCGCACAATACAAAAACATCCATGCCTTGTACAACGGACGCATTCCGCATTTCGAGTTCGCCTTTGTGAACCTGGCGGAAATTGACGACGACCTTTGCCTTGCCCACGGCAACGCCGAGGCGGCCATTGGCGCCATTACCATGAAGTACGCCTTCGACATGATAAAGTACGAGTCGCTGCTGCCTGAGATGGAGAAAAAGTTGCGGACGTTGCCTAGCAGCGAAAGCGCTTGCCTTGTCGGCAAGATTGAGTTATATTTAGAAGAGTATATCAGCCCGGAGGCATTGGAGGTTCTTAAAATGGCATTCCAGAGTATTGGACAAAGGCTTGGCTTTGTAAGCGCAGCTGACGTACGTCGCGCCCTTGAACGCAAGGTTCGCAGGATGGAGTCGGCAAGCAAGGCGAAGGATGCCAAACTGGCCGAGAAGGACAACGCCCTCGCCGAGAAGGACAATGCCCTGGCCGAGAAGGACGCGCTGATCGCCGCTCTTCAGGCAAAGCTGGCAGAAATGAGCAAATAACCACAAGGACCCCGCGGGGGTCCTTTTTTGCAAATGTCGGCGAGTTCTCTTTATAGAAGCGGTATGGCGCCTGGGACGATTTCGCCCATTAGGCTGCTCGTGTTTTTCTTCCAACGTCATCCTGGAGCAGCGAAGCTGCGATAGGATCCAGGAACTCCCCGCGAGAGGGAAAAAATATTTTTTACAAAGATTTCTTGTGCAAAAGGGAAGTTTGCTGCGTGTATATAAGTAGGTAGAAGCCATTCTGCCTACGAACCGGCCGCGTCGCCGGATGTACAGGAACTTTTCATGAGCGGAAACGCTACAACGGAGAACATCGACTTCTCTAAAATCACCATCACCAACCGTTTCATGTTCCCGCTGGTCATGAGCCACAAGGAAATCGCAAAGCCCTTCATCGAGGCGGCGCTTGGCATCAAGATCTACGACCTGAAGGACCCCGAGCAGGAAAAGACGGACCAGGTCGGCATCTTCAGCAAGAGCGTGCGCTACGACGTCTACGCCCAGGAAACCGGCAAGGACGGCGAAGTCAAGCGCTCCTTCGATCTGGAGATGCAGATGGAGGACACCAAGGAACTTCCCAAGCGCGCTCGCTACTACCGGTCTGTTCGCGACACCAACGACCTGCGCAAGGGTGCCATGTACAAAAGTCTCAAGGACCAGTATGTGCTCTTTATTTGTCCCGACGACATCTTTGGTGCGAAGCTGCCTATTTACAGCTTTCAGAATTACGCTACAGAAAATAAAAACATCTCTCTTGACGACCGCACCTTCAAAAATTTCTATATATTTAACCAGTACGAGAAACTTCCGGATACGCACCCGCTAAAACCGTACCTGAAGTATTTTGCTACAAACGCCGCCGAATCCTCGGAGACAAGGAAAATCCACACCAAGGTGGAATGGTACCGTTCAGACGAAAAGACACAGGAGCGCTATATGACATGGGAACAGGAAATCCAGCTTGCCGCAGAAGCCGCTGCTGAAAAAGAACGCGAGCGCAACGAGAAAATCATCGCCGAGAAGGATGCCGAGATTTTCGAGAAGGATGCTGAATTGGCTGCGCTCCGAGCAGAAATAGAACGCCTCAAAAGCGAAAAATAAATTCAAGGGACCCCGCGCGGGTCCCTTTTTGTGGGCGGCCCGGCATTGGGCCTGTCCCCGACAAGATCGGGGAGGCCGTCGCGCTCTATTCCATGGCCCTATTCAAATGTCACCCCGGCCTGAGCCTGTCCCCGACTTGATCGGGGAAGCCGGGGGCCCCTTTGCATAAGCGCAAAAGTCTGCGCCCTACCCGCTCGGCGCAGCCTCGCTGGGGTCACGATCGCTGCCGCGATTTAAGGGCGAAAAATTTTTACAATCTTTTTTCAAAATCCAGGGGGCAATCTACGGCAAAAAAGCGTGTATATAGCAGGCGGCGATTTAGCCACCTCGCAAAGGTGTGCGCAACACCCAGCAATACGAATGAACGAAAACGAAACCGCCGTAGGCGCTGATAACGAAACTAAAGTCATCGACTTCTCTAAAATCACCATCACCAACCGTTTCATGTTCCCGCTGGTCATGAGCCACAAGGAAATCGCAAAGCCCTTCATCGAGGCGGCGCTTGGCATCAAGATCTACGACCTGAAGGACCCCGAGCAGGAAAAGACGGACCAGGTCGGCATCTTCAGCAAAAGCGTGCAAAACGAGAGTTGCAAAATTATGCTCGCATAATTTTATAACCGAGTGCAGCCGCGGACGCCGTAGGCGTCAAGAGTGTCCGCTACGACGTTTTTACCCAACAGATCAACGAAAATGGCGAAATTGTCAGTTCCTTTGATCTCGAAATGCAAATTGTTGATACCAAGGAACTTCCCAAACGGGCTCGCTACTACCAGTCTGTCCGCGACACCAACGACCTGCGCAAGGGTGCCATGTACAAAAGTCTCAAGGATCAGTATGTGCTCTTCATCTGCCCCGACGACATCTTTGGTGCGAAGCTGCCTATTTACAGCTTTCAGAATTACGCTACAGAAAATAAAAACATCTCTCTTAATGATCGTTCATTCAAGAATTTTTATATCTTTAACGAGTACAACAAACTTCCGGACGCGCATCCCCTTAAGCCGTATCTGAAGTATTTCGCAACCAACACCGCCGACTCCGCAGAGACCAAGAACATCCACACCAAGGTTCAGTGGTACCAGGCCGACGAAGACACACAGGAGCGTTATATGACATGGGAACAGGAAATCCAGCTCGCCAGGGAAGATGCTGCCGAAGCCGCTGCTGAAAAAGAACGCGAACGTAACCAGAAGATTATCGCTGCAAAGGACAATGCTCTGGCCGAAAAAGATCGCAGGATTGCGGAACTTGAAGCTAAGCTTGCTGAAATGCAAAAGTAAAAACGAAAGGACCCATGCGGGTCCTTTTTTTTGTGAGCGGCCCGGCACGACAGTGCCGTCGCGCTCTATTTTATGGAAAAGAGGACCCGCCAAGTGGCGAGCCCTCTTTTCTCATAAAACGTAGCCTTTTGCGGAATGTGGGGGAGGGGCGCGTAAGCGCAAAAGTCTGCGCCCCAAGGGGTCACGATCGCTCCCGCGATTTAAGGGCGAAAAATTTTTACAATCTTTTTTCAAAATCCAGGGAGCATTCTACGGCAAAACGACTTCTCTAAAATCACCATCACCAACCGTTTCATGTTCCCGCTGGTCATGAGCCACAAGGAAATCGCAAAGCCCTTCATCGAGGCGGCGCTTGGCATCAAGATCTACGACCTGAAGGACCCCGAGCAGGAAAAGACGGACCAGGTCGGCATCTTCAGCAAGAGCGTGCGCTACGACGTCTACGCCCAGGAAACCGGCAAGGACGGCGAAGTCAAGCGCTCCTTCGATCTGGAGATGCAGATGGAGGACACCAAGGAACTCCC
>JAKSIE010000032.1 GCA_024398995.1 Fibrobacter sp.
GCCTTCGCCGGGATGACATTATAAGGGGTTAATGCACTCCGTTGCCTTCCGGAACGTCGCAGGTCACTGCCTTGCCGTCGATTTCCAGAGCGACGGCTGCTGCGCCTTCGCCTGCGGTGCAGAACACCTGGCCACCCTTGACGGAGAGTGCGATCTTGTCGAAATCCTTCAGCTTCAGTTCGCGCGGTTCAGAAGGTTCTACGCCCTTGAACAGAGCGCGGTCACCGGGCTTTGCACCTTCCGGTACTGCCACCAGGCGGCACTTGTGGGTTTCCGGTTCCAGGTCGCCTGCGAAGAGCATGCCTGCGCTCATGATACCGCGAAGGGGTGCGGGCTTCAGGTTTGCGAACAAAAGAATCATGCGGTCCTTAAGTTCAGAAGCTTCGTAGCTAGCCTTCAGGCCGGAGCAAACGGTGCGGAGTTCGCCTTCGCCTGCGTCCACCTTCAGAACATAGAGGGAAGTTGCATCCGGATGGTCTGCCACTTCAACGATCTTTGCGGCGCGGAGGTCCATGGCAGCAGGAACATCGGCTGCGGTCAAGGGCTTGTTCTGCTTGGGCTTGGCCTGCTGCTGTTGCTGCTGGGGCTTCACTTCTTCGTCGATGCGGGGGAACAGGGGCTTGCCTTCGCCGAAAGCTTCGCCACCCTTCATCAGGCCCCAGACCAGGTCTTCGGCGCTAGTGAACTTGGTGCCAAGCATGGCAAGGCCTTCTTCTGCCTTGGTGGGGATCACCGGCCACAGCATGCAAAGGCTGAGGCGTACGGCTTCTGCGGCCACATAAAGAACGGTAGCCAGTTCATCCTTGAGAGCCGGGTCCTTGGCCAGCTTCCAGGGAGCCTTGATTTCGAAGTAGCGGTTGATGCTACGGACCAGGCTCATGATGTTTTCGATGGACTGGGAGAGACGTGCCTGAGGCAGGTCCTGCTTAATGTCTTCGATGACCTTCTTGGCCAAGTTCATTACGTCGTTGGCGGCGTCATCCATGGTAACAGCTGCGGGCAGCTTGCCTTCGAAGTTGGTGAGCACCAGCTTGTGGACGCGGTTCAGAACGTTGCCCAGGTCGTTTGCCAGGTCGGCGTTAATGCGACGGACAAAGGAATCGTGGGTGAAGTTGGCGTCCTGGCCAACCACCATTTCGCGAGCGAGATAGTAGCGGAAGGCGTCGTCGCCGTACTTTTCCATGTAGTCCATGGGCTTGACCACGTTTCCGGCAGACTTACTCATCTTTTCGCCGCCGTTCACCAGCCACCAGCCGTGAGCCAGAATATGCTTGGGCAGAGGAATGTCCAGAGCCATGAGCATAGTGGGCCAGTAAACGCTGTGGGTGGTCAAGATGTCCTTACCGATCAGGTGGTAAGTGGCGGGCCAGATGGGGGTGCCGTCAGCAAAAGTCTTGTGGAAAGCGGTGGAGGCGCTCACATAGTTCAACAGAGCGTCGAACCACACGTAGGTCACGTAGTCGCCATCAAACGGCAGAGGAATGCCCCAGGAGAGGCGAGCCTTCGGGCGGCTGATGCAAAGGTCGTTCAGCGGCTGACGGAGGAAGCCCAGGATTTCGTTACGACGGTAGTCGGGAACGATCCAGTCGGGATTGGCGTTCAAGTGGTCGATGAGCTGCTGCTGGTACTTGCTCATCTTGAAGAAGTAGTTCTTTTCCTTCAGCCATTCCACCGGGCGGTGGCTAATGGGGTCGCACTTGTTTTCGTCCAGTTCGTCTTCGCCAAAGAAACGTTCTTCGCCAACGGAATACCAGCCTTCGTATTCCTTGGAGTAGATTTCGCCCTTGTCCCACAGCTTCTGCAGGCATTCCTGAACGTAAGCCTTGTGTTCGGGGTAGGTGGTACGGATAAAGAAGTCGTTGCAGATGCCCATCTTCTTCCAGAGATCTTCGAAGTGATGGTAGTATTCGTCCACATGGGCCTGGGGGTCCACTTCACGCTTGGCGGCGGCACGCTGCACCTTCTGGCCGTGTTCATCGGTACCGGTCAAAAAGAAGGTCTGGTAGCCCAGAATCTTATGGAAGCGGGTGAGGATATCTGCCAAAACGGTAGTGTAGGAATGACCGATGTGGGGTGCGTCATTCACATAGTAAATCGGGGTAGTAACGTAAAAGTTCTTCATATGCGTCAAATTTAGTAAAAGTCTTGTTCCAACTTACACGGGAATTTTTTTGAACTAAGGTGTTTTTTTCGTATTTCAGTATATATTAGATTGTAAGCTAATTGTAATGAACGGTGCGGTGTTTTTGGTGACGCTGTTTTCCGTCTTTTTGTGGATTAGAGGTGTTTTGAATGAAAAAGAAGACGTTTGTCTACAGCGATGAGAGCAGTTTCAAAAAGGAACTGTCGGAATTCAAGGATTGGTACGATTCGAAAGGCTTCGGATCCGTTTTCTTTCATATTCACACTTCGATTATCAACCCGGATCATCTAAAACCGGTCTGGACCACCATTGAGGATGTTTTCCCGGGCGTACCCTGGATGGGAAATTCCACGGCGGGTAACATTGTCAACTGCGAACTGGCTTCTGAAATTTCAGTGACCGCCACCATTTTTGAAAAGGCTTCTTCCAAGTTTAAGCTGTACCAGTACGACTTGAAAACTACCTCGGTGGATCGTATTACCAAGAGTATCGTGGCCGATGCCGAAAGCAATCCCTGGGTTAAGGCGATTGAGGTTCATCATACCATTACGAACTACTCCACCACGAAGTTTTGTGAGGGCCTGGATTGCCTGCGCTCCGAAGTCCAGATATTCGGTGGCATCGTCTGTTCAACGAACATTAACAGTAGTGATTCCTGTGTGTTCTCCTCTGTTGGTGGTTACAATCCTCAAGGCTTGCTGATTATGTTCTACGGCGGTGAGGAATTCTTTGTAGAAACCATGAAAATTAGCGGCTGGAAGCCTATCGGACGCAATTTCCATGTGACTCGCGCCAATGGTAATATTTTGTATGAATTAGGCGGTGTTCCTGCCTATGATATTTACCATAAGTACTTGAACATCGGAAACGATGAGAATTTTTTCTACAACGCCCTGGATTTCCCGCTGCTCTACGAGCATAACGGTACCCAGATTGTGCGAGCCCCGGCATCGAGCCAGCCGGATGGTTCCTTGAAGATGTCTGCAGACATTGATGTGGAATCCATTGTACGACTTTCCTATGGCGAGCCCCAGACGATTCTCGAGGCTATTCGTCAGAGTAGCGAAAAAATCAAGGCCTTTAAGCCGGATGTCATGAATATTTTTTCATGCGCAGCCCGTAAGGCTTTCTGGGCGTCCTATGATCCGACCCACGAACTTCTGTCCCTGAAAAAGGTTGCCGATTGCACAGGCTTTTTCTCCCATGGCGAATTTATTCGTGAAAACGAACACTTGAACCAGCATAATATTACGCTGGTTGTTGCGTCTATGCGCGAAGGTTGCGGAAAGGACGAAGAAATTTTAGAAGATTCCACATCGGCAACGCTTCAGACCAAGTTGCCCTTGGCTGCTCGTATGGCGACCTTTATTCGCGAGACCTCCTACGAACTCGAGGAAATCAACAGCAAACTGGAAATATATAATCGCCAGCTGCAAAACCTGGCAACGACAGATTCGTTGACCGGGCTTGAAAACCGCCTTGCTTTCGATGAACTGTTGAGACGAATCAGTCGCCTTGAAGATGGTACTTCGGATTGGCTCATGGCTATGATTGACGTGAACGGTTTGAAATACACCAACGATACCTTTGGACATTTGGCTGGCGACGCCTTGATTATTGCTGCGGCCAATGCTATTTCGTCGGCTTATGGCGAAGTGGGTAGCTGTTTCCGTATTGGCGGTGATGAATTTGTGGTGGTAGCAAAAGTTGGACGAGAACAGACCTATAAGATGCACGTTGCCTTGAACAAGGCAATTGACCAGTACAACAAGGACGCTCTCTACAGGCTTTCCATGGCCGTTGGCGAAAGTTTCCTAAAGAACGAATCCGGCCTTCGCAAGTCCATTAGTGACTGGAAACTGGAAGCTGACTTGAATATGTATCAGGACAAGGTGGCTTCTCATAGAAGTCGTGAAACTAGTGAAAACAAGAACTTGCGTGAACTGGTCTCTTGCTTGATTTCTATTGAAGAAGCCAAGGATTCTTACACGGCTCACCATTCTGACCGTGTTCAGGAACTTTCCAATTTGTTGGCCAAGGCCTTGGGTCTTTCCGAGTCTACGTTACAGTTAATTTCCGACGCGGCCTTGCTCCATGACATTGGTAAGGTGGGCGTTAGCGACGCAATTCTTGGTAAGCCTTCTAAGCTGACCGAAGAGGAATTCGCTGTGATTAAGCAGCACCCTGTTATTGGTGCACGCATTTTGATGCAGTCCAACTACACCCAGGAAATGGTGCAGGTGGTTCTCCATCATCACGAACGCTACGACGGCCGCGGTTACCCCGAAGGCATTGCCGGCGACGATATTCCGCTGGGCTCTAGGGTGATTGCCATCGCAGACTCCATCGATGCTATGACCAGCCGTCGCTGCTATCGTGACGCCATGTCATTGGAATTCTGCCGAAATGAAATTGAGAAGAACATCGGCCTCATGTACGACCCGGCTATCGCAAGGGTTGCCCTGGATCATTGGAGCGAAATCGTGGATGTTCTCCTTGCCATGATGAGCGGCCATTCCAGACGATAGGCTGCAAAAGACTGCAAAAAAAAACACCCTCCGACGTTACATCGGAGGGCGTTTTCATACCCGGATCGCGATTCGAACGCGAGTCTGATCCTTAGGAGGGACCCGTTCTATCCAACTGAACTATCCAGGCAACTCATCGGCATGATACCGCCAAAGCATGTGCAAATATAGAATAAACTGAATATATTATGGTTGATTTTTCTACTTTTTGGTCGTGAAAAGAAAGTATCAAGTCATTATCGCTGTATTTGCCCTTTTGCTTCTGCTGCCTTTTACGGTGCAGACGGTTGTGGATTTGCAGGGAGAAAAGCGTTTTCGCAGCTTGGATATTTTTAAGGATGTGGTTTATACGCCGTTTAAGCGACAGTCTACTTTGGCTGCGGCGTCGGATACTTTGAGCGTTCGTTGGATGGCGGCCCGCGAGGCTATTGCGGGTGGTGCTGCGACTTCTGACGCACTGGAGCCAGTCATCGGTGCCCTTTCTGACTTGGAAGCCGCTGCCTTGACTGTGAATGCTTACGCAGAACTGGATAGCAGTGAAGAAGCCTACAAGCTTCTGAAGTCAGCGGATTCGTTACTTTCTGCCTTGGAAGATGAACCGGGATCCTTCCCGGTGGTAGATTCTGTTTTAAAGGCTGTAATCTCCGAATTCAGTGGTTTCTCCCTGGTAAAGGCTTTCTTGGATGTGAAGCGTTACGGTGTTTGGACCAGTCGCTATATCCGCGCCTTTGAAAAGAAAGTGGAAGATGAAAACGCCCTGGTTCTGGCGGTTCGCCCCAAGTACCAGCTTGCCGTGTGGAACTTGTTTGACGATCCTGGTGAGAAGGTTGTACTTGGAGCCCGGGGTTCCAAGGAAGGGGAGGACCCCTGGCTTTATTACCGTCAGGACGTGGAATTTTTAGTGCAGCCGTCCCCCTTGGATGTTCGTTCCGCTAAGCTGGACAATCCTATTGACGCCATTATAAGGTTCCGCGACCAGCTGAAGGCCAAGGATGTGGAACTGCTGGTGGTGATCGTTCCGGGCAAGCCCAGTATCTATCCTGAATACTTGACTGGCGATGGAGCCGACGACATGTTGCGAAGGGACGGCTCTCCGAAATTTGGTCATGGCAAGACGATCCTGGATTCCTTGACCAAGCTTGGAATCAACACGGTGGACCTTTATACGCCTCTGTGGGATGCCAAGTGGTTCGATGAAAGGCTGGGCTCTCTCTACTTGAACGACGACACCCATTGGACTCCTCGCGGTGCAGAACTTGCAGCGAACCTGGTTTCTGAAAAGGTCCGTCGTATGATTGCGGATTCCGTGGTGACCCTGGGCAAGGAGAACATGAAGTACTCTGTTTCTGATAGCGTGGCCGACCGTATGGGCGATATCGGTGAAATGAGTGGCTTGAACAAGTTCAATACTTTCAAGGTCCAACAGGTGACTGGCCATGTGGTTTCTCCTTTTAAGGATGATTTCCGCAAGTCCAAGATTTTGATTCTGGGCGACAGTTTTAGCCGCATCTATCAGACTGATGCTCCGGTAAACGCCGGCTGGATCGCTCACTTTGCAAAGAATATGAATCGTCCTGTGGCAAGTATCGTCAGCGATGGCGGTGCAAGCACATTGGTTCGTGAAAAGATGGCTCGTAAGGCAGGTGTTCTCAAGGGCAAGAAATTGCTGATTTGGGAATTCGTGGAGCGCGATCTGCGTTTCGGTGCCGAGGGCTGGAAGGACATAGAATTTTAGAGGTTTGTATGGCAAGACATGGAACTCCCACTCCGGGACAGGCAATTTTGGAAGGTATCGAATGGCTCAAGATGGACAAGGCTGAATTTGGCCGTCGTCTTGGCGTGTCTCCCGAAATCCTGGAAGCCATGATTGCCGGAACCCAGCCTATTACCACGGAATTGGCGACAGCCTTGGAATCTGTGACAGGTAGCCCTGCCGCCTATTGGAAGATGCTGGAACGCAAATCTCGTCGCGGTTCTGCCGAAACAACCGCCGCCCAGACTCAGGAAGTTTAAGATGAATATTATTGATGCTGTTTCCTATTTGTGTGACTTGGCCAAGGGCCAGGCAGAACAGTACGATGTGATTGCAACCACGTCCCATTCTGAAGGCTTGTCCGTTTTCCAGGGGCAGGTCCAGAATACTGAAATTTCTGATTCCGTTGGCCTTGGCGTTCGTGTGATCAAGGATGGTCATCCGGGCTATGCCTATACAGAACGCTTGACCAAGGATGCTATCGGACAGACTTTGAAGGATGCGCTTTGCCATACCCAGTGGACCGAGGCAATCGACATTACCTTGCCTAGCTCCGCAAATCTTCCGGAAGTTTATCCGAACTACAATCCGACATTGGAATCCTTGAATTTGCAGACCATGAAGGACTTTTGCATTGAACTTGAAAAGCAGACTTTTGCAAAGTCCAAGGAAATCGAGAACATTCCGTACCTGGGTGCGGACACAACTTCCAGTTCTTCTGTCATTGCAAACAATACGGGCCTGATGTACAAGGGCAAGTCCAATTATGCTTCGGTTGGTGCGGGTGCTGTGGCTACTCGCGACGGCGTCAAGAAATTGGGAAACTTTGTGAGGTCCGGTCGCGACTGGAACGAGTTCAGCGTGGATGAAATCGCGTCCAAGACGGCTGAGTATGCGACGGAACTTTTTGGCGCGAAGAAGATTGAAGGCGGCAAGATCCCGGTTGTTTTCTCGGAACGTATTTCCTCACGAATCATCGGGATGTACACATCTCCGTTTATTGCTGAGTCCATGCAGAAGGGCCAGTCCCGCTTGGCCGGCAAGGAAGGGAAAAAAATTGCCGGTGAAAAGTTCTCCATGGTGAACGACCCTCAGGGTGACATGTTTGCCCACAAGATTCGCTACGATTCCGAAGGTTGCCTGGCCAAGCATTTTGATGTGGTCAAGGATGGCGTGTTTAACAGCGCTCTCTATAATCTTGAAACTGCAGCTAAGGCGGGTTGCGAAACCACAGGTAACGGCGCCCGCGATTTCGGTAGTAAGATGGCCACCGCATTCAGCAACCTCCTGGTTCCGCCAGGAACCTTGACCACTGCGGAATTGCTGAAGTTGTTCCCCAAGTGCTTGCTGGTGGTTCGCCTTGAAGGCGGATCCGGCTGCAATGCCATTAGCGGCGAACTCTCTATCGGCGCTCACGGTTTCTGGTGCGAGAACGGCGTAATCCAGCATCCGGTGGACGGCGTGACCTTGAGTGGAAACTTCTTTGACATTATCCAGAATGTTGTTGAAGTGGGTAACGAGTACAAGGATGCCTTCAGCAGTTATCAGGTGCCGGCACTTGCTGTAAGCGAGCTCAGCGTCAGCGTATAAAGGCTCGTGGGCGGGCTTTTGCCTCCTTCTTTTTCTGAAATAAGGACTATTTCTATGTTTTTCGAGAAATAGTCCTTTGTTTTTTGCTTGCTTTGCTGTCTTGTTAATTTGTCTATAATCGAAAAAGGGACTAAATGTTGAAGACTCGGTTTTTGGTCCTACGAATGACTGGCCCGGTGCAGAAATTCAACTGATTTTGATATTAGTTTGTATGGTTAAGTTGAAAAATCAAGGACTAAATTTGCTGAATTGGTTAATTAGTCCTTGGGCAACCTAAAAAAAAAGGACTAAACCTTCAAATTCGAAAGTTTAGTCCTAAAATTTCCAGAATTAGGCTGTATTACTTTGTTTTTGAAGCCTTCTCGCGGTAGATCATCACGACCAGCCAGATAATGCCGGCGATGATCATCAAACTGCACAGCGTCTGGCCACGGCTCATACCGAACAGGTCATTGCGGCCCAAGTGAGCGTCGGACTTTCTGAAGAATTCAATGAAGAACCTGAAAATGCCGTAACCCATCAGGTACAGGCAGGGCATCTTGTCGCGCAGCTTAGGAATGCGGCGCAGGTTGTACAAGATTGCAAACAAGATAACGCCTTCGAAAAGCATTTCGTACAACTGGCTTGGGTGGTGGAGGATGGGGTTGCTCAAGGGACTGTCGTGTGCCAGCGGGAAGTACATACCGATGGAACTTGTGGTGACTTCGCCAAAAAGCTCGCCATTGATAAAGTTACCCCAGCGTCCCCAGGTGTAGGCCAAGGGGACCACCAGGAAGCAAAGATTCAAGCCTTTCCACACATCGATTTTGTTCTTCTTCATGCCGATGATGCCAAAGATTGTTCCAAGAATCAATCCGCCGTGGTAGGACATGCCTGCGATCCCTGTGAAATGATATCCTAGGGCGTCGTGGGTCAATGGTAGAATAATTTCCATGGGGTTTGCCAGATAGTAACCCGGCTTATAGAAGAATACGTAACCCAGTCGTGCGCCAACAATGATACCTGCGATAATCCAGGTGAACATGCTGTCGAACTGGTCCTTGGAATAGCCCATGTTTTCTTTCTTGTTGATTCGCCACATGGTCAGGTAAGCGGTGACGAAGGCGAAAATGTACATGATGCCGTACCAACGCACTTCAAAACTGCCAATGGAAATTGCGGTTCCATCCATGTAAGTGGGAATCAGGTTCCACCAAGATAAATCCATTTTTACTCCTTATAAAAAACTAACCACCAACCACTAACTACTTCTTCTTATTCGTCACGTACTGATGTGCCCAATAATTTATCAACATACCGGCCACTTGAGTAGTGGGCTGGGGTCTTAAACCTTGATTATCGTAGATTTGCAGCACCACAAGGATAATTGCCTTGTTTGGGTCTTCCTTGGACTGGGCGAAACCCATAAACCAGTCATAGCGGCCCTTGGGGTCCTTGCCGTCTAAGGAGCCGGTCTTACCACCGATGGTCAGGGCTTCGTAGTTCTTGCGGGCCATGTGCTTTGTAGATATGTTCTTGCGGGCGGTACCGTGGGTGACGGAGCGGATCATGGCCTGACGCAGTCCGTAGTAGGTGTTGTCCTTGAAGGTGCCCACGTCCTGCGCAATGCGGCTTGTGGGTGCGTAACCCTTCAAGTTGCTGGCCCAAGGAATTTCCAGCGGCTTTTTCATGAGGATGGCGCGGACCTGTGCTGCGGCCTGCAGCGGTGACAGCGTGGTGGCGTCGGTAAAACCGCAGCTTGCCTCGGCAAGAGCGTAACCTGTGTCGGGAGGCGCAAAAGTGGAACGGCCCGGAAGTCCGCCGGCAAAGTTCATGTTGTAGCCTAGCTTGCGTGCAGCGTCCTTAAGTTTCTTTGCGCCAACGTCCATGCCGATGAGGGCCAGGGGAGGGTTGTAGGAATGGGCGTAGGCGTCCTGCATTTCGACTGTAGGGCCGTGATAGTTGGCCGGGACGCGGAGCTGATTCTTGTACAGGTGATGGGCGTGCCCGATCAGCGGGATTGTGCTGTTCAACGCATAACGGTTGTTGTCCATGGCCGCCGCAATGGTGATGGTCTTTGCCAGGGAGGCGGCCGGGAAGGTGGTGCGGATGAAATAGTCCGGCTTGCTCTGGATGACGTTGTCCTTACGTTCACCCCAGGCAATGATCTCGTTGCTCTTGGCATCTACCATAAGGATGATGGAGTTTTCCGGCTTGAAACGACGAAGCAGGTTGTCGATTTTTTCGGCCATGTACACATCTTTCTGGTTTTTGATGTGGGTGCTGTCGATGACTTCGGGAACGGGAGCGTTTTCTGGAGTGACGACTGCGGTCACTTCGGCCTGGGTATTTTTGATTTCGTCCAGGCGATCCTGCTTCTCGGATTGCTTTTGTTCGGCAATCTGTTTTGCGTTATTCTTTTCGGGAGCTTTGGCCGTTTCAGAGCTTGCTATATCCTGTTCGGCGCTAGTGTCCACAGCTTTTTTCTTAGGTTCGAAAACTTGGCCGAATTCTCGCTCGGCCTTGGCGTAACCGTTGTTCTCGCCGCATTTAGAAAGGCAGGATCCGATGGAAACGCAAATTCCAATGAAAACGACGAGTACAATGCAGCGGTTGCGGATTCTCTCGGCGCGGGAAATTTTCTTCCTAGGTTCTTGATAGGGTTTTAAGGCCATGTCTACTTAAAAATTGTCTTTCTGTAATATTCAAGTTCTGCAATGCTTTCGCGGATATCGTCCAGGGCCTGGTGGTTCTCCATTTTCTGGAATTCCGGCAGGTTGGGGTACCATCTGAAGGAGAGCTCCTTCACGGAGCTGACATCGATGTTTCTGTAGTTGAGCCAGCCAGAAAGTTTGGGCATATACTTATATATAAAGCGCCTGTCCTGGGTTATGGAATTGCCGCAAAGCAGGTTTCCACCTTTCTCGGTGTAGGGCTTGATAAAGTCCAGAACCATCTTTTCGCAGTCTTCGATGGAGAGCTTGGATTTTCTGCAGCGGTCCACAAGTCCACTCTGGTTGTGGTGACGGGTGTTCCAGTCGTCCATGCCCTCAAAAATGTTTTCGGTCTGGTGCACGGCGAGAACGGGGCCTTCCGCAAGTGTTTTGAGGTTTGCGTCGGTCACAATGGTGGCTATTTCAAGGATAACATCCTTTTCGGGATCAAGCCCGGACATTTCCAGGTCCATCCAAACCAGATTCGGGGAACTTTTCCATCTTACCATATATCGCAAAATTTAGTTATTTCATCGGGTATTTCTTTTCTTTCTCCCTTTTTTCGCCATTTTTTGCTAATATTGGGCCGCCTTAAAAGATCACCCCGAAACCGAAATAATATAAACGAAACATTTTTGTAAGTTTATTATTGCTATATTGGGGCTCAAATCACACAAAACCTTATTTTAAAACATTTGGGTTAATATGGAAGAAGTTGTAATCACTGGTATGGGCTGTGTTTCCGCCCTTGGTAACACCCCTGACATCCTCTGGGACAACCTGCTCGCAGGTAAATCTGGCATCACCCCGATCACTCGTTTTGATGCATCCGCTTTCACCACCAAGTTCTCTGCTAGCGTCAACGAATTCGTTGCAGACGAATACTTCTCTGCTCGCGACCAGTCTCGCTACTCTCGCAGCATCCAGTATGCCGTCTACGCTGCATACAAGGCTCTTGCCGACGCTGGTGTCGACCCGGCTGCAGAAGATCCGTCCCGCGCCGGTGTAATCATCGGTTCCGGTATCGGTGGTATGAAAATCTACACTGACTCCTGCGTTGCTTATGCAACTCGTGGTCCTAGCCGCGTGTCTCCCTTCTTCATTCCTATGGCTATTACCAATATGCCTGCTGGTGAAGTTTCCAACCGTATTGGTTGGATGGGCCCCTGCTTTGCAGTGACCTCCGCTTGCGCAACCTCTAACCACTCCATCGCCGCTGCCTACGATGCAATTCGCCTTGGCCGCGCCGACATCATGCTGGCTGGTGGTTCCGACGAAACCGTGAACGAAGTTGCCGTTGCTGGTTTCTGCTCCATGAAGGCTCTCTCCAAGCGTAACGACGATCCTACTACAGCTTCCCGCCCGTTTGACGTGGATCGCGATGGCTTCGTCATTGGCGAAGGTGCTGGCGTTCTCGTTCTCGAAAGCCTTTCTCACGCACAGAAGCGTGGTGCAAAGATCCTCGCTCGCGTTGCTGGCGTTGGCATGAGCGCTGATGCTCACCACATGTCTGCTCCTCGTGAAGACGGCGAAGGCGTTCGCATGGCTATCGAAATGGCTCTCCGTGACGCTAAGATTTCTGCTGCAGACGTTGGCTATGTCAATACCCATGGTACTTCTACTCCGCTGGGCGACGTTGCTGAATGCTCCGCTCTTGAAAAGGTCTTCGGTCTCCGTGACACCCTCAAGATCAACTCCTCCAAGTGCATGATCGGTCATGCTCTCGGTGCTGCAGGTGCTCTCGAAGCAATCATCACCATCAAGAGCTTGCAGAATCAGATGATTCACGCAACCACCAACGTGTTCAACCAGGACGAACGCATTCACTTTGACGTTTGCGCCAACAAGAACACCGCACATAGCTTCAAGTACGCTATGTCCGATGGCTTCGGCTTTGGTGGCCACAACAGCGTCGTTCTTCTCGCTAAGGACTAATAATGACTGCTTGGGTTATTCGTCAGGTCAAGAACCTGCGTTAACCCTTGCTTCGTGTAATGATGCTCGCTTTAAAAGGCGAGCATTTTTTTCTATTTTTGCTTGCAGTGAAAAAAGTGTTCAAACATTTCTTGGCTGGTTCGTTGGCTTGTGCAAGTGTTGCTCAGGCTAGCAACTTTCTGGGGCCTTTGACTTGGCGCGATTCTACATTTGACTATCGCACCGAGGATCCGGAATACATTAAGTCCGAGATTTCCGTTCCCAAGCTTGCAACTACCGTGGGCGTGGCTGCTACTGCCTATGCCGCGGCCTATGGCTTTATTTTTGCCAAGGGCTGGTGGGACGAAGAGGAAGAAGGCTTTCATTTCGAGAATGACTTCGACTATGCCAAGAACATTGACAAACTGGGCCATTTTTCTGCCGGTGTGCTGATTGGTGAAATCTTCTACGAAGGTTACCGCTGGTCTGGTCTCTCAGAATTTAAGTCCTACTTGTTCGCCGGCTTGACCGCAATGTCTACCCACATTGCAATTGACGTGAAGGACGGCTTTGCTCCTGAATGGGGGTTCAGTATCTTTGACGTGCTGGCAGGTTCAATCGGCGGATTCTTGCCTATGGCAGAACGTTACGTGCCTGTGTTCAAGTACATCGATCTGAAGTGGAGCTATTGGATCAACTCCAAAGTCTATTACGAGAACACGGATACGGGTATTTTCACTGATGACTACCCGAACCATACTTACTGGTGTTCCTTTAAGGTGAACCGTATGCTGCCCGCCAGTATCCGCGACTACTATCCGGACTGGTTGGCCATTGCAGCGGGTGTAAGTGTGGATGATGTTATTTTCCACAAGGGTATGGGCAAGCATCCTAAGGGCGGTAGTTACGAGATTTATATTGCCTTGGACTACGACCTAGAAGCCTTGAGGCCCCAAAGCCGCTGGGCACGCACCTTGGTCAAGTATCTGAACTACATCAAGTTGCCGGCCCCCACATTGCAGGTTTATCCCGACGTAAAATTCCATTGGCTTTATCCCATAAAGTTTTAAAATAAACTAAAAGGCCCTGGTCGTTAAACCAGAGCCTTTAAATTTTTGCTAAACTAGCAGGCTAGGCCTGCAAGTTCTTAGAAGCTGAATACGGTTTCGAGACCGAAGCGGAGACCGAGGTCGCCTTCAACCGGAGCTTTGTCGCCGATAGCAATGTCGATCATGCCATAAGCGGTGAAGTCGAGGTTTTCAACCGGGCTGATGTATGCGCTAGCACCGAAGCTGAAGGAAGACTTGTCGTCATCCATGTCCAGGGTGTTGGTGTGGAATTCGGCAGGAATACCCAGCTTGATGAATTCAGCCAGCTTGAAGCCGAGTTCGCCATAGAGGAAGAAGTATTCCGGAATTTCGCCAGCATATTCCTGGTTGTTGTTTTCGTTCTTGACTATGAAAGCATCGCCGTCGCTGATGAGAGCGAAGAACACTGCGGTCTTGATGTCGAACATGCCCAGTTCGAAGCTGGGTTCAGCCAAGAAGGTGTGAGCCATGGAGGTCACGTCACCAGTCTTTGCCTTGCCATCCTTGATGTAATCATAACCGGGGGTACCCTTGTCTTCGTCGTCAAGCAGGTAGTCCATATGGAGGCCATAGACAGCGCGGAAGCTGAAGCCACCGATGTTCAAGCCAGCGTCAACACCGGCGTGGATTTCGTTGTGGTATGCTTCCTGGAAGGACTGGTAGTTGAAGTACGGACGGAGGTGCTGACCAGCATAGTTGAATTCATAAGCTGCGTGAGCGTTGTAGGTGTAGCCGTTGTCTTCGTTACGAGAGAAACCGTAGCTAAGTTCCAGGCCAGCCAGGTCAACTTCGATACCGCGGATGCTGTGGCGGATCATGCCTGCAGCGTTAACGCTAACGTCATCGTAGTTTGCGTAGGACTTGAATGCGCCTTCTTCCATTCTCAGGTCACCGACCTTGATTGCGAAAGCTTCAGCGGGCTTGTACTGAACGAATGCATCGTCATATGCAAAGCCTGCGCCTGCACCGTTGTCATTGAATGCATCAATGCCCAAGTGTGCGGACCAGCTGTCATTGAACTTAACGTCAACGGATAAGGCGGCATCGGTGTAGTAGGAGTGGCCAACGTGAGTTTCGGTCAGGTCGCCAGCTTCGACGTCAACTTCGACGCTACCGGAAACCTTGACTTCCATGTTAGCAACGGAAGTGGGCTTGCTAAAGCTTTCCTTGATTGCTGCGAATGCGGAGGAAGCAGCAGCGCCGACTTCGCCCGGGTTGGTGTTTTCTGCAGCAGGAGCGGCTTCAGCAGACTTGGCTTCTTCAGCCTTCTTAGCTTCAGCAGCAGCCTTTTCTTCTTCGGCCTTCTTAGCTTCGGCAGCGGCCTTTTCTTCTTCGGCCTTCTTAGCTTCGGCAGCAGCCTTTTCTTCTTCTGCCTTCTTAGCTTCGGCAGCCTTCTTTTCTTCTTCAGCCTTCTTAGCTTCTTCTGCCTTCTGGGCTTCGATAGCCTTGGCTTCTTCTGCAGCCTTTACAGAATCTGCATTAACTTCAGCGGCCGGCTGTGCGGGAGCAGCTGCAGGAGCTGCTGCGGGGGCGTTCTGTGCAAATGCGCCAGCGGCAGCGAGGCCGAGGACGATTGCAGAAAGCTTCATTTTGTTCATCTCTATACTCCTTTAGTATTTATTTGAGAATGGGCCAAATCTAGTTACTTTTACGGTTTTGGGCAAATACTTTTGTATTTTATGTACATGAAACACGCAATACTGCCTATCGTAGTTTTCTCACTGGCCTCCTATGCAATTTCTGTGCCAATAATTGAAAAATTTACAGATTCTAGAGACCACCAAACCTACAAAACCGTCAAAATTGGCTCAAAAACGTGGATGGCCGAGAACTTGAACTACAAGATGCCCGGTAGTACATGTTATGAAAATAATGACGAAAATTGTAAAAAATATGGAAAACTTTACACTTTTGGTGCGGCTGTAAAAGCCTGTCCGGCAGGTTGGCACCTTCCGGATGACCAGGAATGGACCATGTTCAAGACCTTCATTGAGGATAGCGACGGCAAGGAGGCCGCCTGGATGAGCCTCAAGTCCCGCGACAAGTGGGACGGCTCCGACCGCTACGGCTTTGACGTGGTGCCGGCAGGGAAAGCCACTGATGGATTCCTCGAACTGGGGGTCTCGGCTCATTTCTGGAGTGCCACCGAGGAGGATGGCGACGCCTTTGGGTGGCACCTGGCACCCCCGGGTGACTTCAGCCGCGACTTCGACATCAGCACCAACATGTATTCCGTGCGGTGCTTGAGAAATTAGTTAGAACAACATAACTCATTGATATTCAATAAAACATGCCGAAATTGGTCTAAAAACGCCAGTTTCGGCCTTTTCCTTTGTATGTAAATTTTTGTAAAAAAAACTTACAAAAAGCTTGCGACTAGAAACGCCGGTTTCTAACCTTGCCGCGGAATTTTTTATTAGGTGGAGAACTATGCTTAAAAAAGCCATTTTCCTGTCAATTTTCGCATTTGCCTTTGTTGCCAGTGCAAGTGCTGCTATTAATCCCGTAACTCCCAGTAAGGATGATGGCTGTTATGCCATTGGTACCAAGGAAGAACTGTATGGATTCGCAGCTCTCCTTAATGGAACAGACGTTAGCGAAGATGTACTTACTTCCTGTGCGAAGCTGACTCAGAACATTACGATCAATACCAATGTTCTGGATGCCAATAATAATCTGACTCGTGACACTTCCGAATATGAATTGTGGACTCCTATCAAGATGTTCAAGGGTGTCTTTGACGGTCAGAATAAAACCATCTCTGGCTTGTTCATTAAGCCTGATGGATATGGCTATGTTGGCATGTTTGCAGAAGTTGCTGGTGCAACAATTAAAAATGTCGGTATTATGGATTCTTATGTGCATAGCACATATAATGTAGCAGGCATTTTTGTTGGTTCTATAAGTTACCAAATAAAAGCAACATCTACCATTGAAAATTCTTTTGTGAAGAATTCAATGGTTGTTAGCTCTAATTATGCTGTCGGTGGATTTGTTGGCTTGACATTTTTCACGTTTAAAATGAAGAACTGCTATAACGAAAACACCTCTGTTATTCAAAGAACTTATGGTGGAGCCGGTGGCTTGGTGGGTGTTGGCGATATAACTGGTTTATTTTCTATCGAGAATAGCTATGTCACTGGAAATGTGTATGGTTATCATGCCGGAGGAATTGTTGGTATATTCCAGGGTGATTCCATTTATGTTGTAAACAATTATTTTTCGGGATCTGTAACGGGAAATGAAAAAGGAAATGAACATGTTGCATCTGTGATAGGTTGGTTGTCTAGTAGCAATCCTGTCAAGATAATTGAACATAACTATTCTCTTGTAGGTTCTGTTTCTTCAATTGGGAAACTCTATGATGAACCTCGAATGATAAATGGAATTTCTGTCGCTGAATATGATGTTAAGTGGGGTGCACTTGCAGTTCTTCTTAATGGGTATAATGCAAATGGTGTGAATGGTTCTGTGTGGGGCCAGAATGTTGCCGGTGGCGAAGATCATCCCACCTTCTACGGCACCTTGGCTACAGTGCCTGTTTCCGCAAAGCTTTCTCTTGTTACCTATGATGGTGATACTCTGGTTTATCCTACTATTTATATCCCTGGTCAAGAAAACAACGATCTTCCCGTTATTACTCGTGGTGGTTATAGATTTAAGGGTTGGTATACCAATGAATCCTTTACTAGCGAGCCTGTGAAATCCATTCCTATCACAGCGACTGGTAACTTGACATACTATGCAAAGTTTGAAAGCATGAAAAATGTCGATGGCTGCTATGAAATTTACGATGCAGATGAATTGTATAGCTTTGCTGGAAATGTAAATGATCATATAGGGGAAAATTCGTATACTGGACCCGTTTGCGCAAAGCTGATGGCTGATATCGTACTGAATAAGAATGTTCTTAACAAAGATGGATCTTTGAGTTCGGATAGTTCTCGTTTCAAAAAGTGGACTCCTATAGGTCAAGATTTAAACGAATATTTTTATGGTTTACAGGTTGCGTTTGATGGCCAAGGTCATTCTATTTCCGGCTTGTATGTCAATGAACCTAATAATGTATATGCAGGATTTTTCTCATATCTAACAACAAGAGGATCGAACTATAATTATACATCGACCATAAAAAATTTGAATTTCAAAGATTCTTATGTTAGAGGAAATACAACCTCTAGTTTTGTTGGCGGCTTGGTTGGTTTCTCTAATACAAATTTGAATGTTGAAAACGTATCCTTTGATGGTAAGGTTGTTGGATATAATGTTGGCGGTCTGATTGGTTATTTCTATAGTTCCGCTCTTGATCTAAAAGGATGTGGTTTTAGTGGTTCTGTAAATACAACGTATGGTTATACAGGTGGTTTGGTTGCTCAGATTTCAGGTGCATCAAATGTCTCTATTGCAAATAGTTTTAACCATGGCACAATGAATGGCTATGCTGAGGCTGGAGGCTTGCTTGGCAATGTTTCTATAGGTTATCTTTCTATTGTTAACAGTTACAATGCTGGTTCCGTAAGCGGAAATAACTATGTTGGTGGATTTGTTGGATATATGAGCGGTAGCAATGTCCTGATTGCAAATTCATTTGTAACAGGTTCTTTGAATACGTCCTCGTCGTACTACGCTGCAAATGCTTTCTGGGGTTATTGCGGCGTCTATAAAGAAAAAAGGCAAGTATATAACTCCTATTATTCCGATAATCTGTTTGACAGCCTGAGTGTGAAGACTAGTGAGACTGCCATTGCAAATGGTGCTATTGCGATGGCTCTCCATAACTACGAGAAAGATGTCTTGTGGTATTTTTATCCTTATGGGAATACTTCGAGCATGAATATCAATGGATCGGTATGGGGTCAAGATGTATCTAAGGAAACTCATCCGACATTAAGTGGTGTTGTTAAGAATGCTCAGGTAGTTGCTAACAAGATTACGCTTGTCTTGTCTGATGGCTCAATTTACGAAGATTCCTATACTGAAGGACTAGAAAAAATATTGCCGTCTTTGGTAGATGAAAAGATGATTTCTGCCTGGTATGTTTCTAAAGATTACACTGGAAAAACAGAATCTAGAATTCCATACAACGCAAAGGGCGAAAAAATATTCTATGGAAAGGTTTCTACCTTGAAATTGGTGGATGGATGCTATAGCATCGATTCTGTTGATGATCTCTTTGACTTTGCAAAATTGGTCAATGGCGGTGAGTCTAGTGTATGTGGTGATTTGACATCGGATATCGTTGTAAATAGCAATGTGCTGTCTGGAGATAAGTCTGGCTTGCGTGAATGGATTCCTATTGGCGAGACTGCTACTACTCCGTTTAACGGCGTGTTCGACGGTAATGGCCATGTAATTTCTGGATTGTATGCACAAGACGCTTCGGTGGCAGGTTTGTTTGGATATGTGACGACAAATAGCAATGCCGTGGTAATTAAGAATGTTGGTGTAGTAGATTCTTATCTTCAGGCTCAGTATGCTGCTGGTATTGCTTACTATGTCAATATAACGAATACTGGTACTGTATCATTAGAGAATACGTTCTTTGCTGGATTAACAGATTCTTATGATGGAGCAGGTCTTATTGGATCAGCAACGATTGAAAATACTTTGAGTGTCATCAATAGTTATAGCGTTGATGTGCCTTTGAGCGGCTCCTGGCAATACCCAATGATTTATGGTGTTTCCTTCTCTTCTAGTGAAAACTTAAATCTTAGCAAGGCCTTCTATTATTCTGAGGGCTATGGAAATACCTATGGTACTGTAATTGGCCAAAATGCTTTAGCAAGAGGAACCTTGGCTGAAATCCTCCATCAGGGAACGGATGACGTAGATGGTTCTATTTGGGGACAAAATGTAACCGATGGAGAATTCTATCCGGTTTTCGGTGGAAAACTTGTGGGTACGGAGACTGTTGTTAGCAAGGTTACATACCATTTAGATGATGGTTCAATTGTTGAAGATACTTATACGGAAGGTATTCGTAAATCTCTTCCTAATAAACTGAATGGCCGAGAAATTTATGAATGGCATTCTGCTAGTGAATTTTCTGAAGAAAATTATGTTGCATATTTCTCTACTTCTGCAACTGGCGACATAGATCTCTATGAACGTATCAAGCCCTTGGAATATGTAGATGGTTGTTATGTCATCAATGATGCTGAAGGATTGTCGCAATTTGCAACAAACGTTAGCAACTATGGTGAGTCTACGGCTTGTGGTAAATTAGGAAGAGATATCGTCTTTAATAAAGACGTTCTTGATGAAAATGGACAATTAAAAACAGAGAAAAAATTTAAATATTGGTTCCCGATTGGAAATTATTCAGGTGATGGTTATACCTATAAATTTAAAGGATCCTTTGATGGTCAGGGCCATGTGATTTATGGTTTGGTCACAAGTGAATACGTGACTAATACTGGATTGGTTGGCTATGCTGAAAATGCAACCATTAAGAATGTTGGTATTGAAGATTCCTATTTCCTAGGAAAGGAATCTGGTGCTAGCATTGTGGGCAAGTTTGATGGTGAATTGACACTTGAAAATGTCTATGCCGTTTGTACGGTTGCTCTTACAAGTGGAAGCAGTGGTGGAATTCGTCCTTTAGGACGTCTAATTGGAGATAACAATTATGCTACTTCCAATATTTCTAATTCCTATCATGTGGGTAGGACAATTGGCTATGGATCATATTATCAACATGGTCTTGTTGGTTTTAGTTGGACCGATAATATCAAAAATAGCTTCTTCTTAGATGAAGGTCGTGATGGATCTTCTTCTGCGGAGGAATTTGCTGATGGTACTATTGCCGAACAATTACATAATGGTGACAATGGTTCTATATGGGGACAAAATGTTAAAAATGGCGATAAATACCCGAATTTTAGTGGCGTTGTGATTGTAGGCTCTAGCGAGAAGGGTGTTATTGTATATCACCTTCCTAGCGGTGATACGGCAATGGATTCCTATACCGTTGGAATGTCAAAAATCCTTCCCAAAGAAATTAAGGGTGAAAAGATTATCGCTTGGTACGATAATTCCGAAATGGAAGGTAGTCCTGTAACTTCTATTTCAGAATTGACTGCTGGTGATGTTGAGTTCTATGGTAAGGGACCTGCCATTGTTCTCGTTAATGGCTGCTATGAAATTAAGAACGCAGATGCTCTTTATGAATTTGCTGACATCGTCAATGGTGGGGAAATAAGCGCCTGTGGTAAATTGACCGCAAACATTGTTGTCAATGAAGACGTGCTAGATGCTGAGGGCAACTTGAAGAATGATCTCTCCACATATCGATTGTGGAAGCCTATCGGTTTTGTTGATGTGGAGTCAGGAACGTTTAATTTCTTTACGGGTGTTTTTGACGGCCAAGGACATACAATTTCCGGTTTGGTAACTGATGGATCTAACATTTATGAAGGATTGTTTGGCGCTGTAAGCTCTATGGAAGAAACAACAATTATTCGTAATGTTGGTGTTGTTGATTCTTATATTCAAGGCGCTTTGGTTGGAAGTATTGCAGGTGTTATCAGTGGTTATTCAATTGTTGTTGAAAATGTTTATGCAGAAACCTCTGTTAATGGTGTTGGGAATGGATCCTCTGCAGGGGGTATCGTTGCTATTTTCGAAGGGCGTGAAACCGCTAGACTTTCGAATAGTTATTTTGCTGGATCCATTTCTGGATTAAATAAAAAGGCTATTGCGTATAATTGTGACGTTCGCGCAGAGAATAATTTCTTCATTGGCGAAACCGATGATGATTACGGCACAGCCAAGTCTGCAGAAGAATTTGCCAACGGTACCGTGGCGGAACTTCTCCATGCAAGAAACTCCATCTGGGGTCAGAACGTCGCCAAGGGTGATAAGTATCCGAACTTTAGCGGCAAGGTTGTGAAGACTGAAATCGCTCTGGATTGGGACAATGCTTCTGAAACCGTGACCATCGATGCTTCCAAGGTTGATGAATTTACCGAGGTTATCGTGGAACCGGGTAAGGAATTCTACTACAACGGCGCTATTTACAAGGATACATTGAATCTTGCCCAGATTGAAGAAATTGACGGCAAGGAACTGAAGCCCATTTCCGGTGTGTCCCTTGAAAAGGGTGAAGACAACAACTTGGTAGCTTCTTTGAGCACAGGTGCTGTTACGGACAAGGTTATCATTCCGGAAGATATCGAGGTTTCCGATGTCGATATCGGCATTGATTTTGTGCCGGGCAAGACCATGACCTTGATGCTGCCTTTTGACTATGATGTTCCTGAAGGCTTGGGAACCATCAGTGAATTCACTAGGGTTGAAAAGATTGATGGGGTTTGGACTGCAACGGGAACCCGAGTTTCCAACAATCACATAAAGGCTCATACTCCTTACTTGATTCACGTCGCTGAGGAAAGTGACGGAAAGCTGGCCTCTGGCTCTGTAACCATCAAGGCGAACATCAACGTGGATTCTGATGCTGGTGAAGGTAGTTGGACATTCAAGGGTACTTATGAAGGTAAAACCTGGGGCGCTGGCGATCCGGAACTTGGTCATGCCTATGGCTTTGCCGGGCAGCAGAAAGATAACGCTTCTCCGGGCGACTTCGTGAGAGTCGGTGCCGGTGCCGCCATTCCGCCCATGCGCGCTTATCTGGTTCATGCCTCTGCCGCTGTACAGCCGGAACCTGCAGGTATGCCCGCTGCAAGGTACGCTCCCGAAGAACCGCTGCCCAAGCGCATCGTGGTGCGCATCATCGACGGCGAATCCGGAGACGTTCTTGAAGAAGGCGAGATGGATGGATCCGGCGAAATCCAGAGCCTTATGCCCGTCAAGAGCAATTTCGAGGCCAAGGAAAATCGCTGGCACGATATTAAGGGTCGTCACTTGAACCACAAGCCCAATGCCAAGGGTGCATACCTTAAGAACGGCAAGCCGGTTCTGGTGAAGTAATGGGGAGAAAGTAAAATGGAAAAGAAAGAATACGTAGCTCCGAAGATGGAAATTGTGGATATGGACTTGCAGGGTGCATTGCTTTGCGAAAGCGGTTGTTCGGATGAACCTGCCGAAGATGAAATGACTGATTATACCGGAAATCTTTGGTAGTACGAAAAGTCCGTTTTCATAAAGCGAATAAAGCCTCGGCCTTGGCCGGGGCTTTTCGTTTAACATCTGCGGAAAAGAATTTTTTATCAAGTTAGTGCACAAAAGGTTACTAATTATACTATATTTTGTGTGAATGGATTTGTAGG
>JAKSIE010000033.1 GCA_024398995.1 Fibrobacter sp.
CCGGCTATCAAGTGCCCAAGCTGGTCCGCGAAATCGCCGGCGAAAAAAGCAAGACACCGGTGCTGTAGCCGAGGGAGAAGCCAACGACCACCTCGAAGCTCTTTTCCTGAATTAGAATAGCGTCTTCACGCCGAAGCCGATGATACCGTCTAGGAAGTTGCAGCCATTTCGTAAGGCGTAATAAAGGTTAAAACTCCAGTTCTTACGATACTGGGTAAAGGCGATGCCGTAGTCCTGCTCACGGGCCCAGCCATGTTCTGTTCCTGAGCGGCGATAAAGTCCCGGCTGGTAGAAAAGCTCTATACTCAGGTCGTAACCGTCCTGCCACAAAAGCGCCAGTTCGGAGTAGCCGTAAGCGCGGGTACGGACCATCTGATATTCCATCCCGCGAAAACTGTTCATGCCGCCTAGGGCGAAAAGGTCCGTACGTTTTAGGGCGGCGTCCGAGGGGAATATGCCCCCCGCAGCTCCCGAGAAGCGGGCGATAAAATTCTTGTACACCGGCAAATAGCGAACCACATTGGCAGAGGCTACCAGATAGTTGTCCAAGGAATCCGGGCGGTCCATCTTGTAGGAGACGCTCCCGTCTATCCGCCATCCGCTGCGGGGCAAGGCAAATCGATCCAGAGAAACATAGGACATTTCAAAAGTGGAGTACTTGTCATCATCGCTAACACCTAGAAATACCCCAAGGCTAAAGTCAAATCCGATTTCCCGGGTTACACCAATCTCACCATAAATTTGACGTTCCAAGGTTTTGGAGGCGCTGTCGTTTTCCACACCGGATTCAATCACAGTCTCTTCGTTGAACATTCCACGGGCAACCACGTTCCATGAAGTTCCTAAAATCCAGGGTTCCTTGTAAGAGCCTTCCAAGTGGCGGGAATCTTCACCAATAAAGCCTTCCATCAGCAAATCTCGGGCGGTTCCCAAAATGTTGTACAAACTTAAGTTCAGCTGGCCTTCCCATGCATTATCTTCGCTGGAATAAGTCAACAAGGCTTCCGCCTGGGAGACCGCGGCAGCACGCATGTGGAATACGGGCACAATGCGATGGCGTTCCGGATCTCGGAACATCTGGGCGGGAGCGATCTGCTGATAATATCCAAGGCGAGCAAGCTTGCGGTCGGCACGTTCCAAATCTGCGGGAGATACATAGGCTCCGGTTTCCAATCCAGAAAGTTTCGCAAACACATCTTTGTCGGTTTTAGCTGAATCCAGATTTTTCGCAGGTGCCCAGACCCAAGCCGCACCGCGGTTCAGTTCCACTGAAAGAACACCCACAGAGTCCGCAGAGCCATTTACCATTGCTCCCAGGAATCCTTGATTCTCGTAATACTGCTCTAACTTATGAGCGGCGACGCGCCATCCATCGCAAGGTTCCCCCTCGACCGCAGCCATTTGCGCCACATCAAAATCAGAATGCTCGCCGGTCCAAACAATTTTCTGAATACGGCAAGGAGCCGCAGCCCAGAGAAGGGCGGCAGTCGCCAGCAACAGAATAATCGTTCGTCTCAATAACATCTTTTTAACTCCACTTCGATTGCTTCGCTTCGCTCGCAATGACAGTCTCAAAAATCACTAAAAATTAGCCCTCGCCTCCGTGCTCAACTTCTGAAAAACATTCTCTTCTGCATTACCAAAACGCAATACATAGTTCAAACCAACTGAAATAAAATTATTAATGTCCACAGAAACCGACGTTTCCAATCGATAGGTATTGCCCTCATTATAGCCGGCCATAACCTGGTAGGGAATCGTCCCGCCGCGGCCAGACACATGGGTCATAGAAAAGTTTGCAAAAGCATTTACTTTCTTGAGGCGATTGTAGCCTAACCGCAGGGCGCCTTCCCACAAATTTGCGGAGAAACCTTCTTGGGACGCGTCTTCGCCGGAGCCACGGCGATAACGTACAGAAGGTTGCATATAAAAACCGTTCAAAAAATCAAAACGATACTTACCGGCACCTTCGTAAACATTCCAGTCCCAAGTCTGTAATGCGGAAAGTTCTTCATTCTGAATTAACAATGTTGCGCCAACGCTATGACCCGAGTTTATCTGGAATCCACCTTCTACATTATGGGAAACAATCTTTTCGTAATAAGAAATCGAGGACAACTTCTTGTCGTAATCCAACCCCGGCTTGTAAGACAAGTTGGCTCCCGCAGGATGCTGCCAGTCCAGCAGGCCCTCAACAGAAATATGGCCGGAGGTTGCCACCTCTAACTGGCTCTTAGTTACAGGCGGAAAATAAAGTTTTCTACCAGTGGTGTCGCTGCCTTCGCTAGAAAGAGATCCGCCCAAGGTCACATCCCGAAGGATACCATTCTTCACACCCAGCAGCACAGCCGGCTTCCATCGGATATCCATACCGAAGGACGCGTCCGACGCACGAGTCGCCCCCACGGAATCATTACGTCCCAACCCATCATAAACGAAGTCGCCATTGTCTACGCCTTCAATGTATGTGCCCGTCAAGCTATCATAGCGAACGTCGCCGGTCCCAGGCGCCACCGCCTTATAAACAGCAGTGTAAATCTGTTCTTCCGTAAGGCCCAGTTTGTAATTCACCGTTCCCTGCAGGCCAACTTTTTCATTTCCAAACTTTCCTGCAAAGTCGCCAACCCAGGAATCATCTGCACCAGAGGAATCCTGAGCGATTCTTTCGTACTGCAACGTGTGGGAAACAGAGAACCACTTATTAGAGTAGTTCGCTTCTTGTAACCAGAAAGCGGCCTTTAATGAGTCCGCCCAGTCCCTGCCAAAAGAATCACCACGCCGGCGGGCAACCTTACCCCCAATAGATTCCTTCACCTCGCCTCGGTCAAAATACAATCCAAAGCCTGCATTGGACTTTCCGTAAGCCACTTCATCCATAAATTCAGTAGCATCTTTCTCCAAGCTAACTTCCGTATAACGCAAGTCCAAGGAACCAAAGGGTCTAAAGAATCCCTGGATAAAATTGAATTTTAAAACAGCCTGGTAGCGTTCCATTTCCTGATTCTGGAAACTTGCCACACGAGTCAAACCGATTTCGCTTTGAGCCCGTTTATTCCTGTGAGTCAAAGAAAGATTCGCCCTAGAGGAATTCCAGCTTTCATCATCGTTACGGCGATAGCCCCAAGATGCGCTTCCGAGCCATCCTCCGCCCAAACGAACCTTCATTTGGAATTCATCATGAAGCAAATCGTCATTCAGCAATGAATCCTGGGAGTTAGACAAATCCCACTCGTCACTTAACTTGTATGAATTCCAATCCAGATCGGAGCCCGGATTTTCAAGGATTCCAAAGCCTTTCTGAACACGGTTACCGTACACAGAGAACGCCACCAGAAAATGCCTTAGGTCCTGTGTAGAATCCGTCGTGGCATACCAACGTAAGGACTTGCCTTCGGGGCCGTCCACATATTTCGACACAGTATTGGTATCGGAATGATTCATGGAAACTTCCACGTCCGCATAGAACTGACGATTACCCTGAATTCTCATGCGGGCACCGACACGTTGACTCAGAATCGGACGTTTCAAAACGCCCAGAGAATCTTCACGGACAAATTCATCTCCGCGATCAGCCTTCAATGTTGCTAGATCATCGCTAGTCCACACGCCACGCTTCAAACGGTCCACATCGCTTTGCAGGCGGAAACCCGAAACATCCAAATACAGGTTGGAATGTCTGTAACTTGCGGCGGCGCCATACAATGAATAAACATTGTCATTCTCGTAGGCATCATATTCAATAAGGATTTCGTCGTCCACCGAAGGAATCAGGGAGCCCTTGAAGTCAAGCATACCGCCGGCGTAGTTCACAGAGTAATCTACGTCTCGCTTTAACTTTCGACCATTAAACCAAACAGTTTCGGATTGGGGAACCACAGAAATAAAGTCTCCGCGAGTTCCCATGGCGAAACCTTCACGTTGTCCGCTCACACCATTGAATGTTCTTGAGAAGTGCTGCACTTCGTCGGAACCGTAAACACCACGAACCTCTGCCTGGCCACCACCAAAGCCACCGTGTACGCCCGCCATAATACCTAGGGAACTTCGTTCCAGGGAATAAAAACCCATGGATTCGTCTTTCCAGTTCAAATCGCCCAAATGCAGGAACGCATGCGGAGTCTGGATTCTAAAATAAATCTGGTCCACTTCGCGCAAGGTTGCCGTGGTCTGGTCGCCGGCCTTTCGCCCCACGTCAGACAAAAGGGCTTCAACATAGACGCTATCCGTCAATCGCCCTTGAATGGACAATCGCAGTTCCTGGTCTACCTGAGTCCCACCATCGCCCACCGTAATCTGCATGGTCTTGTAGCCATGGGTTTCAAGGGAGTCCTTACGAACCGTAGAATCCGTGTTTTGAATAACATAATCCCCACCTCGAACCAGGATAGACGGATCCCAAACCGGCAAGGAGCTTACATCCATGCCGAAAGCGAAAGTGGAGAACAGAGAGAGTCCCAAACAAGTGCGTCGGGACATAGGAGCTACCTACGGACAGGTTCTACAAGAAACTGCCTTGTGGAGAGAAGCTTGTGACCCATCACCAGGTCAACGCTCCATTCGCCGGGTTTCAGCAAATTAGGAACGAGAGTCGTAAGGCAAATATCCAAGGACATTTTGCAAGCGCTCTTTTGTACGGTGTCGGCCCCGTTAAACCAGATATGCATCAGGGTATCAGAACCAAGAGCCGCAGAAGAAACCGTGGAGTAGTAGTACAAACGAGTGCCTTCTTCAAAAACGCTATCCACGCCAAAAGGAGTACCGTTCACAATATGACTACAGACAACACTCTGGGCCAATGTCAGCTCGGTTTCAACAGTTTCCTGAACCGTCGCGTTACCGAGAGCAACTACAATAATGCGGTGAATTAAGAACCCCAAAAAGACAGCAACCACTACGATTGTTGTCTTCCGCAAATTACGAAGCGGAGGGAGCTTAGCCACGCAGCCTCCTAGCGAACCAGGCGGCTAGTGTTCTGAGTAAAGGCAGGAACTGCGTCTACGAGCTTTTCAACAAGCAGACGGTTGAAGTCTTCGATACGGTTCGGGAGCTTGGAGCCCGGGAAGATCTGGACCAACAGCAGGGCCTGGTCAACCGGGGCAATGTAGATGGAACGATTTTCACCGGAGTAAGAGACTGCGTTGAAATTTTCGCCACCAAGCATCAAACCAACCTGGCTTGCAGAGTCGAAAGATGCGGTGCTCAGCACAGCAAGCGGAGTGGCATCTAAACCAAGGGAACCCACTTCGGCAATGATGGAACCATCGCGATGGCAAAGGACGATATACTCGGCCTTGACACTAGCCTGGTAGGCAGACATCAAGCGACGGACCTTGTCAGCGTCATCAGAATAAATGGTAAAATCACTCATATCTTGGCCTCTTTAAAATGGGTTATTTCTTCTTGGGAATGTACGGACGCAATTCGATTTCGTCATCGCCATCGTTAGTGGGCTTGGCAACGTCGCGACCAAAGGTGGGCATTCTGGGGGGGACGGGAGCGGAGGCGCGGGGGCGACCAAAGGGAGAGGATGTAGCTCCCTTCTGGAACAGACCTGCACCGGCAGTTGCACCCTGGGCAGGAGCACCGGTAGGCGGCTTAGCTGCGAAGGACGGCATACGGAAGGGAGATGCACCACCAGCGGCGGGCTGCTGGGGCTGTGCGGGTGCGGCAGCCTTAACAGAAACACCTTCCTTAGTCAGGGACACATCGTGAACGCCAGTATTGTTGGCGGAGGCAGCAGCCTGATGCAAGAAACCCTGCTTGACGTTAAACTTTTCGATGACCAACATAGCGATGGTCTTAAGAGTGGTAACAACACCCTTACCGTTATGGGCGGTTGCCGGGAAGAAGGGCACGTTGCGGGGATTCAGCTCGGCGTTCAATTCGTCGAGGGTGAACACGCTGTCCATGTCGCGCTTGTTGTACTGAAGCACGAAGGGCATGTCGTCCAGGTCCATGCCGTAGTCCTGCAGGTTCTGACGAAGGTTCTGCAAGCTTTCCAAGTTTTCTGCCTGACGAGAGCGCTGGGAATCGGCCACAAACACAATGCCGTCTACACCGCGAAGCACTAGCTTACGGGTACTGTTATAATAAACCTGACCGGGAACGGTGTAAAGCTGGAAGCGAGTCTTGAAGCCCTTGATATCACCGAGATTCAACGGCAAGAAGTCGAAGAACAACGTACGGTCACCTTCAGTGGCCAACGACACCATGTCGGTTCGCTTATCCTGAGGCATCTTCTGGTGGATTACCTGCAAATTGGTGGTCTTTCCACTCAGGCCCGGACCGTAATAAACAACTTTACAACTAATTTCTCTTGTAGCAAAATTAATCGAAGACATTATACATCCTTGATACTATCTAATATCAATGTAGTAAAAAAATATTCTTGTAATTTAAATCACAGTAGAAAAACCATCATTTTCTGAAGAACACAACGCAACAAAAAAAAGCCCCCGACTCTAGTGGGAGCTTCTTGCAATAGCACGACTTCGAAAAAAAACAGCACGACTTCAAAAAAAAAGTCCGCTGTCAAGAAACAAACTTTTTCAACAAGATATTCACAAAATGCAGAAAAGACCAGAGTATAAATACATACTCTGGCACATTTCTAATAACGATTGCTAAAATCGAAAGGCGACGCTAATTAAGCGAGGCTGTTAACGATCTTTGCAGCCTTTGCCTTGTAGTTGGCAGCGCGATTTGCGCAGAAACCGGCGCGATGCTTGGAAGCAGCCTTATCGAGCTGGCTAAACAAGTTCGGCAATTCCTTCAGAGCTTCTTCCTTAGTAGCAGCAGAGCGGATAGCCTTGAGGCTGGTACGGATGGCAGAGCGAGCGGAACGGTTCATAGCATTGGCCTTTTCGGCCTGGAGCAAACGCTTTTTGCAAGATTTGTGTTGAGGCACCTTAATATCTCCGGGTGAAAACCTACTTAAAAATGTTGGCTCAAAGTTAGTAATTATTTGAAATATTTCAAGGGGTACCGAAAAATTTCTATTTTTTAGGCCATGATTCCCTTTGTAAACCTTGTCGAACAACGAAATACGTACCGCAAAGAATTCGAGGAAATGGAAAAATCCATCCTGGACAGCGGTAGTTTCATTGGCGGCAGCCAGGTTGCAAATCTAGAAAAAGAGCTTTCTGAATACATAAAAAGTCACTCCAGCGGCAACGAAAACGTTGAATCCGTGGCCTGCGGCAGCGGAACGGACGCCCTGACCATAGCATTGATGGCCTTGGACCTGCGCCCCGGGGATGAAGTAATCGTCCCGGATTTCACCTTTATCGCTCCGGCGGAATGTGTTGCCTTTTTGGGAGCCATCCCGAAATTTGCCGATATAGACCGCGAAACTTTACAGATTTCGCCGAGATCCGTGGAAAAATTGATTTCGAGCAAGACCAAGGGCATTATCGCGGTAAATCTGTTCGGCCAGTGTGCCCCGTTTGACGAACTTCGCGAAATTGCCACAAAGCACAATCTTTGGATTGTGGAGGATTCCGCCCAGGCCTTCGGCGCCATTCTCAGCACAGTTTCCAAAGACGGCAGCATCAAGAACCGCGCCGCCTGCACCTTCGGCGACATCGCCATTACAAGTTTCTACCCCACCAAGCCTCTGGGCTGTTACGGTGACGGCGGAGCGCTGTTTACCGCCGATCCGCAACTTGCAGAACGTATCAGAATGATTGCAAACCACGGCAGCAAGGGCCACTACCAGCACGACATCATTGGCATAAACAGCCGTCTGGATGCGATCCAGGCTGGAATATTGCGGGTCAAGCTACGCCATCTGGACGACGAACTGAGGGTTCGTCAGGCAAACGCCGCCAAGTATAATGAGTTTTTTAGCGCCGTCGCAGGCATTATACCTCAGAAACTGGCCAAAGGCAATTCCAGCACCATTGCCCAGTACACCCTTCTGGTAGAAGACCGGAATTCGTTCATTAAAATTTTGCAAAATGTGCAGGTGCCATTCTGCATTCACTACCCCGCTACACTGCACAGCCAGAAGTGCTTCGCCCGGAACATGGACATCGCCGAAAACCCAGCAGCAACCTTGGCCTGCACTCAAGCCATCAGCCTGCCAGTTTGCGCATTCACCAACGTGGACGAAATAATCCAACGTATACAGACGCAAACAAAAGTCTAAAAAACACCTTACCAAGGCCGCCATCAAATTTCTAAAATTGGCGCCATGTCAGGGAAACAAGTAAAAGACCGTTCTCTTCTGAGCCTATCATGGCCCTTAATTTTCACCTTTGCCGTGAATATGATCCAGCCCATGATGGACAGCTGGTTCTTGTCACGAACTTCCGAAGAAGCGGCCGCCGGCGTCGGCGCATTGATGCCCGTGCTCGCGGCTTTGTTCACCGCCATTAACGCTTTCTCCCAGGCCGGAGCAAGCATCGCCTCACAGTTCATGGGCGCAGAACAAAACAGCCATGCACGTTCCACCAAGACCATGGTGCTTTGCGGAAGCTTGATGGTCGGCCTTCTCATGACTTTGGCCATCATTCCCTTGTCCGGGCGCATTCCCGTTTGGATGGGCTTGCAGGGCGGCCCTGTTGTTTACGCACAGCAGTTTATGTCTGTGGTAGCCTTCGGTTTTGCATTCAGAGCATTACAATCTTCACTGACCGCATTTGTTGCAACCCACGGCCTTACCGTTTGGAACCTGATCGGAAACATCATCACCATCGTCAGCAACGCCGCCATGAACTACGTGTTCCTGGAAGGCTTGTTTGGTCTTCCCAAGATGGGTGCCCGTGGCGTGGGACTTGCCACAGCACTTTCCTGGTTGATTTCCTCAGCTATTCTCTGGTGCGTGTTGCGTTACAAGATCCAGCACAAGACACACCGCCGCGACTTGAAGCGTTCCAAGGTGATCCTCCCCGACTGGGTCCGCATCGGTTTGCCCGCTGCTGCAGAGCCCATCAGCTTCCAGCTGTTTAACGTTTTCATTACCGCCATGGTGGCCCACCTGGGAACCCTCGCCATGACCGCCCGCGTCTTCGCCGGAAACTTCGCCGCTTTGTCTGTAATTCTAGGCATCGGCCTCGGCAATGGAAACCAGATTCTTGTGGCCCACTTGGTCGGCGCCAAGGAATACAAAACTGCAGACCAGCGGGTTCACCAGACCATTCTCATCAGCTGCATTAGTGGACTTATTTTGTCTGTAATCATGGCACTTTGCGGAACCCACTTGATTGGAGTTTTCACTGATAATCCCGACGTGATTGCTCTGGGCCAGATGTGTCTTTGGTGCGATGTGGCGGTGCAACCCTTCAAGGCTGTAAACTTTGTTCTAACCACATCCATGCGAGCCTCTGGAGACTCCAAGTTCCCGGCCTTTGTTGGTTGCGGAATGATGTGGACTTTGGGCGTAGGCACAGCACTGTTCCTGGCGTTCGTTCTTGACCTTGGCCTTCCCGGTCTTTGGCTGGGCATGGCTGCCGACGAGTTCTACCGTTCTATAGCCAACTACTATAGGTGGCGCAGCGGAAAATGGCAAAGCAAGGCTGTGGTCTAGTTTTCGCCTAAGTTTCAAGAGTTTGCAAACGAACGCCCGACCCAAATTTTTCTAAATATGGTGCCGTGGCTTTTTACTCTAACGAAATCATTCAACAACTGAAAACTCAGACGGATATCGCAACCGTCATTGAGAGTTTTTTGCCGTTGAAGCGCTCCGGTAATGGGCGCTATCTTGGAGTTTGCCCCTTTCACAACGACCGCTCCCCTTCCATGAACGTAAATCCCTCCCTGGGCATTTACAAGTGCTTTGCCTGCGGTGCCGCCGGCGACGTCTTTAAGTTCGTTCAAGAACACGAAAAGCTAGACTTCAAGGGTGCCGTGGAATGGGTCGCAAATTTTACAGGTTTCGCCCTTCCCTCCCTGGGCGCTCCTGAAAATGCAGAAATTGTAGAGGAACGAGAAAAAGTCCGTCGCCTTAACGAACTGGCCTGCGAATGGTTCGAGACCCAGCTAACGTTAAGTCAAAAGGCACAGGCGTATTTAAGCAGCCGCCACATTACCGAGGAAACCCGCAAGCGTTTCCATATCGGTTACGCCCCCGACGGTCGCGAAGGCTTTATCAGTCACGCCGTAAAGAACGGATTTTCCCCTTTGGATTGCGTCAAGGCTGGCCTTGCCGTCGAAAAGGAACACGGTGGAATTTCCGACAAGTTCCGCGACCGTCTAATGATCGCCATCCAGAACATTTCCGGTGTCATCGTTGCTTTCGGCGGTCGAGATCTCAGCGAAAACAAGGATCCAAAATTCAAGCCAGCAAAGTACATGAACAGTCCGGAATCAGCCCTTTACCATAAGAGCGACATTCTTTTCGGATTGCATCATAGCCGCCAGAGCATCGCCAAGGAAAACGCAGTCATTATTGTGGAAGGCTACTTCGACATGATCAGCCTTTACCAGGGCGGAGTTACAAACGTGGTGGCCGCATCCGGAACGGCGTTGACAGAAACCCACGCTAGCATCCTGGCCCGTTACGCCAAGACTGCCTATCTGGTATTCGATGGTGACGCCGCCGGTCAGAAGGCAACCCTCCGCAGTTTGGAAATCGTATTGCCCAAGGGAATCGCCCCCCGCATATTCGCCTTGTCTCGCCCCGACGGCACAAAGATCGACCCCGACAACTTTGTGAACGAGCAAGGTCCCGAGGCGTTTAAAAATGCGTTGTCCACCGCAGACGACTGGCTCAGTTACTTGGCAACGCAAAAGGACTTGCGCAGGCCCGAGGAACGCGCAGAATTCGTTAGCTACACCAAGTCCCTGGTAAAAAGCATTGGAGACCGCGAACTTCAGAATCAGTATTTGAAGTTGATCTCGGAACGATTCAATACAGACCGTTCCTTGGCACAGGTTCGCCCCCTAAAGCAGGAAAGACGCATACCGCAGCAGGATGTTGCGACGCCACAGCCGCAAGAACCCGTTATTCAATGGCACGCTATACCGCCTATTGAACTTCGTTTTGCAACGCTCTTGCTGCGCAATCCCACCTTGATGGACCGTGCGCTAGAATACTTCGATATGGACTGGGCCACCAGCGGCATCCAGATGTTCGAATCACCCATCGTTGAAGAATTCGTTAACACCATTGTGGCCTTGTACGCAGAAACCGGAGCCCATTCGCCCCAGTTGCTCTACGAGAACGTTTCTCCCGAAATGAAGGCTTTTATTGAGGGACTTTCTGACGAACAGTGGAAACCGCCTCAGGAAATCTACGAGTTCTACCAGACCCTGACCGTTCTTTCTACAAAGCTTTGTGACCGTCAAAAGAAGGCTTTGCCCCTGGATACCATGGAACGTGTGAACACACGTATGGAAATGACCAAGTTCACCCAGGGAATGCAAACCATCAACAATCTGCTGAATGCCGAAAAGATTCAGATCGACGCATTCGCCGACCAAGTTGTCCGCAGCCGTTCCAAGCTGATTCAGTTCCAGGCCGCATTGACGGAAAATGCACCGATTATGCCGACCACGCCGCCGGCTATGAGTACGCCGATTCCACAGCCCGCACAAGTTCACGCGGCACCAGCGCAAACGACTGCACCCGTGCCGCCCCAGGAATTCGGCCCGCCGGAAGGTTTTGAACCACCCGAAGATTTTGGTCCACCGGAAGGTTTCGAGCCTCCCCCAGAAGCCATGGGCGATGAACCTCCCGAAGAGGCATACTCCTACGATCCGGATGAGTTCAGCAACAGCGACGACGACATGGGCGGTTACTAGATCACCGAGGCATAAACGCGCGACAAAAAAAGTTTAAAAAACGAGGAAAAAATGTTAAGCATCAAGAATCTTAAGGCAAGTATTGAAGACGGCACCCAGATTTTGAAGGGCATCAACCTGGAAGTAAAGCCCGGCGAAGTCCACGCCATCATGGGCCCCAACGGTTCTGGTAAGAGCACCCTTTCCAAGGTGATTGCAGGCCACCCCGCCTACACCGTAAACGACGGTGTCGTAGAACTTGACGGCAAGAACCTCTTGGATATGGAAATCTGCGAACGCGCCAACTCCGGCCTGTTCATCAGTACCCAGTACCCCACTGAAATTCCCGGCGTGAACAACGTGGAATTTTTGAAAATGGCTCTGAACTCCAAGCGCAACTTCCTGGGCCTCCCGGAAATGAACGACGCCGACTTCAAGAAGCTTTGCGAAGAAAAGATGCAGCTTTTGGAAATGGACGACCGTTACCGCGACCGCGGCGTCAACGAAGGCTACTCCGGTGGCGAAAAGAAGCGTAACGAAATTCTCCAGATGGCAATTCTCGACCCGAAGGTTTCCTTCCTGGACGAAACCGACTCCGGCCTGGACATTGACGCTCTGCGCATTGTGGCAAACGGCATTAACCACATTATGAGCCCCGAAAAGGCCGTGATTCTCGTGACCCATTACCAGCGCTTGCTGGACTACATCAAGCCCACCTACGTTCACGTGCTGCGCCACGGTAAGATTATTCTGAGCGGTGGACCGGAACTGGCCTTGAAGCTTGAAGAACAGGGCTACGACTGGATCGAAGAAAAGTAATTGAGGCTGTCATGAGCTATATGAATTCTGAATTAGCACAGGCCGCCCAGGCTCGCATCAACGCCCTTGGCATGCCCAAGCGCAATAACGAGCTGTGGAGCTTTTTCCCGGTCCATAAGATTCCATCTGTAGTTGATACTGCCGGTACCGATTGCGCCGCTAATGGTGCCGCTGCCGGTGGGATCGTCGCGAACAGCGCCGCTGTGGAATGCGCCGACTTCGGCATTGCCGCCGAAACCGACATCGCAGCCCTCCTGCCCATCGCAAAGTCCGCTCCCGCCATGAAGAAGGATTTTGCCGCAGGCGAAACCGAAATGGGCCTCATCAAGAGCCGCGACGACTTCGGCCACAGCATTTTCAACATCGGGAAGAACGCCAAGGTTTCCCTAGAAATTCTGGACAACAAGGTGGAGCACGAAATTGCCGCCGAGCGCTTCGACATTAACGTAGAAGAAGGCGCCGAGCTTGAAATTTTCTTTGCAAACCCCGCAAACGAATTGCCCCTGCAGTTCCGCCATTTTGTAATCAAGCAGGCAGCCAATTCTACGGTTCACTTTTCCAACATTCTGCAGGATGCAGGCATCGGCCGCATCAGCATTGACGTGGACTTGAACGGCGAAGGCGCCAACTTCGATTACCGTTCTCTCAGCGTGTTGAAGGGTTCCGCCAGCAAGCACCAGCGCCTGACCATCCGTCATAACGCACCCAACACCGTAAGCTCCCAGTTCGCCCGCAACCTGCTGGACGAAAAGTCCTACGTCAGCTACGACGGCAGCGTCATCGTGGGTAACGGATGCAGCCAGGTGAACTCCAGCCAGCTGGTGAATTCCATTCTCCTAGGTGACGAATCCAGCGTTTCCGTAAAGCCGGTACTGAAGATCTATCACGACGACGTGGAATGTACCCACGGCAACACCTGCGGTGAACTTGACGCCGACCAGATGTTCTACCTGACCAGCCGCGGCATCCCCGCCGAAACCGCCAAGAAAATGCTCATGAAGTCCTTCGCCAAGGAGCTGTTCCTACCCCTGAACGATGGCCCCGCCAAGAAGCGTCTGCTGCAAGTGCTAGCAAGCTTGTAAGACATAAGCCTACAAAAACGCCCCAGGGGATTGTGAACCCCTGGGGTTTTGTTACAAGGCTTTGCTTCGCTAAGCCTTGGCTAGGCAATCCACCTTCGATGGATGCCTAGTTAGAGTGGCGTTCACACGCCACTTCGCTGCGGCTCGACCATGCCAGAACGCAAGCGTTCTAGCGAGGCACTCGCCTTGCTTTAGTCCTGGAGACAACGCACCGAGTCCCCGAAGCGCTTGCCGTAGTAGTCGACGTACGCGTTGCCGTCGCTGATGCCCAGGTTGTAGGCGCAGTAGCTATTGTAACCCGTAGAAGTCCAAAAGTTGGTGCTGTTGCCCAAATCGTCAAACCCCTCGCCGTACTCGCTGGTGTAGGTGCCAGCAGGGAGAGCGGAAAAGCCGAACTTATCAGTTCCATTTTTCCAACTGTCCGCGCGCAGATTTAGGGACCATTCACCACCAGAGGTGCCCACTGCAGCCAGGAGACTTTCAAACTCCGCCTTACTGGGCAAGCGCCAGCCCGCAGGGCATGCTTTTTTAGCATCATCCCAGGTGTACAAGCGACCGTACTTTTCGCAGTTTTCAGGTTTATCACCGTAGCATTTGCTTGTGACAATCTGATAATTCAAATTCTCGGCCATCCAGGTCTGGGAACCAATTTTTATGGTCTTGTATGTTTGACCATCTCGGGAGTCTTTTAGTTCCCCATAGGAAAGTTCTATTATTTCATCGTTTATGCAACGGGCGTTGCTTCCAGGAATATAATAAGACGAACCACAAGTCGAGTATAATACATTATCTACACATTTTTTCTTGGTGATATCGTACTCTTCGCCACCGCACTTATCATAGACAATTCCATCCACGCAAAATTGCTTATCGCTAATAGTGTCACAAAAAGCAACAACTACATTTTGTTTGCAAAATTCCCTCATCACATCGAACTCTTCACCACCGCACTTGTCGTAGACAACAGTATCCGCACAAAACTGCTTTTCGCTATGGTAGTAGGACGAACCACAAGTCGGGTATAATACATTTTTCACGCATTTTTCCTCGGTGACATCGTACTCTTCGCCGTCGCACTTGTCATAGACGACTCCACCTACACAAAACTGCTTTTCGCTATGGTAGTAAGACGAGCCACAAGTCGGGTATAATACATTTTTAACACATTTTTCCTCGAGGACATCATACTCTTCACCACCGCATTTGTCGTAGACGATTCCATCAACGCAGAATTGTTTGTCGCTTAAATTGCGAGCACACTCGTCTCGAAGGCAACGTACCGAGTGTCCAAGGTTCTTGTCGTCGTAGTCGACACCCACAACGTCGTAACCATCGTCCACGATGTCCTCATCAATCCACAAGAAGTACGCGTCGCTGCGATCGCTCTCCGTTGAAGACCAAAAAAAGGCACCACTGCCCAGACGACCGAACTCCTTGTAAGGGCTGTAATAATAGCCTCCAGGGAGAACGGAAAACCCGTACTTGTCCTTTCCAGAATCCCAGCTAGTTGCTCGCAAATTCCTAGCAGCAAGCCTATTCGCTTCAAGATTTTCTTCCGAAGACCCAATGTCGTTCAAAAGCATTTGAAAATTCAACGCACTAGGGAGGCGCCAGCCAGCAGGGCACGCATTCATTGCAGCTTTCCATGTATAAAGGCGGCCATACTTTTCACAATTGGCTGGATCATTATCATAGCACCAAGACCCTTCAACATCTACATTCAGGTTCTCTGCCATCCAGGTCTGCTTACCGATTTTCATCGCGGAATAGCTATTTCCGTCGGAATCTTCAACACTCACACCATCAGACCCACAGCCAATCAAGCTAAGGCTCGCCACAGCGAAAGCCACGGACATCATTTTCATTATGGTAACTTTCATATTTTTCTCCATATCATATAAACCACGTTTCGTGACGTACAATCGGCATACTAGTCCTTTCAGTAATCCAATTGCATTCATATCCACGTATCTTTACCATATTCAGCACTGTTCCTGACGGGTGACCATATCTATTTTCAAAACCAGCCCAGATATAAGTGCGAACTTTACCAATTTTTTGTGGAAAACGTCCAAAGCTACGATGACTTCCATGATGAGGAATTTGAAAATCAACATTGCAATTGACTACTTCACTAAAATGTTCTTCCATGACCATCATTTTTGCTTCCGTTTTTAGACAAGCATCACCATTAAGCCACGTAATATATGATTCTTTAAAATTAATTGAGGATTTCTCATCACAGTTCGCTTGTGGAAAAGAAATCATTGACATGGACGAGCCATTCATACCGAAGCGTACTTTTCGATATATACCTTTTATACGTTTTATTTTCTTCTTAAAGTCAGTTATTGTTTTAATGCTTTCTATAGTTTCTACTTCATTACGTTTTAGATGGCAGAACTTGCCCTGATCGACAAAAAATTTCAACATCCAGAAAGCTTTCTTATCAGATTGTCTAAAAAACGAAAACTTTTTTTTATGCGAAAAAATTTTTCCCGCTAACATTTTACCAATTCCCAAGGAACCATCTTGCAAAACATAATCCCCAGAACAAATATCATCATTTTCCGCATCAATAAAGACAACTCGATTTTCTTTATTGAAGTATAAAGTTTGCAATAACCAACCTAACGAAGGAGAAGATTCAGATGTCTTACGAAAAAACAACAGTAAATCAAATGGGGTCGGACGAGGGATGAAAACCAAAGGCAATGGTTTATTCGTATTTAACAGATATTTTTCCAATTCAACAATTCCGTTGATATGATCCTCATCCAAATGACTAATAACTATAAAATCAACAGAATCTATACCACTGCGGTTAATCGATTTACTTAATTCTGCCGCGGCACTTTTCCTTGTGTTTGAAGGCGTATTGAGAGCTCCACAATCATACACAAAAGTTGATGGAGTCCCATTGAACAAAATTCGCTCCGAATAAAAGCCTCCTTGACCAACTGGATAAAAAGATTTTGTAACATTGATCATTTCAGCCTCAATCCAGTTTATTTAAAGTTACATCAATAGATAGATTGTGCAAATTCGGCGTTAGTGAATTAAAAAATTTTTTAAAGATTTCCTTGTTTTCCACAATTTTTTTTGCATCATTTTCTATTGATTGAAAATCAACCGGAATGGTAAAAAAAATGGAAACATCATCAATTTCTCCATAAACGGATATGGAATCATCCGCATTCGCATACAACTTAAACCTAGAATCGTTCAACTCGTTTTCGAGTTCTCTAACGTAATCACTCTTGTTCATATACCCACCTTCTATAAAGTCCCAAGATGCATTACAATCGAATAAATTAATAGCGCATCTACAAATGTAACCAAAAAAAAACAAAGTCAAGTATTTGGCAGAATTCCGCCAATTTTTGGTTCATTTAGTGAAAATTGTCACGAGAATCGCGAAAAACACAAACAAATTACGCAACATATTGCACATTCATTGACAAATTCATCGTTTTTTCGTATTTTAAATTAAAAACAAGCAATATATTGCACATTATGAATGAAATTTTTGAGATTTTGCAAAAGCGACGGGAAGCCCTTGGGTTAAGCCAAAGGGATCTTTCAGAGATGTCCGGGATCTCGTTACGGACCATCAACGCCATCGAAAACGGTAATGCGAACCCGTCCATTGAAGTTCTTTGCAAGCTTGCTGAACAGCTGGGATTGAAGCTATCCTTAACCGAGAGAGTCGTCAATGGCTAGGCAAGCATCAGTTTTCTACAACGGCATTTTGGCAGGTACCTTGACCAAGGCTAAGGGCGAATTCATTTTCACCTACGACGAAATCTACCTTGCGTCCAGGCGCCCCGCCATCGCGTTAACATTGCCTAAGCGCCAGGAGCCCTACAAGTCCAAGGAGCTGTTTCCGTTTTTTGAAGGCTTGCTGCCTGAGGGCGAGAACCGCAGGCTTTACTGCAAGAGTCTAAAAATCGACCCCAAGGATTCCTACAGGCTGTTGCTGAAACTTGCCAGGAAGGAAACTATCGGCGCCATCACCGTGATGGAGGACGTATGACAAGCGCCACCTCCCCCACCATGCAGAACCGTTGCCACAGTTGTCTCAAGGAGACCCCTCGAGATTTTTGCCCCGCCTGTGCCAAGCGTTTGTTCGGTCTAAAAAAGTTTAGCGCCACGCTGGATTTTTCCTTACCCGAAATCAAGTCCAACAACGGTTCCATCCGTCGGATTTCTATTTCTGGTGCACAGCCCAAGTTTTCGTTATTGGTAAACGAAGGCAGGTTGGAACCTACTGAAAATGGCGGAACCTTCATCTTAAAGCCTGCGGTAGAAGGGCTGTTCGACAACACAAAGGATATGCCCGCCAACGAGCACCTGACCATGCAAATGGCCAGACAGATTTTCAAAATCGAAGCGGCAGACAACGCGCTAGTTTATCTTAAAGACGGAACACCGGCCTACATTACCAAGCGATTCGATGTTCTGCCCGACGGCAATAGAATCTGCCAGGAAGACTTTGCCCAGGTGGCTGGCCTCACCCCAGGCGAAAAAGGTTCCAACTACAAGTACGACTTCAGCTACCAGCAGATCGCCGACCTGATGAAGCAATATGTAAGCACCTATCCCACCGACGTTGAAAAATACTTCAAGCTGATTCTGTTCAACTACCTGGTCTGTAACGGTGACGCCCACGTCAAGAACTTTTCTGTCTACTCCCCAAATGCAGACGGGGTTTACAAGCTAGCCCCTGCCTACGATTTGCTGAATACATCCCTGCACGTTCAAGAACTTGGCCGAACCGCATTGGAACTTTTCAGCGAAAACGCACCAGCCGACGATTCCCGCGATGATTCCGGCGCGGACTTTGAAACGGAATTTTTCAAGGCAAACGGGTTCTACGGCAAGCCGGACTTTATGGAACTGGCCCGCCGCATCGGCATCAAGGAAATCCGAGCCCAGCGTTTTATTGCAGAAACCTGCAGCCATTTAAGGGAAATGGACGCCATGATCGACCAAAGTTACTTAAGCGAGCCAAGCAAGGCGTTGTTCAAGGCGCAGGTGAGAGACCGGGCCAAGGCCCTGGAGATGGGGTGAAAACGGGTCTGCAGAAGGCCAAAACGACCGTTCAAAATAAAATAGAGACTTTCTATCAGAAATCCCGCATTTTGACACTCTTTTGACATAAAAACTTTATACATTGATGGTATGAAGTTCTTTGGAAAAATTTTCGCATTTTTATCAATTTTTGCAGCATTCTCCTTTGCCGACACCACCAAGGCAGAAGCTGTCATTGAAGCAGCCATTTCCGCAACCGACTCCGGTCTTTCAGGCCCGGTGGCTACCGATTCCGCCACCGGGAATGCCGCCGTCACCCCCGCCAAGAAGCACGCAGTCTGGATTAAGTTAGAAGGCGACGTGGAACCTTCCATGTACGATTTCTGCGCCCGCGCCATTGGCGAGGCTCTGGAAGAAAATCCGGACTACATTGTTTTTGAAATCAACACCTTCGGTGGCCGCCTAGATGCCGCCTTCGACATCGTTGACACCATCATGGCCATTCGCGGTCCCCAGACCATCGCCTTCGTTAAAAAGAAGGCCATCAGCGCAGGTAGCCTCATCGCCTTGGCCTGCAGCAAGCTTTACATGATGGAATCCACTACCATCGGCGACTGCGCCCCCATTGTGCAGAACAGCGATGGCACCCCGCAAATCGTGGGCGAAAAGATTCAGTCTCCCCTCCGCGCCAAGTTCCGCAACCTAGCTCAAAAGAACGGCTACCCCGAATTGCTCAGTTCCGCCTTCGTCACCCCGGAACTTGAAATTCTCGAACTCCGCGCCAAGCTGGACGCCGGCAAAAAGACCGAGCGCGACACCACCATGGTTATCGAATCCGCCAAGTACGAAGTCATGAGCAAGGACGAAAAGAAGTTCTGGGGCGCCCCCAAGATTCTTGTGAAGGAAGGCGAACTTCTCACCATGACCGACAAGGAAGCAAAGGATCTGGGATTCTCCCAGGGCACCTTTAACGGCCGTGACGATTTTGAAACCGCTTTGGCGATTGAACGCAAGAGCGAAGTGGAAACCACCATGGGCGAAGACGTGGCAAACGCCATCGCAGGAATCGCAGGCATTTTGCTGATTCTCGGTTTCGGAGCCTTGTACATCGAATTCAAGACTCCTGGATTCGGCGTATTCGGCATCATCGGAATCATCCTGATTGGTATCGTATTCCTGGGCCAGTTCGCACCGCAGCTGGACGGCATGCTTCCCGCAGTGCTATTGGTAGCGGGCGTCGCCCTGTTCCTTGTGGAAATTTTCGTGATGCCGGGTACCTTCCTCTTTGGCATCGGCGGCATCATCTGCATGATTATCGCCCTCACCATGAGCTTCTCCCCAGCAGACATTCCGGAATACGTGCCGGAGGCCGTTGAAGAATCCTTCGACGCCACGCCCTGGCTATTTGGGCTGTTCTATATGTTGTGTTGCGCCGCCATTGCGCTTGTATTCCCCATTGCAGCCAGCAAGTACTTGATTCCCCTTCTGCCCGAAGGCTGGACTCCTATGTTAAAGACAGACCTTGAAACCGCAGCCTCCCCCACCGAAGCCATAAGCGAAGTCCGCCCTGGTGATATCGGTACAGCAAAGACTTTCCTTCGCCCCGTAGGCCAGGCACAATTAACCATGTCCGACGGCAGCGTAAAACTTTTGGACGTTCAAACCCGCGGCGAGATTATCGAAGCAGGGCAATCCGTCAAGGTGGATGCCGTTCAGGAAGGACATATATTCGTTAGCGCAAATAACAGTTAGTTTTCTCAACAATTAGATTTTCAAAGAAAAACAAACACACTCTATACGGAGCAAAATAAAATGGATACTATTTTCGCCATTGGCATTGTCATTGCCGCCATCGTTATCATCATTCTTCTCGCCTTCGTAGGCAAGTTCTTCAGCCTCTGGCTTCAGGCATTGTTCTCCAAGGCAAACGTGAGCATTTTCCAGCTCATCGGTATGCGCCTTCGTAAGGTGCCGCCCCAGGTCATCGTCGAAGCTCGAATCCTCAGCTGCAAGGCTGGCCTCCCGGTGGACACCAACCTGCTGGAAGCTCATTACCTTTCCCGCGGTAACGTTCTCCGCGTGATCCAGGCTTTGATCGCTGCAAACAAGGCAAACATCAAGCTGGACTTCAAGGAAGCTGCAGCCATCGACCTTGCCGGTCGTAACGTTCTCGAAGCAGTGCAGATGTCCGTGAACCCCAAGGTCATTACCACTCCTAAGGTTTCCGCTGTGGCACTTGATGGTATTCAGCTTCACGCCGTGACCCGTATTACCGTGCGCGCCAGCATCCAGAAGTTGGTGGGTGGCGCAGGCGAAGAAACCGTTATCGCCCGTGTTGGCGAAGGCATCGTTTCCTCCATCGGTTCCGCACAGAGCCATAAGGAAGTTCTTGAAAACCCCAACATGATTTCCAAGAAGGTGCTGGCATCCGGCCTCGACGCAGGTACCGCATTCGAAATTCTTTCCATCGACATTGCAGACGTGGACGTTGGCCAGAACATCGGCGCCATCCTTGAAACCGACCGTGCCGAAGCCGACAAGAAGATTGCACAGGCCAAGGCAGAAGAACGCCGCGCCATGGCTTACGCTGCCGAACAGGAAATGAAGGCCAAGGTCATGGAAATGAAGGCTAAGCTGGTGGAAGCCGAAGCACAGATTCCCATGGCTATGGCAACCGCTCTCCGCGACGGCAAGCTGGGCGTCATGGACTACTACAACATGAAGAACATCGAAGCCGACACCCAGATGCGCAAGGAAATCGGCAGCGCACCGGAAGCTAAATAGGTTTGAGGTACGAGGTTCCAGGTTCGAGGGAAAGCATGCGAAAATTCCAAGATCTTGATATTTGGAAACGAAGTCACGCATTAACTCTAGAGATTTATAGAGTTACGCAACAGTTCTTTCCTAAAGATGAATTATTCGCTTTGACATCTCAAATAAGACGAGCCTCAGCCTCAATCCCGACAAACATTGCAGAAGGATGTGGTAGATCAACAAACCCCGATTTCAATCGATTTTTGCAAATTGCTTCAGGCTCAACAACTGAAGTTGAATATCAATTGCTGTTAGCAAGAGACCTTAGTTACATCACTGAAGAGATCCATGCAAAACTCAGCACAGAAATCGTTGAAATACGGAAAATGATTACCGCATTTTCAAAAAACATTCCAACCTTCAATGCTCGAACCTAAGACCTCGAGCCTGGAGCCTAGAATATGGAAGGTTTATTAATACTTGCTGGAATCTATCTTCTTGAGGTTATCGTCAAGAAGGTGGCTGCTAGTAAGAAAAATCAATCGTCTCAGGAGCAGCACAGCGTCCCACCTGCCGAACCGAATCAAGCCAGGCGCCAAGGCAGCCTGCAAGATTTGATCAAGCAGTTTGAGGAAGCACAGCGACAGGCTTCCCAAGGGACGCTTACTCCGCCGACCCCGCCTATCGAAGACATCGATGATGTTGAAGACAGCATTGATGATAATTACGAAGAAAGCGAAGATGAAGAACTTGATTTGCCCGTGGTAACGCCGGCAAACCCCAACCGAATCACCTTCCGCGAAATCGCAGAATCCGTCATCCAGTGGGAAGAAGTCTGCGTAGAATACTTGCAGCAAGCTTTCGGTTTTTCCGAAAGCACAGCCCAGCAGGTTCTTGCTGAACTTCAGGCCCATCGCATCATAGGCCGTGACATGGGCGAAGGTTTCTGCGACCTTCTAGTACATGACAAGGTTGAACTTGCAAATCTGTTCAAGCGCGAACAGCGCGAAGCAGAAGAACGCAAGGAAACCGAAGCTCAAGAAGAAGCAATCCGCGAACGCCGTGAAGCAGAGCTCCAGCACCAAAAGGAGTTGGCAGAACTTGAGGATCGCGCAAAGCAGATGCGGGAACAGGCTCAGCAAATTGAGTCGTTGCCCGACGCCGCCGATGGCGACGAACCGCTTGACGCCCCGTGCCTTTCTTCTTCTAGCCACAAGACTCACCGCAGAACCTTTGACAAGGCAGAAATCCGCCGTGGTTTCGTATGGGCAAAGATACTTGACGAGCCACGCTTCAAAAAGCGCTGGAGCAGCCGAGTAAGATAAGTTGCGTAGCAAGTAACATCGCGAAGTAACCAC
>JAKSIE010000034.1 GCA_024398995.1 Fibrobacter sp.
TTTTGTTGACGTCAACAAAATGGTATCCCTAGGCTCCGGATCTGAAAGAAAAATCACAGATGTCAAGCTTTCCCGCTATGCTTGTTACCTTATCGTGATGAACGGGGATCCTCGTAAAGAGGTATTTGCACTTGGGCAGACGTACTTTGCGGTAAAGACTCGCCAGCAGGAGATTGCTGAAAACATTGAACAGTTGTCTGAAGATGAGAAACGCTGTCTCACAAATTGACTTGGAGTCATTAGCGAGGAGGGCAAGATGGATAAGGTCAGTCCGATTTACAATAACATTGTTCAGCAGATCAAGTCTGCTATTCTTGAGAGTCAGCTGGAGTCCGCCCGGGCAGTCAATCAGCAAATGCTTTCTCTGTATTACGCCATTGGTCAGTTTGTTTCGGCGAATTCACGGGAAGGTACCTGGGGAACCGGCGCAATCGAGACAATCAGTGCGCAGCTTAGACGCGAAATGCCCGGACTGAGGGGATTTTCAGCGACAAGCATTAAGAAAATGCGTCAATTTTACGAGAAATGGGAAGAGTTTTTAAATCGCCCGCCAATGGCGGGCGAATTGGAAAAGGCTGAATTTGACATAAAAACGCCAATTATACCCATTCACGCTCTAATAAACTTAAATCGTTCGCCAATGGCGGAAGTTTTGAACTTCTCCGATTTCCTTGCACTCAGTTTTTCACATCATATGGAGATTTTAGAGAAAACGGATTCTGTAGAGGAACGAGCGTTTTACATCCACCAGGCCGTTTTGAATCACTGGGACAAGTACCTCCTGGATTTTATCAATGTGGAGGAACTGGGGGAGCGCAACCCGCAGGATATTGACGAACGCAAGTCTACTGAGAATCCTGTAATTGGCATAATACTTTGTCAAAATGCCGACAAACCCTTTGTGGAATACTTGCTTCAGGATTATAACCAGCCCATGGGTGTAGCCACCTACAAGGCGATGCCTGAAAAACTTAAATCAGTCCTACCCGACGAAAAACTGCTCCTGGAGGCAATGCGCAAGTAAATCATTTTGCCGATGTTGGCAAAATGGTTACTATATTGACATTCTTTACTCTTTTGCATATATTTATCCATGTAATTCATCACTCCCTGCGACAGTCGACATAGACTTACAAAAGTCCGTACGTGCATTCGCGGCAGGGCTCATCAACCTTCTCGTTGATGTTGTTGGATAGCTGGCAGGAGACGCAGCCTGCTCGAGCGCGCGGCATTTCGCCTTGATCGTTTGCCGCGCCAAGTAACGCCGGGGAATGCCCCCGCCAACAGCAAAAGCTAGAACATCCAATCTCTACGCAACGTAGGGAACATCTCTCAAAACAAGATTGGAACCAAATCTAGTTCCATATATTCAAAAGGGACGTGTTCTATGAATGAGAATGTTGACAACTTGTCAAAAAATGAATGTATTGTAAAAAAAGATGCTTACAATGTTGACTGTTGTGAGCTTCTAGAAGATACTGAATGGTTCAAGAACATGTCTACGGAAATGACTGCGGGTAAAGCTATTCGGGCCGATCGCGGACTTCGCGGTTGGACTCAAAAAGTGCTAGCGGAAAAACTTGGCATATCCATCCAGAATCTTTCGGCCATGGAGCACGACCGTCGCCCCGTTTCCAAGAAGATGGCGAAGAAGCTGTCACAAGTGTTTGGCGTTTCTCCAGAGTCGTACTTCAAGTTTTAGTTTTTATCTATGAGTGGAAATCTCCCTGCGACAGTCGACATAGACTTGCTAAAGTCCGTACGTGCATTCGCGGCAGGGCTCATCAACCTTCTCGTTGATGCTGTTGGATAGCTGGCAGGAACACGACCTGCTCGAGCGCGCGGCATTTCGCCTTGATCGTTTGCCGCACCAAGTAACGCCGGGGAATGCCCCCGCCAACAGCAAAAGCTAGAACCTCCAATCTCTACGCAACGTAGGGAACATCTCTCAAAACAAGTAAAACTAGAAGTCGCTTTCCCTGCGAAAGGGAAGGCTTATGGAGGCTTTCCCGAAGTGCCAAACAATTGAAAAGGTTAAAGAAACATGACTAGAGAAGAATACGAAACAAAAAAACAAAAGCTTCTTGATCAAAAGAATGAAATTGAAGCCAAGATTACCAAGCTGTCTGAGGAATTTCATACAGAGGAATTATCGGATTATCAAGAGATGTATAATGGCAAGTTTATTTTGTCTTTCGCAAGAACGCAAAGGTTATACGGCTCCGGAGAAAAGGTGCCGAATCATTTTTTCATTCATTATGTAGAATCTGTTAAATTCATCGGGTTTGGTTTTTTCCGTTTCAAAGGAAACCAATGGGAAATTGAATTTTCCTCAAAACCAGGCTATAGCAGATGTAACCTAAGTATGAGGGAAGATGATTTGAACGTTTATTGTTCCACAATAGACAGCATTATATCTAAAGAAGACGCAATGAAACGCCTATCGGAAGCAAGAACTCTTTGTTGTGAAATAAGTGACGTTTAAAAATCGTTTCGTGGAAAAATGGGTAGCTGACATATTGACATCCTAAAGAAAATCTTTTTATATTCTTCGCCATGAAGTACATCCTTGTTGATTACGAAAATGTGCATGATTTGGACTATTCCTCTTTTTTGAAGTCAGGGATGGTCGTAAAGGTCTTTGTCGGGGAATCCCAGGCCAAGATTACCACCGACTTTGCCATGCTCATGCAGAAATACAAGGATTTGCTGTTCCTAAGCCAGATTTCCGGGAATGGCAAGAATGCTCTGGATTTCCATATCGCTTATGAGATGGGGCGTATTTTCTGTACGGATCAGAGCGCAGTTTGCTACGTATTCTCGAAAGATACAGGGTATGATCCCCTTATCGAAAATATTCGAAAGCAGTACGGTAAAAAGCATTGCTATCGTGTAGATACCCTCAGTGCAATCCCGTTGCCTAAGCCAGAAACTTCTAAGGCAAAACCCGCCGCAGCCAAGTCTGTTGCAGCCAAGCCTCAGCCTGCGCCGAAGAAAACTGCTCAGTCCAAGAACAATACGATGACCTGGGATATGGTCCTGAAGTTGCTAAAGGGACAGAAAACTCTTTCCACTAAAAAGTCTAGTCTTGCAGCTTCTATCCAAAGCTGGGCGAAGCAAAAGAAACTGAAACTGACGTCAGCCGATAAGATCATCGAGGAATTGCAAAAAAACAAGCACCTCGAAGTATTGGCGACCGGTAAGATCAAGTACCTTTTGTAATCAACAAGATGATTTTATCCTTACCGAAAAATTTCTTGAATTTTGACACTAAAGTGTCAAAAATAAATGGTACTTTTCTCTACAAACAAGGTGAATGCCTTTTCAATTGACCGTCTTTAATTTCTTATATTGTCACTATGCTCATCTACCACGCTAGCAAAGAAATTGTAGAAGTACCCGAGATTCGCAAAACTCGGTTCACCAAGGACTTTTCCTGGGGCTTTTATTGTACCAACAACTTTGCACAGGCTGTCCGGTGGGCAAACCGTGGAGATGGGGAACCCCGGGTCAATCATTTCGAGTACACGCCAGATCAGTCGTTGAAAATTCTCACATTCGAGAAAATGACGGATGAATGGCTGGATTTCATTGCAGCATGCCGTAGCGGGAAGGCTCACGATTTTGATATTGTGGAAGGCCCCATGGCAGATGATACGGTCTGGAATTTCGTAAATGATTTCTTGGCAGGGACCATCAACAGAAAGCAGTTCTGGGTCTTGGCGGAATTCAAGCATCCGACCCATCAGATCAGCTTCCATACAGAGGCGGCTTTGCAGTGCTTAAAATTTGTCAAGTGCGAGGTCGTTCATGACTGAATCTCGGAAAGATGATTTCTTTTATGTATGTTCCCTGATTGAGTATGTCGCCCGCGTAACAAAGAATAAGCGCGGGGTAATCGCAAACAAGCTGGGTGAGGCCGGCTTTGCGAAGGAACTGAAAGACGCAGGTGTCAACCACAGCCTTAGCTTTGAGCAAGTGGGCGAGGAAGTTGTCGAACGTTACGGCATACCTGCAGGCTCCTTTGAAACTGTAGAAAACTGCAAATACTCCGTTCCTTCCTATACCGACATCGGACGCCTTTACAGCATCATGGTCCAGGATTGTGCGCAACCTGGCGAAGAAATTAAAACAGCAATCCAAATTTTTTCTTCAGTCATTAGTGACTACATCTCCAATTTCAATTCCGACTGCTATTACCAAAATCCCAGCTACCTGGAAGAATCCTTCAGGGCCGGCAAACTGCTTTAAGTGAAGTTCATACAACCATTTTCCCGGCGTGGGGAATATGGTCTTAGAAAAACTTCCGGTTCATTGCTTCAAGTAATTCCACGTTAAGAGTATTGTCTAAGTCAGGAATTACGCTGTCAATGGAACAATAGGGGCAAAGCGCCTCTGTTCCTAAAGCTGAGCTTATGAAGTTCTTCAAAATTCATGTAAAGTAATATAGTCTTTTTTGCATCTTTTAAGTGGATTATTTTTGACAATCAAAGTTCTTGAACTTCTCTTGCATTTGCATATATTTCATTCCGAATTCATCACACCCTGCGACAGTCGACATAGACTTGCAAAAGCCCGTACGTGCATTCGCGGCAAGATTCCCCTTCGTGAAAACGAATGCGGCGTGTCCTTGGTGTCGGGCTTTAGCTTATCTAGGTAAATCAAAAAAGAGCGAAGCTTAATGGCTTCGCCCTTTTTATATGAGGAAAACAAACCATCTTACTTTATTTATATTTCAATCTATAAAGTTTTAAAAGTTGGATTTACTATGAAAAAGTACTTTGCACTCTTTTCAAACAGCTTGAATTGAAAACGTTTGGAAATATTATTGATGAACGTGATGGTCATTCTTATCGTACGGTGCAAGTTGGAGAACAAACATGGATGGCTGATGACCTTTTATATCGAGTGAAAAATTCCAATTTTATGAGCAATACTTGCTTAACCGATCCTTTGGCAACACCAAGTCTTGGTTATAGACATTGGAGTGATGTTATGGATTCGGTTTATCAAGGTGGTTGTGGAAATGGTGTTCTTTGCTCTGTAAAAGAACCTCATCGCGGTATCTGTCCAGAGGGCTGGCATATTCCTTCAAAAAGTGATTGGGACGAACTTTGGGAAACCGTCGGTAAAAAGACGGAAGCAATTCTTCCTAAGGCAAAGAATGGAACGGATGAATATGGTCTTCGATTGTATGATAACTATTATTATTCTTCAACAGAAACTTCTGAAACAAGAATGTATTACCTTATTTTTTACACATACGGAGCTACTGTGGATACCTTTTGGAAGGATGGGCAATTTCCAGGCCCACCTGTCCGTTGCCTAAAGGATTATATGCCCTAGCTGCAATCCATAAAATTGTCTATCTTTACGAATATGAGCGAAGAAAACAAACTTCAAGATGAAAAAGAAAAGGCCAAGGCCGACCGCATCAAGAGAATGCGCGGCTGGATGGGCATCAAGAGCGACGTGGAAACCCGCAACATCGGCGGTGGCTTCGAGCCCCTCGTCGATGTCGACGCCCCCAACGGCTGGAACCGTTAGTTTAAGCTTTTTAAGTCATTTTTTGTATATTTACGAAAGGTCAAATAATTTGGCCTTTTTTTTAGATACAATCCCTCTATTTTGAAATTAGATGTTGGATTGCGGTTGTTGTATATATGTATTGACAAATGTATGTACAATAGCTATAATCATTTAGGTGAAAAGTGCATATCACGAAACATGCGTTTGAAAAATTACAGCTGAGGTTGACAACAAATTTTGGACAATCATTGTGTCTGATGATTTGTCCACATTGGTAACTGTAAGGAGGGCTCATGAAAACGAGGTGCAAGATGCAAAAGAAGACTAAAATGCCCAAAGGATTTAAACTTGTTGATGATTTTCTCCCTAAGGAAAAAATTGAGGAACTGGAAAATGATTTTACTGTAAGGGACCCGATGATTATTACGGGTGGCCATGAGTCTGAATCGTTTGAGGAATCCTTGGCTCGTATTAGAAAGACAATTGCGGATTCTAAGGAAGAAAAGAAGATGTATTCAATTCGCCTGAAGGTCAAAACAGTAGATGCCATAAAAAGAAAGGCCGCCGCAGCGGGCGTGCCTTATCAGACTTACGTCAATTTGTTGCTTGACAATGCTGCTTTAGCTTAGAACAGCATCTTGATGCCGATTCCCACCAGGATAATCCCCGCGACGATCTCGGGGATTTTTGTTTTGAACTGCTTGGCGGCGCGGCGGCCGATTTCGTAGCCCAGCACGCCCATGACGAAGCTTGCGATGGCGATGGCGCTGGTGGCGGTGATCATGTCGGCGTTGATGAAGGCAAAGGAGATGCCCACGGCGAATGCGTCGATGCTTGTGGCCACGGACATAAGCAATATGTTTGCGATGGTCAGGTTCTTGGCGCTGGCTTCGGCGGCGGCTTCTTCGCCACCGCGGACTGCTCCCCAGATCATGCGGCCACCCAGGACGCAGAGGATGGTGCAGGCGATGGGCGTTGCCACGGAGGAGAACCATTGTTCCGCAAAGTTGCCCAGGAAGTAGCCGATTAGGGTCATGCCGCCCTGGAACACGCCGAAGCTTACGGCCTGGAGCATGGCGCGGCTGTACTTGATTCCGCTTTTGCTTAGCCCTGTGGCGATTGCCACGGCAAAGCAGTCCATGGCCTCGACGATTGCGATAACGATGATTTCAATGATTCCCATGGGGTAGAAAATAGAAAACATTTGTAGAATGCGATAAACTCGGCCGGGAATAAAGTATATTTCAGTATACGATGGGTCCTCGTTTTAAGATCGTCTTGGTTGTTTTGGCTTTGGCCAGCGTGCTTTTTGCGCTGGATCTTTTTGCCTTGCCCAAGGTGACTCCGGAACTTAAGTCCGAGGCTCAGGAATTTTTTGCCAACGAGTGCAAGGGCTGCCACCGCTGGGCCCGAAAGTTTGCGGCTCCGCCTATGCGCGACAACGTGCAGCAGTACGAGGCGCATCCCGAAGAGATGGTCAAGTACCTGATGGCTCCCACGCCTAAGCATCCGGACCAGTGGCCTGCCATGGATATTACGCCCCTCACCGAGACTCAGGCCAAGATGATGACGGCCTGGCTCCTTTATATCCTCAAGAATCCTGAGGATCCGGGGAGGCCCAAGTGAAAATCGTTGTGGCTGTCTTTGGTATGATTTGCGCTTTTTTCCTGGCTGATTTCATTTGGAGTCAGGGGCGTGTGGAAAGTTCGGTTTCTAGTGCGCCGGGAATTGCTCGCGGGGTTGGTGCTGCGCCGGCTTTTGATCACGCCTTGCACGGGGATTCCATTGGCTTGGATTGTGCCGCTTGCCACACGGGTTCTAGGAGTGCGGGCCATGCCTATATGCCTTCCAAGAAGGATTGCATGGATTGCCACCGTTTGCCTTTGACCGAAAATCCTGGGATCGATGCCCTGGATTCTGCCTTGGACAGGGCTCCGGAAAATCCATGGTCTTCAAAGTCTATTTTGCCCGAACATGTGGTGTTCCATCACGGTGTGCATGCTGCCGCCGGTGTGAGTTGTACGGATTGCCACGGGGTACGGCCAGGTGCAGCCGGATCTGCCGCCGGGACGGCTCTTAAATACAGCGCTACCCAGGTGACCATGCAGTCTTGTATTCAGTGCCACAAGGGCGAGACTTTCAAGGAACGTAACTTTAAGCCGGCGGCCACCTATTGCGCTGCCTGCCATCGATAGGAGGGGGCATGGATCGTCGTGATTTTATTAAGTCTTGTTCCTTGGTGATGGTGGCGGGTTTACTGTTCGGATGCCGCAAGACTGTTCTGGATGGTTTAGGAGCCGGTGAAGGCAATTTGAGAGGCCCTAGCCTCAAGGCTTTTGAAGAGGAAGTTCGCCTGGCAATGTCGCAGGCCCGTGGCCGCTTGGATCTTGTGCGGGTAAACGCTCCTGGCAAGATGAAGTCTGCGGGTTTGTTGGAGGGCTCGAACTGCAACAACCGTTTTGGCATGGCTATCGACCTGGATGCCTGTGACGGCTGCGGCAAGTGCATTCTGGCTTGCAATATGGAGAACAACGTTCCCCTGGTGAACGAGGACGAAGCTGCCCGTGGCCGCTTTATGCACTGGATCGAGATGCGTGGGGGAGTGCCTTTTATGTGCGCTCACTGCGGTGATGCCCCTTGCGAAAAGGTTTGCCCTACGGGTGCCGCTAATCATACGCCCGACGGTATCAGCGCCATGATGTATAAGCGTTGCACGGGAACACGATTCTGTGGTGCCAACTGCCCTGCAAAGGCCCGAAAGTTCAATTTCCTTGATGCCCAGAAGCTGGGTTTGGCCCGCAAGTTCAACAAGGATGTTCCGCTCCGCGAAAAAGGCGTTATGGAAAAGTGCAGCCTTTGTTTGCACCGTCTCCAGAACGACCGTTTGCGCTTTAAGACAGAGTCCCTTGGGGAATGGCGGGGCCGCGGTGTAAAGACCGCCTGTTCCGAGGGCTGCCCCAAGAACGCTATCGTCTTTGGCAATTGGCTGGATTCGGAATCCCCGCTGGTAAAGGCAACGTCTGGCAGGCAGCTGTATGCGCCTCGGGAGCTTGCGGAGCTGGATCCTTCTGTCGTATTCATTATGGGTAAGCGCTGATGTACAAGTATTTAAAGGACATCGCGCTTCTGCTTTTGCTGCCGGGCCTCGTGGCCTTGGGCTATGCGCTGTACAACGGCCCGGCCTCCTGGGCGGTTGACGGCAATACCTTCTGGGGTACGCCCATCAGTCTGTTTGTCTTCTGGATCGGTCTTGCCCACGCCGGTACCTTGCTGTCGGCGATTTTCCTTGTGCTGGACATCAAGCTGGACAAGCGAACCGCCATGCTTGCGGAACTTTCGACTTTGTGCAGCTTGGCTGTAGCTGTAGTGTTCCCGCTGATGCACTTGGGGGTATTGGAGCGCTTCTATATGGTGCTGCCCTTGGCGGACGCCCGCATGAATATTGCAAACATCCGCTCCCCGCTGGTCTGGGATTTTTGCTGCATCGTGATTTACGGCGTCCTCTCGCTTTTGTTCTTCGGGACCCATCTGGCCGCGGGCCGTTTCCCGGGACTCTCCAAGATTCGCAAGCCCTTGGGCTGGCTCCTGTTCCCGCTGGTCCTTTGGGTTCACACCGTGGTGAGCCTCGATTTTGCCGCCACCTTCGTGCCTGAATGGCGGGGCGCGTTTTTCCCGGTGTACTTTATCGTGGGGGCGATTTACTCGGGCCTGGCCCTTGTAGGTTGTATCCTCTGGTTCGAGGGCTATCGCATGCGCCTCCTGGAGCAGCTCGTTAAAATCGGGTCCTGGCTCCTTTGCGCCATCTGGCTCTGGAACTTTATGGTCAGTGGAAACTTCTGTACCTCCGCCTTTATTTTCGCAGGCCTCCTTCCGCAGCTCCTGTTGGTTTCTGCCATCAAGAATTCCCGTGTAGGTCGCCTGCTCATCTACGTTTCCATTTTGTTCGGCTTGCTGTTGGAACGTTTGTTCCTGGTGTCGCCGGGCCTTGGGGACTCGGTGCCTTTTGGCCTTGTGGACCTTGGCTTGCTGGCCTTTGGCATGAGCGTTTTTATCTTGGGTTTCTGCGGAATTCGCTGGTACCTTGGAACCGCCATCGAAGGGGAAAGCACTTTCTTTGGCGAAGTGGACGACAGCGACATGGTGCAGGTTTCCGAACGTATGCCCGGCGAGGCGAATGCTGCCGCGGCGGATGATCCCGAATATGTGGAGCCCTGGCGTTCCTACGAAACCAGGACCTTGCGATTCCCCATGTTCGTGGGCGTTTCCTTGACGGTGCTTTTCTGCATTTGGTGCAGCGCCCAGCTGGCCTACGACAATGTGGAACTGTCCTTGGTGCAGATGGCTCCTATTCTCTATCCGATGTCGGCGTTGATTGCGGCGCTGATCGTGGTGGGAAAGGCTTTCCATTCAGAAGTGGTGCCGGAGCTTGGGTCCTTCAGTAAGAAGACACGCGTTATCTGGAGCGCGGTGATTATTGCGGCTTGCATTGTGCTTGCCGGGTTGCTTGGGGCTTTCTTTGGTGGCGGATCGAGCAAGGCCAACGATGCCCGCGTCCATTCCGCACCTGCCGAACAAATTTCAAATCCCCGTTTGATCTGGAATTCCCGTTGCTCCAGTTGCCATGGTGTTGACGGTAAGTTCAACGAAAAGTTTGTTCGCGAGTATTATCCGGTGCCCCAGAAACTGGATAGCGCAAGGCTCGATTCCATTGGCGTGGATTCCCTGGTGCAGGTGATTCTCAATGGCCGTACCAACATGAATGCCTACGAAGGCCGCTTGAGTAAGGCGGAAGCCCGCGGGTTGGTCCATTACATGCAAAAGCTTGCAGGGGAGGCAAAATGACTCCATTGATGAACGCACTTGCCTGCTTGCTTTCTTTGGGTTTCGCCATGTTCCTTTGGCGTGAACGTTCCGACCTGTACAGGAATTCCTTGCTGATTATCGGAATCCTTGTTCTGGACATGGTCTTTACATACTTCGGTGCCGAAGTGGGTACTCCGTCGGAAGCAGCTTTGCTGGAGAGCTATCCCTTCAAGATGTTGGGACTTAGCCTTTGTTTCTCCACGACGTCGTTGCGTCACAAACGTCGCCGCTATTTGGTGATTGCCCAGGTGTTCTGGCTTTGGGTCGAAGTGTTTGGCGGAATCTCGCTGTTCTACCGCGGTATCGATATCTCTTGGTTGCGCGTGGTGGCCATTGGTGTCATGGCGTTCTTTAGCAGCATGCTCTCGGGCATTACCAAGGAAATGGAATTCTGCCTGATGGTGTTCTGGATCGCCATCTGGACTTTCTTCTAACTACTATATGTCATTGCGAGGCGAAGCCGAAGCAATCGAAGCAGAAACTACTTATTTTTCAAGGAAATTTCTTTGATAGTCTTATCGGACAGCTTAGACAGTGCCGTGGCTTTTTCTGCCTTGAACTTCAGCGTCTTCTTGCTCTTGAACCACTTGGCAATGGTGGAGGGGTGCCGTAAGGTAAACGCAATCAGGTTTGTAGGTGGTAGGCACTTGTAGATGATGTCCCACATGGGACCGATCAAGTTCTTTAAGGTGTAATTGAATCCAATTTCTGTAGCGGGTTCTGCCACCAGGTATGGCACGCTGAACATCTTGCCGCCGGCATGGTACATACGCAGGGTGTAGTCGGCCAGCTGCAGTGCTGCAGGCAGGTCCTTGTCAAACAAGCCTGTGCGCTGGATGATTCTTCGGGAGAATACGCCGATCACAGGGATGGGGGCTGCCACAAAGCGCATCTTTTCGTTTTCATCGATGGACTTGAAACCTGCGGCATTGTCCAGCACAAGTCCGCCCATGAATTTGCCGTTCAAGTTCAGTCGGGGCGCAAAGGCATCCACCATGGGGTAGCCTTCGATAACCTGCGCCAGGTTGTTCAAAAAGTCGCGGTCGATCTTGATGGAACGGTGGGTAAATACAATCCATTCGGCTTCAAGTTTTTCAAGATCGGAATTCCAGTCCTTGACGTGGAACCAACCTAGGGAAGGGTCTTCGAAAAGGGGAGTCCAGCTGTCAAAATCGGGAGTGTCGTCGAGAACGAAAACGTCAAACTGTCGCATTCGTAAACCTAGAAGTTAAATCGTAGTCCCAGTCGGTGTTCCATGCCAAGGCCCTGGGCCAAATAAGACAAACTGTAGTCCAGCGAGAAAAGGTCGCTGTTGTAGCCGAGGCCTGCGCTAAGCATGTGGGCGCGGTTCGTTTCGTCGGGGCGCTTTTTGGATGCCATAAGCTCCAGGGCGTCGCGGTAAAGGTCAAGCCAGGTCCTGGAAAAACCAAGGCGTACGGCAAAGCTCTCGCCCAAGAAGTATTCGCCGCCAAGACTCAGGAATGCCTCCTGAAAACGCGGGAAGTCGCTGCTGGCGTAAAGGCTCAAACGACGTACGGATGCTGGCTTTAGGTAAGCGGATACCGCGAAAGTCTGGGACATGGGGTAATAGTTGTCGTCGCCGTCGTCGGTGTAGTCGCGCCAAATCAGACCGAAGTCGCGGGCTACCAGAGCCAGTCCTACTTGGTTGGAGCTGGATTGCCATGCGATACCCCAGTCAAAAGCTGTTCCGAATGCAGTGCGGTCGCCATCATCTTCGGAAAGCTTGTCGGATGCGAACTTGAGGGTCGCGCCGAACTGGAAATGCTTCATGGGGAAAGAGACGGAGGCCGTGGCCAGCTGGCTGAATGGTTCGTATTTTACACCAGTTGCGTAGTTGTTCTCGTCGTAGCCGTCGATGGAGCCGTAGTCCAGCCAGTTGTAGCTGATCTGGTAGATGAACTTGTCCACGTGACCCGTGTAAGTCAGGCTTCCCTGGTTGTCGGCAAAGTCCCCGGTTTGCCAATGGATGGCCGCAATATGGTGCTTACCGTCGGGCAAACGTATTGCTGCCGGGTTCAGCTGAACGATGGTGGGGTCTGTGGAAGGACCTGCGCCAGCGGACTTTTCGAGAGCGGCGTTACGGGGGCTGTCAAAGGTATTGATGAAGGAAAACACTTCTTGACCTGCGTCGCCCTGGGTAAAATAGGCGTGGCACACAACAGGGGCTGCGAACCAGGCTAGGGCGAGGGGCATGAAGCGTTTCAAAATCATGCCGTAAATGTACAAAATATTGCAGAGCTTTGCCTTTACAAAAGGGCGAACCTTTAATATATTTGGACTCACTCGGGCTATTAGCTCAGTTGGTAGAGCAACGCCCTTTTAAGGCGTGGGTCGAAGGTTCGAGTCCTTCATAGCTCAGGAAAGGCCGGTTTCGAGCAATCGGGGCCGGCCTTTTTCTTTAAAAATCCGAGTAAATCGGGGTGTAGCTCAGCCTGGTAGAGCGTCTGCTTTGGGAGCAGAATGTCGTCAGTTCGAATCTGGCTACCCCGATAAAAAGAAAAGGGTCCCCTTGGGGGCCCTTTTCTTTTTACATAGGGTAGCCAGATAGCTCCGGTCGCAGGCCGGAGCCCGTAGGGTTCGAAGTCGCTCGTCGAAGACGAGTAGCGACGAGAACAATCTGGCTACCCCACGATTTGAAGAATCGTTAGTCAGATTGTAGGGCGAGTGAGTCACGGCGAAGCCGTACTGGCTCACGAGTAATCTGGCTACCCCGATACGAGAAAGGCACCCCTTGTGGGGCTCGCTGGCTCGTCGTTTCTGAAATGGCTTTTTTTCGAAAAATGTGTCACTAAACATTGCTAATGTAAATTTTAGTGACAAAAATTTTGAATAAATTAACGAAAATTTGGTTCCAAAGTGTTCGTAATCGGGTGTTTTGTTGAATTCTGTTGATAAAAATATATCGATATAGTGACACAAAAACCATATTTTCCCTGTTTCTACATTCGTCAGTACCCTCTATGTATATTTTCGAAGCTGGTTTGAATCTTTGTGTTGGGAGGCTTTTTATATATATTTCCCTGCGAGGTGTCAAATGACTTATCAAGAAGTTTTGGAAAACGCAAAGAAGAACATCGGCCCCAACTGCAAGGTTTGCCCCGTCTGTAACGGCCTTGCCTGTGGCAATACTATGCCGGGCCCCGGTTCCAAGGCTCCGGGCAACGGTGCCAATGACAACTACAAGGCTTGGCGAAACATCAAGCTGAATGTGGATACCTTCGTTCCCAACACTCCCATTGATACCTGCACCGATCTGCTGGGCCTCAAGTTGAGTTTGCCGCTCATTACCGCTCCCATCGGGTCTATCGCCATGCAGTTTAACCCCACCGACGACGTGGCGGATTTCAACGAAAAGTGCATGGCCGCCTGCGAATCCCGCGGAATTTTCCACGCCTACGGCAATGGCCGCGACCAGCGTGTCTGGGACCGCGCTATTGAATCGGGCAAGGCTCATGGCAACTGCGGCATTCCCGTTTTCAATCCCGGTACCAACGAAGGTATCGAGAAACTGATGGACTTGTACAAGGATTGCCTCCCGCAGGCGATGTGCGTGGTGGTAGATAGCGCAGGCCTTCCGCACCTGAAGACCTTCAACGGCAAGGGCGGCGGTACCAAGACCGTCGAAGACCTGCGCGAACTGAAGGCTTACGCAAAAGTGCCCTTCATTGTGAAGGGCATCATGAGCGCCCGCACCGCCCTGAAGGCTGTGGAAGCCGGTGCCGACGCCATCATCGTTTCTAACCATGGAGGCCGCGTTCTGTCTGATACTCCCGCCACTGCAGAAGTCCTGCCGGAAATCGTTGCTGTCGTCAAGGCTGCCAACGTCGCAAGTCGCGCAGCGGGTTCAGTTTCCGGCACAGCTCATCAGACCAAAATCCTCGTGGATGGCGGAATCCGTTCCGGCCTGGATGTGTTCAAGGCCTTGGCCATGGGCGCTGACGCCTGCCTCATTTGCCGCCCTGTGCTGATTTCTTACTACGGCGGCGGTCAGGAAGGTATCGAAATCTACCTGGATAAAATCAAGGCCGAACTTGAAGATACCATGTACATGTGCGGTGCCCGCAAAATTGCGGACATCAACGAAAGCATGATTCGCGTGTAGTCGCTTAAAGAAATGAACCGCGCTAAATCAGTCGCGAAATAATTTGATCACTAAAAATGAAAGTTCCCCATAAGGGAGCTTTTTACTATTTGCGATTGGCGGAAGCCTTAGTTTTCTTTTTCGGTTTCGGCAAGACTTCCACTAGCTTTCGCACGACGTCCTTGGCGAGGGACTGGTGTTCCATTTCAAGGATGTAATGTTCCTTGGCTCCCTCGTAAGGAAATCCGCATTCGGCCTCTTTCATCAGGTCTTCCAGTTCCGGCAATTTTTTTACGTAGGCCATGTCATCGCAGGCGATGATGACGGGCTTTTCGTCTACGTAGATCATCCAGTCGCCAAACATCTTCTTGGCACGAACGTCGCCAACGTCGTTTAGGACATCCTTGATGAAATCGATGAATTCAGCGCTGCAGGACAATTCCTTTACCCTTCGCATTCCGCGTCGGCTTGCGGGTTCACAAAGCGGGCGTTTCCGATGGTACGTTCTGCGATCCACTGGCGAACGGCACGTTCTGCTGCGGCACCAAGAATTTCCTTCTTGTTCTTCTTCTTCAGGCCTTCGTGATGGGGGAGGAGCCCGAAGTTGAAATTCATGGGCTGGAAGTCTTCGTTTTCTTCCACCAGGCGGTTCATCAGCGCACCGATGCAACTTTCGTCGGGCAGCGGGTCAGCATGGCCGTGCAACAGCGTCTGGGCCATGTTCCATGCGGAATACCAGCCGGTGGCCACTGCTTCGGTGTAGCCTTCGGAACCAGTAATCTGACCGGCGAACCAGATGGGCGGCAAATCCTTGGCGCATTCCAGATCCGGGCGCAGGCGCAAAGTCTTGTCCAGGAATTTGGGGGAATCGATAAAGGTGTTGCGGTGCATGCAGCCCAGGCGTGCGAAGTTTGCGTTCTTCAGGGCAGGCACCATGGTGAAGATTTCCTTCTGGGTGCCCCACTTGAGGCGGGTCTGGAAACCCACCATGTTGTACAAAGTCTTTTGCTTGTTTTCGGCGCGAAGCTGGATCACGGCGTACCAAAGCTTGCCGTTATTGCCAAGGCCCAATCCGATGGGGCGCATGGGGCCGTGACGCAAAGTTTCGTAACCGCGGCGGGCCAGTTCTTCTACAGGTAGGCAGCCTTCGAACAGCTCGTGCTTTTCGTAGGGGCGGGGTTCCACAGATTCGGCGTCCACCAGAGCGGCAACAAACTTCTCATAAGTCTCGCGATCCAGGGGGCAGTTGATGAAGTCTGCGGTTTCGCCCTTTTCCCAACGGTTCATATAAAAGGCGTGGTCAAAGTCGATGGAGTCCGTTTCCACCACAGGAGCGATGGCGTCGTAAAAATGCAGGCGGTCGCTGCCCAGCCGCTTGAAGATGTCGTCAGCCAGAGTGTCGCTGGCCAAAGGCCCTGCGGCAACCAACGTGGGGCAGTCCCCTTCAAGGCTGGTAACTTCTTCGCGGTGCAGCGTAATGTTGGGGCAGGCGTTAATGCGGGCCTCCACAAGGTCGCTGAAAATATCGCGGTTCACCGTCAGGGAATCTCCAGCGGGCACGGCGGCTTCCGCAGCGCATTCCATGAGAAAACTTCCCAGCATTCTCAGTTCCTGCTTCAAAAGTCCGTGGGCACTGGTAACGCCCAAAGCCTTAAAGCTGTTGGAGCATACCAACTGAGCCAAGTGGCCGTCACGATGGGCGGGGGTTGGCTTTACCGGGCGCATTTCGTACAGATGAACGTCAAAACCGCGGCTTGCCAACTGCAATGCGGCTTCACAACCGGCGAGACCGCCACCAATCACACGAACTTTTTGTGCAGAAACATTCTGAGTCATGGCCCAAATCTAGAAAAATGCGTTGACCCTGTATTTTGCTTTTTCATTATTGCTATAATTTCCCAAGTTGCCAATAAATGAATTTTTTATAAAACATGTTGCAATTCAAGTCCCCAGAACATTCCGATCGCGAAGCCGTCTGCAAAGCTGTTGGCGAAGCCTCTTATGTAGGCAGTGATGCCAGCTTTGGTAATCTTTTTCTCTTGCGTAAAAAGTACGGTACTGAAATCGCCTTTGAAAACGGGACCTTGTTCCGCTACTACAACGGAAAGGGAAGCCGTCGTGGCTACACGATTCCTCTGGGGGGTGCGCTTGATGTGGGTGACGCGATTCAGTTGATTGAACAGCACGCTGCCGAAAGCAATCGCCCTCTGGAATTTTGCCTGGTGACCCAGGAGCAACTGAAAATCCTTCAGCAGTATTTTGGTGAACGTGCCGCTGTTGAAGAGAACCGCGGCGATAGCGACTACATCTATTCTGCAGAAAGTTTGGCTACTCTTGAGGGTAAAGATTATCGCAAGAAGCGTAATCATTTTTCCCGCTTTAACCGCACCTACAGTGATTATGAACTGCGCCCCATTACCGCAGAAAATTCAGCAGACGCTTTAGACGTAGAAAAGCTTTGGCTTATTGAAAGTGGAACCATCGAAATTGCCAAGGAGAACGTCGCCAATCCTTGCGTTGACGATGCTTCCGCCGAATGTTGCGAAGACCGCAAGTCCCGTTGCGCCGAATTTGATGCCATTGCCGAAGCCTTGTACCGTATGGACGCACTTGGCTTCAGAGGTGCGATTCTCTATGTTGATGGAAATCCTGCCGGCATGACCATGGCCACAGAAATCAGCTCCGGCGTCTGGGACATCCATTTTGAAAAAGTTATTGGGGAGTACGCCGAAAATGGTGGCTACACAGCCATCAACAAGCTGTTCGCCGAAAGCCTTGGTGGGGTAGGCCTCATCAACCGCGAAGAGGACATTAACATCGAAGGCCTTCGCAAGGCAAAGCTTTCTTACTACCCGCTGGTCATTCTCCACAAATACCACGTTACCATAAAGAGCCTGTAATGCTTTCTGAAGTTCTTTCAAAGTCCACTTGCGCCCAGTGCAAATTCTGCTGCTCCTTCCGCAGGCAGAGCCTTTGGGAAACGCCCTTGTTCGACGACGAAACCATCCAGAAACTTTCCGACGAAAATGAGTACAACATAACGGGCTGCTTCAAGAACCGTCAGACCCAGTTGGACCATCTCTACAAGACCGCCGACCCCGAAGAAGAAGTCCCCTGCACATTCCTGGATCCGCAGAAAGGTTGCATATTGAAAGGGGAGGACAAGCCTTTTGATTGTAGTATTTGGCCCCTCCGCATTATGCGTAAGGATGGCCGACTGGTCATCGCTCTGACGCCTACGTGCCCTGCTATCGGCGCGGCTCCAAATGAAAAAATGACCGCCTTGGTTAAAGACGGTCTAGGACAAAAGATTTATGATTACGCTTTGTCTCATCCTTACATTGTCAAAGACTATCGGGATGGATTTCCTGTAATTCTGGAATTTTAGTTCATCACCATCTTCTTGTAGGTCTTGGCATTTCCAATCCAGAGCTTTACAAGGAGTTCCTCTAGGGAAGCTGTGGTGACGCAATCAGGATCTGCATCCTGGATTTCATCAGAAATCATATTTGCTTGAGTCAGGTTCAGCATTCCGTAGTACAAGGCTTCGATCAACTGAGACAAGAACTCGGGAGAAACCCGTGCAACGCATTCCATGTCGTTTAACGGCGGAAGCATAGTGTTATCGGGCTGGAACTGGTCCAGGTTGTCCATGGTCCACATATCGGCGGCTCGGCCCATGTCGGGGGAGAGGGCAATGCCCTTAAGCTGGGAACGGTAATCTTTCCATTCCTTGTCGGTTGTCTTGCCGGCCTTGCGGATCTTTTTCAAAAAAGAAAGTACAGCGTAGTACAGTTCTTTTTCTTTCTGATTGATTTCCTTTTGGGAAGCTTGAATCATGGATACCTATAAAAACTCGAAAGAGCCGCGCCGCCCATGGACGGTCGCGGCATTTGTCTGTATTAGTGACGGAAGTGACGCATACCGGTGAAGACCATTGCCACGCCAAGCTTGTTGCAAGCTTCGATGGAAAGGTCGTCCTTCTTGGAGCCACCCGGCTGCACGATGTACTGGACACCGGCTGCTGCTGCAGCTTCGACGTTATCCGGGAACGGGAAGAATGCGTCGGAACCCATAACGACTTCGCTGAACACCTTAGCTTCCAGAGCCTTGAGACCAGCCTTGTCGATGCACTTGCCCTTTTCGTTGAAGAACTTCTGGGCAGCCTTCATGCGGGCGACGTTGTCGCGAACGCGGGGCTGGCAGAGGCGGAGGTTAGAGTCAATGCGGTTGGGCTGGCCGGGGCCAAGACCCAGAACCTGGAAGTAGCCGCGAGCGTATTCGTAACCCATGACGATGGCGTTAGACTTGGTGTGCTTGGTAACGATCCAAGTGAAGCGGGCGAGGGCTTCCTTGTTCTTTGCGAACTTCTTCTTGGTGACGCATTCGAACTTTTCGTAAACGTCAACGTCGCGGTCCTGAACCAGCATACCGCCGATCACGTGCTTGTAGACCTTCATCTTGGTGGCCTTCTTGATTTCGCCAACTTCCAAGAGGCGGATGTCCTTGGACTTGTTCTTGAGGAATTCAAGAGCGTCGGCTTCGAATGCGGGAGCCAGAAGGATTTCGACGAACTTGCCCTTCAGGAATTCTGCAGTCTTCAGGTCGACCTTCTTGGTCACAGCGATAACAGAACCGAAAGCGGACACCGGGTCACCTTCCCATGCTGCTTCCATGGCAGTGCGGAGGGTCTTACCGGTAGCGAGGCCACAGGGGTTCATGTGCTTCACGATGACAACTGCATTTTCACCAGCGAATTCGCGAGCCATTTCGAGAGCTGCGTCGGCGTCAACAATGTTGTTGTAGGAAAGTTCCTTACCGTGGAGCTGCTTTGCAGTAGCGAGGCTTGCTTCAGTGCAAGTGGGGTCGCGATAGAAAACAGCTGCCTGGTGAGAGTTTTCACCGTAGCGCATGGGCTGCGGGTCAACGAATTTAAGCTTCAGTTCTTTGGGTTCTTTTGCCATATTATCCTCGTTGGTAGTAAGTTATTGGTAGACAGTAGTCAGTGAATGTTAGGCGCTACGCGCATCATTAATTATTGTCTAAATAACCTCTACGTTTGTTGGTTTAATTTAAAATTCTTTTGAAATAGAAATCCTAGAAAACTTCCTACAGTCTACTGTCTACTTCCAACTAATTTAGGTTTCGCTGGGTTCGCCGCCGAACACCGACGGCTCCTGATTGATGTTGTCCAGCGGATCCTCGGGATCCACCACCAGGTTGTAGTACACGTTGTTCTGCAGTTCGTCTTCGATGTAGAACAAGGTTCCGCCCATGGCACTGCCACAGCCGGCACATGCTCCCTGGAAGCGGATCTTCAGGTGGTTGTCGTCGGTCAGGTCCAGGATTTCCAAGTCGCCGCCATCGCCTTGTAATGTTCCGCGCACAGACTTGTGGAGCCATTCTTCAATCTTCTCGATTTTCTGAACCTTGGTGAGGGCGTTCCATTCGGCGTCTGCTTCTGCACGGCCTTCTGCGGTCTGGGTGCGGTACTTGATGCGTTCCATCTTCTCACGGATGATGATCGCGGTCGCCTTCTTCTCGGGGTATTCCTCAAGAACCTTGGCGATAAGCTTGTTCATCTGGCCGATTTCAGCGGCGTTCTCCGGGAGGGCACGAACTTCGGGAATGTCGCGCAGTTCTTCTTCAATGGATTCTGCAGTAATCTTGCAGGCTTCGTCCACCGTTACCATCTGGATCTTTTTGCAGAACGTGTCGGCGAGGGCGGTAAACACCGGGCCGCCGTAGGTAAAGAAACGTGTCTCGAGAATCTTGTCGCAGTCCGGGTCGATCATCAGATAGACCTTCAGGCTAGCTTCCTTCACATCCACCAGTGCCAGGCCCTTTTCATCGGCCTCGATCTGGAAGATTGCCCCGCGATACTTGGGGGACTTTGCAATGTCTTGCACCTTTAGGGAAAGCGTGCTAGTAACTTCTTCACTCATACAGCGCAAAAGTAGAAAAATGTGGGTTTTGTGGCGGTTGAATGACTTGTTTCGGGGATAAATTCGGAAAAACATGCCGATTTACGGGAAAGGTGACCAAAATCTTGGGGTTATTCCCGTAAAATGTTAGTTTGTCTATAAAATATGGGGTGGGGATGGCTATTTAAATACAATTTTCCACCCGATTAGACCCAAATTTTGGCAGGCTACGCCTTAGAAACGCACTTTTCAACCCTTGTCTGTGCTTTTTTCAAGCTTGAATGGGGTTGTATGTTGCAAACAAAGTAATAAATTACGGGAAAATACAATTTTTATGAGACTGTTTTCCCGTAAAATGACCCCGAAATCCAAAATTATCCCCCCGGGGGATGCTTTTGAAGCAAAAAAAAGACCCCGCTTTTAAGCGAGGCCTTTTTGCACATGCAATTTATAAAGGCTTATGCCTTAATAATCGTGTCCTTGGCCAGCACAACGATTCCGGATTCGGTAACATGGAACAGCTTACGATCGCGTTCCAGGTCATAGCCAATCTGGAAGCCCGCAGGAATATGCAGGCCCTTTTCGATAATGGCTCTGCGAACCTTTGCGCCCGGGCCGATGGTCACGTTGGGGAAGAGGATGGATTCTTCTACCATGGCGTCCTTCTGGATGGAAACGCCCGGAGAAAGGATGCTCTTGACAACGGTACCGCCGCCGATGATACAGCCGGCAGAAACGATGGAGTCGATAGCTGCACCCTGGTGGGCCTCGTTATCGCCTGCAAAGAATCGTGCAGGGGGCTGGTTCCAGTTGAAGGTACGGATAGGCCAGTAGTTGTTGTACAGGTCGAAGGGCGGATTTTCGGAGCAAAGGTCCATGTTTGCTTCGAAGAATGCGTCGAGAGTACCCACGTCGCGCCAGTAGCCCTTGGTGCTTGCCTGTTCGCCACGGACGATGTTGGTGTTGAAGTCGTAGACGTACACCGGATAGTCGTGATAGAGGGCAGGAATAATATGCTTGCCGAAGTCGGTTGCACCGTTGGATGCGCCCTTCATCAGTTCGCGAACCAGGAACTTGCTGGTGAAAAGGTAGTTGCCCATGGAGGCGAGGCACCAACCCGGACGGCCCGGCATTTCCTTAGGATTCTTGGGCTTTTCTTCGAAGCCAATCATGCGGTTGTCCTGGTCCACTTCGATAATACCGAATTCGCTTGCTTCCTTTACGGGCACGGGAATGGCTGCGATGGTGAGCAATGCGGCGCGAGAGAGGTGGAAGTCGATCATCTGGTTGATGTCCATCTTATAGATGTGGTCACCACCGAAGATTGCCACCAGGTCCGGACGTTCGTCGGTAATCAGGTTGATGTTCTGGAAAATGGCGTCGGCAGTACCGCGGTACCATTCGTCGCCGGTACGCATCTGTGCGGGAACCAGGTCTACATACTGGTCCAGGCTTGCGTTCAGGTTCCAAGCTGCGGAAATATGCTTGTTCAGGGAGTCGGACTTGAACTGGGTCAACACCTTGATCTTGAAGATGCCGGAGTTGATGAAATTGTTCAGTACGAAGTCGATAATGCGGTAGGTGCCGCCGAAATGGACGGCGGGTTTTGCACGGTCGCGGGTGAGGGGCTGCAGACGGCTGCCCTGGCCACCGGCCATGATCATGCAGAGAATATTCTTCTGATGTTCTCTAGAGTAAGACCAGCTCATAAATCCTCGAGGAAGTAAAGAAAAAAATTACATGGCATAATCTATGAAATTTTTGTTAAAAACGCAAGAAAAACGCAAAATTTCCAAAAAAATCTTTGGACGAGGGGTTCTCGGCGGACCAGGGGAGCGGGGGAGTGGTCCGGCGGCGGCAGTCCGACTGCCAGTGGACGTTCAAACTGGTGTGATTTTGAACGATTTTTGAATTTATCCTATGTGCATTTCTCCGAAATTTTTATACATTTTCAGCGTTCGAAAAATCTCGAAGGGGCGAATTGCGCACAAACCTCGTGTACAGGTCGCCTTAACATTAACCAAATAGGAGCTCATAATGTCTCTTACCCTTAACGACATCAAGCACCCGAAGATCAAGGCTTGGGTTGAAGAAGTCATCGCAATGT
>JAKSIE010000035.1 GCA_024398995.1 Fibrobacter sp.
GTTACCTCATGATTTCCAGCTCTCGTAAGGGCGGCCAGCCCGCAAACCTTCAGGGCATCTGGAATAACGAAATGAATCCGTCCTGGGGTAGTAAGTACACCACAAACATCAATCTTGAAATGAACTACTGGATGGTGGAATCCGCCAATCTCCAGGAATGTGGCGTACCGCTGTTCGACAAGATCAAGGCGCTGGTCACTCAGGGCTCCAAGAGTGCCAAGGAAATTTGGGGAACAGACCGCGGTTGGGTTGTCCATCATAATACCGACCTTTGGAACCGCACGGGACCTGTGGATGGTTCCTGGGGCGTGTGGCCTTCTGGCGCAGGCTGGCTCAGCACCCACCTGTGGGAACATTACCTTTTCACTGGGGATAAGCAGTTCCTGAAGGATGCCTACTCCACCATGAAGGGCGCCGCTGAATTCTACCTCACCACGATGGTTGAAGAACCAAAGAGCGGCAAAAAGTACTTAGTCACCGCTCCCAGCGATTCCCCCGAAAATACTCATGGTGGTTACAACGTCTGTTTTGGCCCCACTATGGACATCCAGATTGCTCGCGACGCCTTCAACAATGCTATTGAAGCCTCCAAGATTCTTGGTGTAGATGAAGATCTTCGCGCTGATTTCGAGGCTGCCGTCAAGCGTTTGCCTCCTAATCAGATTGGTAAGTATGGCCAGCTTCAGGAATGGTTTGAAGACTGGGATGATCCTCGCAGTGATCATCGCCATGTTTCCCATCTTTATGGTCTTTTCCCCAGTGCCCAGATTTCTGTAGATGGCACCAAGTCCGAAGCGGAAGCAGCAAAGACCACATTGACCCAGCGAGGCGATAATGCCACCGGTTGGTCCCTGGCCTGGAAAATCAACCTGTGGGCCCGTTTGCAAGATGGCGATCACGCTTACAAGCTGGTTCGCAACTTGCTTACTCCGGACCGTACCTACAACAATCTTTTTGACGCCCATCCGCCTTTCCAGATTGATGGAAACTTCGGCGCCGTTTCTGGCATTAATGAAATGTTTATCCAAAGTCAGGGTGGCAAACTTCGCGTCCTGCCCGCACTTCCTTCCAAGTGGTCCAGCGGTTCTGTGGCAGGCCTTAAGGCTCGCGGTGGCGTTACTGTAGATTCCATGGCGTGGAATAACGGTAAGTTGACTTATCTTGGCTTGAGCGCTACCAACAAGGATAATCTGAATATCGAATATAACGGTAACTTGGTCAGTACCACAACTATGGCTGGTGGTAAGTACGAATTCGATGGCAACTTGAAATTGACTAACGAACCTTTTGAGGCGGTAGTTCTTCCCGCAAAGATTGAAGCCGAAGACTATGTGGGTATGGATGGCGTGGTCATTGAACCTGATGAATCCGGCGAGCCCAATATCGGCTGGATTGAAGACGGTGACTGGACCGAATATTTTGTGAAGGCCCCGACCGCAGGCAAGTACAACCTGAAGGTTCGTTTGGCTTCCGGATCCGAAGAAAAGAACACCCTCACGGTGTCTGATGCTTTTGGCAAGACTCTGGGAACCATTACGGTGGATCCTGCAAAGACTAAGGGTTGGAACGACTGGTACGAGGAATCTACAGAAATTGAGATTCCTGCAGGTGAACAGACCATTCGTTTTACCTATAACGGCACAGGTTTCCTTATGAATGTGGATAATTTCACCATTGAATCTGCTGGCCCGTCTGCAATTTCTATGTCCGCAGCAAGGCTCAATTCCCTGGAAGTTACCCGCGTACCGATGGCCCGGGCAAGCGTTGCCTTGATGGTCAGGGTTCCTGCTGGCGAAAACTATACGGTTCGCCTTTTGGATGCTGATGGTCGTCAAGTCGCTATTTCACGTGGCGTAGGTTCCGTTGGTTTCAATTTGGTGGAATTTGGCGCCGCTGGCGATCTCCCGCAGGGGAACTACATCGCGGTAGTTCGTAGCGGTTCTCGTCAAAGGACCTTGCGCTTGTCTGCATTTTAGACTAGTCGCCTAATGTTGACAAAAAAAACAGTTCTATCGTTGACAAAACGTCCATAGAAGGTGGGTGCTGAACCCACCTTTTTTTCGTATAAACGGATATTTTTGTTACTGCAAACATATTGGAGATAATCAAGATACTTGGAGTGAAATCTATGAATCTCAGAACTTTTGGCCTGGCTGTGGTGGGTGCCGCAGTTTTGGCAACTCAGGCAAATGCCCACCCCGATAGCCTGGTGCTTACGCCGCCTCTGGGTTGGAACAGCTGGAACGTGTTCCATGAGAACATTAACGAAAACCAGATCAAGGAAATCGCCGACGCCATGGTGGAATCTGGTCTTCGCGATGCAGGCTATATCTACTTGAATCTGGACGACAACTGGATGGATACCAAGCGCGATGCCCAGGGCAACCTTCAGAATAATCCGAAAACTTTTCCCAGCGGCATGAAGGCAATTGCTGATTATGTTCACAAGAAGGGCTTGAAGTTCGGTCTTTATGGTGACCATGGTAAGCGAACCTGCCATCATTATAATTCCAATTGGCAGAGCGAAAGCGGCTCCTATGGTCACGAAGAACAGGATGCCAAGAAGTTGGCCGAATGGGGCGTAGACTACTGGAAATACGATAACTGCGATAAGGCTCCGGGTTCCAACGAGGAAGAAGATTACACTCGTATGTCCAAAGCCCTCCGTAATTCCGGCCGCGACATCGTGTTCAGTATTTGCATGTGGGAATACAAGGATTGGATGCCGAAAATTGCCAACTTGTGGCGCACCACTTTCGATATCGGTCCCGAATGGAGATCTACCTCCTGGTATCGCGGCGTTTACGAAATTATCGATGCCAACAATAAATACTGGCAGGTTGCAAAGCCTGGTCACTGGAATGACCCGGACATGCTTGAAGTGGATAACAATAAGCTGACCTACGAAGAACAGAAGTCCCAAATGACCATGTGGTCCATTATGGCGTCTCCCATCATGATCAGTTCCGATGTCCGCAAGATGAGTAACCAGGTCAAGGATCTTTACCTGAACAAGGATATGATTGCCATTAACCAGGATTCCCTGGGCGTTCAGGGCCATCGCATTTCCAATGTGAACGGCAAGCAGGTCTGGACCAAGCCCTTGCGCAATGGTGACCTCGCTGTAGCCCTCCTGAATGACAATACCTCTACCCAGACTATCGAAGTCAACTTTAAGGATATTGGCGTAGAAGGCGAGGTGGAAGTCCGTGATGCCTGGCAGAAGAAGGATCTTGGTCCTAGATCTAGTGTTTCGGCAGAAGTTCCTGCTCACGGTTCTGTGTTGCTACGCCTTGTTGTAAAGCCCGTTCCTCGTGAACCCTTTGGCGGTAAGGCCGCTGCCATTCCTGGCAAGATCGAAATGGAAAACTTCGACATTCCGGGCACTGGCGCAGGTAACGCTTCCTTCAACGAAATGGATTCCGAAAACCATGGCGATAGCGATCTTCGCCCGGGTACCGGTGTGGACCTCTACAAGAAGGCAACTGGCGTCATCGTGGGTTACAACCAGGCCGGCGAATGGCTGGAATACACAGTAAACGTCGCTGAAACCGGTACTTACACCATGTATGCCGCTGTTGCTGCTGCAGGTTCCACTTCCAGCTTCAAGTTGTCCATGGACGGAAAGGATATCACTGAAGAAATCCTTGTTCCCAAGGCTGCCGAAGGTGAAGAAAACTACGATGACTACAACAAGGTGAAGGCCAACGTGAACCTGACCAAGGGCGAACACATCATGCGCTTCACTGTCATTGGCGACTGGATGGACATTGACTACGTGAACTTTGTGGCTGGTGAAAACGCCAAGGACGACGCTCCTGTAGAAGGCAAGGAAGACCAGAATGTGGATCCTTCCGACTCAACCCAGACTGAGGCAATCTTTGCGGGCGTTCAGTTCAACACTACCGGTGCTCAGCAGTACAATGTGTTCGCTGCTACCGGTAAGTTTATGGGCCGTGTAGATATGGCTGGTAACAACCTGTCTGCAAGTCTCAAGAATGCAGGCTTCGCAAAGGGTGTCTACATGGTCCGTGAAGTCAATGGCTTCAAGACCATGCAGGTACAAGTGAAGTAATTGTCTAACGAAGCATGGTAAGACATTAAAGTTCCGGGAGAAATTCCGGAACTTTTTGCTATTGATAAATCATCAAAGGAAGTTTTCGCAAAGGGCTTTTTTATGGCGCTTTATGAAAATATCTTTGATGTTGTGAGGTTGCCGTGGTGGGCTCCTCTTGGTTAGCGAGTGTTTTTGGGAAAACCTCGTATAGGGAGAATAAAATGGGATTTTCTAAGGTTTTAAAAGCGGCCTCTGTGGCAGCTTCCATTGCGGCGATATCTGCCACCAGTTCCTTCGCTGTTACAAATCAGTTCCGCGGTACAAACTGGGCCGATAAGCGCGACAATTTCGTTTCCGATGTGTTGAAACTTTCCGGTATGACCGGAACTGAAGACTATCAGGCGGCCTATGCGCTGTCCGATCGCGTCATGAGCCAGTTTGTAGAAAAACTGGGCATCAACAGTTTGCGTATTCCTATTAACGAACCTACGGCTTTAAAGGCCTGGAGTTCCTACAAGGGCATTATCGATGGTATTCTGGCTCATGGCCGTATGCTCATCGGTTACTGGGGCCCTGCACAGCCCGCCGGTCCCAAGAATATGGACGACTGGTGGAAAATGTGGGATACCGTCGTCAAGGAATACGGCAGCAATCCCGATGCCTATTTTGAAATATTTAACGAACCCCACATGTACAGCAAGACAGAACTTCGCGACTTATACGCAAAGTGGCTGGCCCGTTATCCGGATCTTCCTCGCGACCACGTTTTGCTGGACGGTTCCGGCTTGGCATGGAATGTGCCTGATATTGCCGACGACTCCCGCTTTGACGGCTGCCTTTTTGCAGTGCACGAATACACCTTCTGGAACATGAGTATTACCACCGAACAGGGCTGGATGAACAGTTTCAAGGGCAAGGTGGGCAAGTATGCCGACCGCACCGTGGCAACCGAATGGGGTGGCGCCATGGGCCCTGGTGACAAGAACGGTGTCCATTACGAAATCATGGATTACAACGATCCCAATCCTAAGAATTACTTCATGGCTTACATTCGCGGCATGTCCGAACAGCTGCGTCAATGGAAGATGGGTAGCTTCTACTGGGTGGGCCTCCGCGATGGAGACTGGTACAGCATGGTGACTCGCTCCGGCTCAGGCGCAAACACCACCTTGAATATTGTGAACCAGTCCGGTGTAGACCGCATGCAGTATTCCTGGACAGATACTGTTGAAGTGAAGCCTGTTCCCCAGGAACCGTTCAAGGGCCAGGCTCTCGCCATTCCTGGTACCATCCAGATGGAAGACTTCGATATTCCGGGCGTAGGCAAGGACAATGATTCCTACAAGGATGATTCTGAGAACCACGGTGATTCCGACTACCGTAAGGATACCGGCGTCGATTTGTACGCAAAGTCCAATGACCGCATTGTGGTGGGTTATAACCAGGCTGGCGAATGGCTGGAATACACTGTGAACGTCGCTGAAGATGGTGATTATACCATGTTTGCCGCCGTTGCCTCTGCAAATAATACTTCTAGCTTCAAGCTGTCCATGGATGGCAAGGACATTACCGATACCATCAAGGTTCCCCAGGCTACCGCTGGCGAAGATAACTACGATGATTACAATAAGGTCAGTGCAAACGTCACCCTGACTAAGGGTGAACATATTATGCGCTTTACTGTTACGGGTAGCTGGATGGATATTGACTATATCAACTTCGTAAAGGGCAAGGATGGCGAAGACGATTCTCCCATTCCTGGCAAGGAAGAAGAAAAGAAGGAAGATGATGACGGTCAGTCTATCGGTTTCGCAGGCTCCTTGAACCTTGATTTCTCCGCATCCCAGGAATTCAATGTGTTCGCCGTTACCGGTAAGCACATTGGTCGCGTCCAGCTCACAGGCTCCACTGCACAGGAACTCTCCAGTTCCCTCAAGGACGCAGGCTTTGCCAACGGCATGTACATGGTTCGTGGAAATCACGGCAATGTAACTCGCGTGCAGGTTAAGTAGTCTTGGGCTTATTCGCTAAGCCAAAAAGATCCTTTCATACACACTCCAGAAACCTTCCCCAGAAATGGGGGAGGTTTTTTGCAAAAAAAGGACTTTTTGTTCCGTTGTTCTAAATGCTCCCGAAAATTTCTTGGGTTTGGCTGTTGCTTGGTCGGTTTCTTTGCAACAACATCCTTTGCCCAGGATGAGGTGGCTTCTGCTGTAGATCAGCCCGTAGTTGCCGAAGACGTAGCTAAGGTTGTCAAGGAAGATCCCCGTGCAGATCGCGCCAAGGAACGCTTTGAGCGCAAGGATGCCAAGAAGGCTGAAATTGCTGAACACAAGGCTGAAAAGAAGGCGATTAAGGCAGAACGTGACGCAGCAAGGGCTGAACGTAAAGCTAACCGCACAAAAGACATGTAATGCCATAATCAATCACAAGAAAACCACAGGATTCGTTCTGTGGTTTTTGTTTTTTTGCAGAAAGCCTATGCCAAGCCAGGTTGGAAACGACTTTCGGCATTACAAAAAAAACACGGAACCTGTTGCCAGGTCCCGTGTGGGGTGTTTTTGGGTGTTTTTGGGGCTCTACTTCTTCATGAATCTCAAGGTCTGCTTGTGGTTGCCTTGCTTTACGTTCACGAAGTACTGACCAGCCGGGAGGTTTGCTACAGAAATTGCATAGCTACCGGTGTCATAATGCTTTGTTGTGTTCATCTGAACCTTGCCCAGCGCATTCATGATTTCCAAGGTGATATCGCCTGCGGAAGGAACGTTCAGCATCAAGGTGGAGTTCTTGATTTCTGCGCCGATGAGTGATGCGCTCTTTGCTACAGGTTCGATGCCCTGAAATACACTGCTGGAGGAGAGAATTGGCTGCACGCTGCTGGAGGAAACGGTCTGCTGTACAGAACTGGATGATGCCACTACGGAGGAACTGCTGGATTTTTCCTGCTGCGCGGTACTGGAGGAAACGGGGGAGGGTTCGTTATCCTTAGGAACTTGGCCGTTGAACATTTCCTGGCCCTTCTTGGTGAGGGCGAGAATCAGCATGCCTTCCTTGGAATAAATGTTGTTCTTGGTCAGGTCTACGCGGTTACCGTCAAAGGTCCAGTCGCCCTTGCTCCAACGCTGAGAATCGAAGGTGTCAAAATTGTCGGTCCAATCCAGGGTGAAGTCAGAACCATCGGGACCCTGGCCCGGAGTGTACTTGTAGCGCTTCACCCAGTTGATGAACTGGAATACGGGAAGCTTGCTGTCGTCCCAGGGGCCAACCCAGCCCGCGTCTTCATGGGACCACAGGTTGAAGCGGATGCCCTGAGGCTTGTTGAGGGCGGCAACCTGGTCCTGATCGTTAACGATCTGGCTACCCTTGGTGGCCTTACGGACTTCCTTGCCATCCAATGTCCAACGAACGTAATCGGGAGTCCATTCCAGACCGTAAGTGTGGAAGGAGGCGTTTGCTGCAGGGCTTACAGTATGATGCTTTTCGCTGGTGTTCTGGGCGCCAGCCTTGCCAGTAATGATGTTGGACTGGAAACTGCCGGGATTCTTGCCCAGAATTTCAATATCGATTTCTACCCAGGGGCGACCATCCGCAATTTCGGAGCCGTTGTTGTAGAGGAACATGGAACTTACGGTTCCAGAGACTGCTCCCATGTACATACGGGCTTCGTACTTGCCGTATAGCCATTCTTCGTTAGAGTAAAGTTCTGCGCCGGAATAGTCTTTAGCCATGGATGTTCCTACGGAAAGTACTGTCAAAATTGAGACAGATATAAATTTTTTGAAATTCATGTTTCCCTCTTCTGTAGTGACCCATACGTCAAATAAAATAGATTGTTTGCATAAGGTGTTAAATGTTTTGAAATGTCAAAATCAATAAAGTGTATCGTTTGTATCTATAGACTGTGTGACATATTTCACCATTCCCGTTGATAAAACGTCCATAGAAACATTTTTCAGATGGGGTTAAAATCCCGACTGGTAGATAGTTTTAGAAAAAACTTGTTTTTAACAGGGATGATGCTATGAAAAAGATTATGACGCTCTTGACTGCTGGTCTCGCCGCCGCAACCGTAAGCCATGCGGCTCTTGCCGATGGCGGTGCCAAGTTCCTTGGAAACATTACTACCAGTTCTCAGATTCGATCCGACATGGGTACTTACTGGAACCAGCTTACCAACGAAAACGGTTGTAAGTGGGGCTCAATCCACTCTGTCGATGCAAACGGCAAGAGCGTTTTCAATTTCAACGGCTTCGATAGTTGCGAAAATGGTTACAAGTGGGCCAAGGCTGCCCCGGGTCGTACCTTCAAGTTCCACGCTCTTATCTGGGGCTCCCAGAAGCCCAACTTCCTCTGTACCAAGAAAAATCCCAGCATTACAAAGGAAAAGACCCTCCAGTATATTACCGAATGGTTCGATGCCGTTGCGGCCAAGTTCCCTGACCTGGAATACATTGACGTGGTGAACGAAGCAATTTGGTCTGGTGACCCGGTGAAAGGTAACTATCACTCTGGCTATAGCAAGCCTGCTGCAGGTGCCGAAGGCATCAGTACCGACGATCCGGAATGTGGAGGCACTTATATCGTTCAGGCTTTGGGTGGAGACGACATCGTCAACAACAAGCATCAGTACAATTTCGTGAAGAAGGCTTTCGAAATGGCCCGTGAACGCTGGCCCAAGGCAAAGCTCATCTATAATGACTATAACACCCTCTCTTGGCAGATGAACGAAGGTATCGAAATGGTGCAGACCCTGCTCAAGAACGGCGCACCCATCGATTTCTATGGTCAGCAGGCCCATGACTGTAAGGGCATGGATAAGTCCACTTTTGAATCCAGAATGACCAAGATTCACGATGCAGTGGGCATTCCCCTGCTGGTCTCCGAATACGATATCGGCGAAGCCGACGATACCAAGCAGAAGAACGACTATGCCAACCAGATTCCCTTCATGTGGGAAACTCCCTGGATTGGCGGTATCACCATTTGGGGTTATATCAATGGCGCGACCTGGGCTGCTAATACCGGCATCATGGAAAAGGATGGCCGTAAGCGCCCCGCATTCACCTGGCTGGAAGAATACTTCAAGAATAACTTGGCCAAGGGCCAGAACAACACCGGTACCGTAGTAGAACCGGAACCGCAGACTCCGTTCAAGGGTACAGCTGCTGTCATCCCGGGTAAGATTGAAGCCGAAGACTTCGACAATCCGGGTGTTGGTTATGGCAACAATTCCTATAGCACTGCAGAATCTTCCAACAAGGGCGACTCCGACTACCGTAAGGGCACTTCTGTAAGCATTTACAAGAAGGCTACCGGCAATGTCATTGGCTACAACAATGAAGGCAACTGGTACGAATACACAGTTAACGTTGCAGAAACCGGTTCTTACACTATGTTTGCCGCTGTCGCCGCCGCTGGTTCTACCTCCAGCTTCAAGCTCTCTGTCGATGGCGAAGATATTACCAAGGCTATCGCGGTCCCGGCAGCAGCCTCCGGCGAAGACAACTACAGTGACTACAACAAGGTTTCTACTGTTGTCAACCTGACTAAGGGCGAACACATCCTTCGTCTCACTGTTACCGGTGCGTGGTTCGATATTGACTATCTCAACTTCGAAGCAGGAGAAAATGCCAAGGATCCGTACGAAATCGAAAAGACTGATCCTGCTGCTATCGCAGGCAAGGTCCAGATGGGCGTGAACGTCCGCGCTGACTACGATGTGTTCGACATGCAGGGCGCTTTCATGGGTCGTTTGACTGCTTACGGCATGGAACAGGCTGTTCAGACTGTCAAGTCCAGCAACTTCCTCAAGGCTAAGGGCGTCTACTATGTTCGCGCTAAGGCAACGGGCATGGTCCAGACTGTGACTGTTTCCAAGTAAACTTGAACTAATGTAACTGTGAAAAACGGCCTTTCGTTAAGAAAGCGCCGTTTTTTTTTGCGTTGTCTAGAAAAAAAAGGGAAACCTTGTTTTTAAAAAAATTTTTTTTTGAAGGGTACGAATTGCTCCGTGGACAAATTATCCATAGGACTGTGTTCGGGTGGCGAGCGATGTTCCAAGTTGGAGGATACATTATAGGAGGATGATTTGGCTTTTTTTCAAGGATTGGTGTATGAAAAAAATTATTTCTCTTGCTGTAGCGGGTCTCGCCGCTGCAACCATGTCTTACGCAGGCCCCGGTATTGCTGATGGTGCCGCAAAGTTCGTAGGCAACATTACTCAGTCTAACACAGCCCCTGGCCCCAACGATGAATATACCAAGCTCTGGAACCAGGCCACGGCCGAAAACGGCTGTAAGTGGGGTTCCATCGAAGGTACCCGCGGCAGGTTCAACTGGGCAGGCTGCGATGCCGCCTACAACTGGGCCAAGAACAATGGCGGCCATTTCAAGTTCCACGCCCTCCTTTGGGGTGGTCAGTACCCCGGCTGGCTCGAAAGTCTGAGTGTCGATGAAACCAAGAAGGCTATTACCACCTGGTTCGACGCTGTCAAGGAACACTATCCTGATATCGAAATGATCGACGTGGCCAACGAAGCTATTCGTACCGGCAATGGGCAGTATCATTCCGGTTATACCAGAACCAAGATTATCCCTGCACTGGGTGGCGACAACAACGGCGATTACCAGTTCTTGACTACCGCATTCAAGATGGCCCGTGAACGCTGGCCCAAGGCAATCCTTATTTATAATGACTATAACACCATCCAGTGGCATGTGGACCAGGGTATCAACCTGATCAATACTATCCGCAAGAATGGCGCTCCGGTCGACGCCTATGGCCTCCAGGCACACGACCTGATGAGCACCGGCGGTGGCTACAACGGCACCGGTGGCGGCGGCAACTGCCTGAACTACAATACCTTCGTTTCTACCATGCAGAAGATCCACAAGGAAACCAACAACTTCCCGGTGATCATCTCCGAATACGACGTCCCGTCTACCGACGATGGCATTCAGAAACAGTGCGTCAGCGAACAGGTCAAGTACTGGATGGAAGACCCCTATGTGGCCGGCATTACCTTCTGGGGTTACATCTATGGCCGTACCTGGCTAGACTGTAACGGTACCGCCAGCGGCTGCTCCGGCTTGATCAGGAACGGTCAGGACCGCCCGGCAATGACCTGGCTCAAGGAATATCTTAAAAACAACAAAGGCGTAAATGCAACTGGTCTTGCTACCGGCATTACCGCTGAACCGGAACCGCAGACTCCGTTCAAGGGCGCACCCCTTGCAATTCCTGGCACCATCCAGATGGAAGATTTCGATATTCCGGGCGTTGGTTCCGGCAATGACTCCTACGGCGACGCTGATTTCGAAAATCACGGCGATAGCGATTACCGTAAGGATACCGGCGTCGACCTTTACAAGAAATCCAACAACCGCATCGTGGTTGGCTACAACAGCGAAGGCGACTGGCTGGAATACACTGTGAACGTTGCAGAATCCGGTACATACACCGTTTATGCAGCCGTTGCAGCCGCAGGTTCCACCTCCAGCTTCCAGCTCTCCATGGACGGCAAGGCTATCTCCGAAAAGATTGCCGTTCCTGCTGCCGTATCTGGTGAAGATAACTACGACGATTACAACAAGGTTTCCTTTGATGTGAACCTCACCCAGGGCAAGCATATCCTGCGCTTCACCGTCACTGGCGCCTGGCTTGACATTGACTACATGAACATCGTGGCCAAGGGTGAAGCCGACCCGAACCCGATCATCAAGTCCTCCAGCTCCGTTGAACCTGCCTCTAGTTCCTCCAATGGCAATTCCAACGTGGCTCCGGAATCCAGCTCTTCTGTGGGTCAGAGCATGGCAATCAACCAGAACGTTGCTCTTGGCATGGAAACTCTTCAGGCTTACGATATCTTCGACATGCAGGGTACTTTCATGGGCCGTCTCCGCGCTTATAGCTTCGACCAGGCCGTTGGCTTTGTCAAGTCTGCAAGCGATGTGAAGTTTGCAAAGGGAACCTACGCTATCCGTAACGTTGGTACCAAGCAGATGCAGACTTTCCGTATTGCTAAGTAAAGTTTAGGACCAATTCCTTCAAAAACCTAATCCAAAACACCAAACAAAACGTACTAGGGCGAGTGTCCTAGTACGTTTTTTTTTGTTTGCCTACGTTCTTTTTTAGGAAATTTCCTTTTTTTGCTAAAAAACACAAATTTCAAGAAAAATTGACTATGGATAAATTGTCCACGGAATGATTTGAAGCGGATTTAAAATATTCCATTTTGGAGGGTAGATTTAATGCAGGTTTATGGGAAAACCAAAAAAAAGGATGGATGTAGTATGAAAAAACAAATTTCTTTCGCTGCGATTGGGTTGGCTGCAGCTATGGCTGTGCCGGCTTTTGCTGGTCCGGGTCTCGCCGATGGAGCTGCAAAGTTCGTTGGTAACATTACACAGTCTAACACCGCTCCTGGTCCTAACGATACGTACACCAAGCTGTGGAACCAGGCTACTGCTGAAAACGGCTGTAAGTGGGGCTCTATCGAAGGCACCCGCGGCCGCTACAACTGGGCTGGTTGCGATGCAGCCTATAACTGGGCAAAGAACAACGGCGGTCACTTCAAGTTCCACGCTCTTCTCTGGGGTTCCCAGTATCCTAGCTGGCTCGAAAGCTTGAGCGTCGATGATACCAAGAAGGCCATTACCGCATGGTTTGATGCTGTAAAGCAGCATTATCCCGATCTTGAAATGATTGACGTGGCAAACGAAGCTATTCGTACTGGCAATGGTCAGTATCATTCTAACTATACCAAGACCAAGATTATCCAGGCTATGGGTGGCGATAACAATGGTGACTACGCCTTCCTTACCACAGCTTTCAAGATGGCTCGTGAACGTTGGCCCAAGGCAATCTTGATCTATAACGACTATAACACCATTCAGTGGAACGTGGACCAGGGTATCAACCTGATCAACACCATCAGAAAGAATGGCGCTCCTGTTGACGGTTACGGCCTCCAGGCTCACGACTTGATGAGCCAGGGTGGTGGCGCCAACGGTACTGGTGGCGGTGGCGCTTGCCTTGCTTACAGCACCTTCAAGTCCACCATGGAAAAGATCCATAGCCAGACTAACAACTTCCCGATTTTCATTTCTGAATACGACATTCCTACCACGGATGATAACGTTCAGGAACAGTGCATTAAGGAACAGTTCTCCTACTGGTTTGAAGATCCTTATGTAGCCGGCATTACTTTCTGGGGCTACATCTATGGTCAGACCTGGCTCAACTGTAACAATACTGCAAATGGTTGCTCCGGTCTCATCAAGAATGGTCAGGACCGTAAGGCTATGACCTGGTTGAGAAACTATCTCAAGTCCAACAAGGGTGTGAACACCACTGGTCTCGCAGGTGGCACCGTGGTTGATCCTGAACCGCAGACCCCGTATGGCGGCAAGGCTGCTGCAATTCCGGGCAAGATTGAAGCCGAAAACTTCGACGTTCCGGGTAAGGGCGTTAACGCAGACGGTACTTCTAACCAGTCTTACAGTGTTGCAAACAGCGGTAACGGCAACTCCGACTACCGTAAGAACGAATCCCCCAACCTCTATAAGGGTGCTACTGGCGTCGTCATTGGTTACAACAACAACGACAACTGGTACGAATACACTGTAGAAGTTGCTGAAACTGGTACTTACACCATGTACGCAGCTGTTGCTTCTGGTGCAGGTGGCGCATTCACCCTCTCCATGGATGGCAAGGCTATCACCGAAAGCATTAGCGTTCCTGCAGCAGTTGGTGGTACCGACGTGTTCACCGAATACAACAAGGTCTCTGCTGATGTGAACCTCACCGCAGGCAAGCACATCCTCCGCCTCACTGTTGCCAAGGAATATTTCGATATCGACTACATGACCTTCGTCAAGAAGGGTGAGGCTGATCCGGAACCGCTTTCCAGCTCCTCTAACGACGTTCCGACTACCACTACTTCTAGCTCTTCTGGAACAACTCCGGACGTTGCTGGCTCTAGCTCCTCTGCTGTCATGGCAATTGGTGTAAGCCTCGACTATGAGTTCGAAACTCTCCAGGCCTTCGACGTGTTCGATGTGAACGGCATGTTCATGGGTCGCCTCAGAGCTTACAGCTTCAGCCAGGCTATCGAAACTGTCAAGTACAGCGACGTGAAGTTTGCTAACGGTACGTACTACGTCCGTAATAAGGATACCAAGCAGATGCAGTCCTTCCGCATCGCTAAGTAAAGTTTAGGACCAGTTCCTTCAAGAACCTAATCCAAAACACCAAACAAAGGACCTCGTGGCGAATGTCACGAGGTTCTTTTGCTATGTCATCCCGCCCGTCTCGCTGTCATCCCGGATTTAGTCCGGGATCTCCCGGCCACTGCTTTGTCATCCCGACCGTCGCTTTGTCATCCCGGCCGTCGCTTTGTCATCCCGGCCCTGGGCCGGGATCTCCTTTTTTTTGTCTGAATTTATATATTAATTATTATAATTGTATTAATTAATAGAGTCTAAAACCAATAAACTACGGACTTTTTTTAAAAATAATACTTTTTTTACCTTGCAACCCTTGCCGAAACCTTCTAAATTTGCATCAGCATTTCACGGGGCAGGGTGCCCCGGAAACCTAAACCAAAAGGATTTACATGAAGACCATTACGGTAAACCCGAAGAACGTCGAACGCAAGTGGAAGCTTGTGGACGCCGCTAATAAGCCGATGGGTCGCGTTGCAACTGAAGTTGCTCGTCTCCTCATGGGTAAGCATAAGGCCATCTTCTCCCCGAACGTCGATACTGGCGATTTCGTGGTTGTGATCAACGCTGAAAAGGTTGCTGTGTCTGGCAACAAGAACCTGCAGAAGGAATACTTCCACTACACTGGCCACATCGCTGGTGAACGTTGGATCAACTTCGCAGACCTTCTTGCTAAGCACCCGACCGCTCCGCTGGAAGCTGCCATTTGGGGCATGCTGCCGCACAGCACTCTCGGTCACAAGATGATCAAGAAACTCAAAATCTATGCCGGTGCAGAACATCCGCACGCAGCACAGAATCCCGAAGTCGTAGACTTGTAAAACGGAGGATACCTATATCGCTACCGCAAAGAATAAGAAGATCTACCGTGGCACTGGCCGTCGCAAGAACGCTATCGCTGCAGTGATTTTGAAGCCGGGTACCGGCAAGCGCACTATCAATGGTCGTGATTTCAAGGATTACTTCCATTCTGAAGTGCAGAACATGATTGCAAATCTTCCGTTCGCCATCCTTGGCAACGCTGAAGAATGGGACGTCGAAGTTACCGCTCGTGGCGGTGGCATCGCCGGCCAGATGGGCGCTGTCCGTCTCGGCATCTCCCGCGCACTGGTTGCTAACGACGCAGAAGTGAAGCCGGCCCTCAAGAAGGAAGGCCTCATGACTCGCGACTCTCGTGCTGTTGAACGTAAGAAGTTCGGCCGCAAGAAGGCTCGTAAGCACTTCCAGTTCTCCAAGCGCTAATCGTTACGATTTCGTTTGGAAAAGCGAATGCTTTTCAAGAACGCTCCGCTCACGCGGGGCGTTTTTTTTTGTTTTACGTAAGGCAATCTTCGTTCCCCTTTGGCTTTTCAAGTTTACCTTCTAAAAAGCCCTTTTCTTTATCCTTTTTCCTTTACCCGTTCATCTATTTTTACTATCTTTACTCCCGCTCGGGCAATTACGCCCGGGTGTAAATCAATCACCGGTCTCGTAAGAGCCGCTTCGGTGGTACCAAGGTACTTTGCGGCTTAATTACAGATCGGGTAGTAACAACCGAAAAAAAGGAATAACATTATGGCAAATCTGCCTTCCGTTGAAGATCTGCTCGCTGCAGGTTCCCACTTTGGTCACCAGACTCAGCGCTGGAATCCGAAAATGAAGCCCTACATCTTGGCTGAAAAGAACGGCATCTACGTTCTCAACCTGTCCAAGACCCGCGACCTCCTCGAAGCCGCTGCTGCAGCTGCAAAGAAGATCTCCGAATCCGGTAAGACCGTTCTCTTCGTTGGCACCAAGCCGACTGCACGTCAGTGCGTCCTCGACGCTGCTGGTTCCTGCAATCAGTTCTCTGTTACCAACCGTTGGCTCGGTGGTATGATGACCAACTTCCAGACTGTCCGTAAGTCCATCAAGAAGATCGACAAGATCGACGCTATGGAACAGGATGGTACTTTCCAGGCTCTCTCCAAGAAGGAAGTTCTGGACAAGACTCGCGAACGCGCCAAGCTCCTCGATGTGTTCGGTGGCATCCGCGAAATGGTGAACCTTCCGGGCCTGCTGGTCGTAACTGACCTCCAGCACGAAAAGATCGCCGTTGCTGAAGCTCGTCGTCTGCACATTCCTATCATTGGCATTTGCGACACTAACGTTGACCCGACTCTCGTCGATTACCCGATTCCGGCAAACGACGACGCAGTGAAGTCCATCAAGCTCATTGTTGACTACATTGCTGCCAACGTTGCTCCGCGTTCCGCTGACAAGAAGTCCAAGGAAGAAGTTAAGAAGTTTGATAACGGTGAGGATAAGTAATCATGGCCGCTATTACCGCTTCTCTCGTTAACGAACTCCGTCAGAAGACTGGCGTGGGCATGATGCAGTGCAAGAAGGCCCTCACCGAAACTGATGGTGATCTGGATAAGGCTGTTGAACTCCTCCGTAAGCAGGGTGCTGCTGTTGCTGCAAAGCGCGCAGACAAGGCTGCCAAGGAAGGTCGCATCTACTTGGTCGAAACCGCTGACAAGGCTGCTGCTTTCGAACTTTCCTGCGAAACCGAACCGGTTTCCAACAACGACGACTTCGTTGCTCTCGCAGCTCTGGCTGTTAAGGCTGTCGAAACTCAGGCTATCTCTTCTGTTGATGACCTGAAGTCTGCTGTCGTTGATGGCAAGAAGATTAACGACGTTCTTCAGGATGTTCTCGTTAAGATCCAGGAAAACATCGACTTCCGCAAGTATGCTGAAATCAAGAAGTCTGCTAACTCCGTGTTTGGCGTTTACAGCCACATGAAGGGCAAGATCGGCGTGATCACCGAACTTTCCTACGAAGGTTCTGCTGACGAAGCTGCTCTTAAGGCTGCTGCAAAGGATATCGCTATGCAGGCTGCTGCATTCGCTCCTGCTGCACTGTCCGACGCAGACGTTCCTGCCGAAACTATCGAAAAGGAACGCGAAATCGCTCGCGCCCAGATCGAAGCTCAGGCTCAGGCAACTGGCAAGGCTACCAAGCCGGAATTCGTTGAACGTCAGCTTGAAGGCCGCGTTGCTAAGGTCCTCAAGGAAATCGTTCTCGAAGACCAGGAATTCTTCATGTCTGAAAAGAACCCCAAGAAGCTCAACGTCAAGGACTACCTCCAGGAAGTCGTTGCAAAGCAGCTTGGTCTCTCCAGCCTGAAGGTTGTAAACTTCATCCGCTTCGAACGTGGTAACTAATAAAGCTTTGAGTGTCGAGCTATGAGTTCGGGCCTCGGCCCTTTGAACTAAAGTTTGTCACACCTCAGTGAATTAGAAAATGGCCGTCCCATACGGGGCGGCTATTTTTTATGTCGTGCTTTTTGCTAAATTAAATTTGATTAAAAGATTGGAGCTTATTATGGCAAAGTTTAAGCGTGTGCTGTTGAAGCTTAGTGGCGAAGCCCTTGCAGGCGAAAAGGGCCACGGCATCGACAACGATATTCTGACTGAGATGGCAAGCGAAATTGCATCCGTAGTTAAGCAGGGTGTTCAGGTCGCTCTCGTGATTGGTGGCGGCAATATGATTCGCGGCGTGTCCGCCTCTGCAGGTGGTATGAACCGTGCCCAGGGCGATGCTATGGGTATGCTGGGCACCGTGATGAATGGACTGGCTATGCAGGATGCCCTTGATAAGCAGGGCCTCGATAGTGTTGTGATGAGCGCCATCCGCATGGAACCCATCTGTGAGTTCTTCGATCGTCGCAAGGCTATCAAGCTCTTGAACGCTGGCTCTGTGGTGATCTTCTCCGCAGGTACCGGCAATCCTTTCTTTACTACCGATAGCTGCGCCGCTCTTCGTGCCATCGAAACTGAATGCGATGTGATCATGAAGGTAACCAAGGTGGATGGCATCTACACGGCTGATCCTATGAAGGATCCCACAGCCACTCGTTTTGACGACATCACCTATAACGAAGTGATCGCTCGCGGTCTCAAGGTGATGGACACTGCAGCAGTTGCTCTGTGCATGGAACAGAATATGCCCATTTTCGTATTCAAGATGGAAAAGGGCAACTTGACTCAGGCTGCTGTTGAAGGTAATTTAGGAACACTGGTGCACTGCTAGTCAGGCGCCGCAAACTTTAGGTTAAGGTTTTTATTATGGCAGATTATTCCGAAAAGATGGCTAAGGCCGTTGAAGCTACCGAACGCGAATTCACCAAGATCCGTGCTGGTCAGGCTTCTCCCGCAATCCTCAACGACATCCGTATCGACTACTACGGCACTCCGACCCCGATTTCTCAGGTTGCAAAGGTTTCCGTTCCGGAACCTCGTATGCTCCTGGTTGCACCGTGGGAAAAGCAGTTGGTTGACCTAATTGAAAAGGCTATCTATGCTGCAAACATCGGTCTTACCCCTATGAAGGATGGCAACTCCATTCGCGTTAGCCTCCCGATCCTCACCACTGAACGTCGTCAGGAACTGGCCAAAATCGCTCGCAAGCACGCCGAAGACGGCCGCGTTGCTATCCGCAACATCCGCCGCGATGCTAACGACGCTATCAAGAAGGACAAGGAAATGCCCGAAGACGAAGCCAAGAAGCAGCAGGACGAAATCCAGAAGGCTACTGACAAGGCTATCGCACAGATCGATGCACTCCTGGCCGCTAAGGAAGCTGATATCCTTAAGGTTTAATTAGGGCGAATCGCGTGGCTAATGAACTGAGACATGTGGCCATCATTATGGATGGCAATGGACGCTGGGCTAAGAACCGCGGCCTTGAGCGTTTCCTGGGACACCGTAAGGGTACCCAGGCTACTATCGATGCTGTGGAAGTTGGCGTAAACCTCAATCTTGAACACATGACTTTGTATGTGTTCAGTTCTGAAAATTGGGGCCGTCCTTCTAAGGAAGTGGAATACCTGATGGGTCTCCTTATTGAGATGGTCATCAAGGAAATTCCCGACCTGATGGAAAAGAACGTGAAGCTCAAGGTTATCGGGGATATGGCTCGTATTCCCGAAAAGCCCCGCGCAAAGCTTCAAGAAGCTATTGATGTTACGGCAAATAATACTGGCATGCAGCTGAATCTGGCGATTTCCTACGGAGCCCGCCAGGAAATTGTCGGCGCAGTCAAGTCTATTGCCGCACAGGTCGCCGCCGGTGAACTTAAGGTAGACGAAATCGACGAGACCGTTTTTGCAAACAACTTGTATCTGAAGGGCGCTCCCGATCCGGACCTCATCATCCGTACCGGCGGCGAGTTCAGACTTTCCAACTATCTGCTTTGGCAGGCCGCCTACAGCGAATTCTACGTCACCGACACGCTGTGGCCCGACTTTACCAAGGAAGAATTTTTGAAGGCGGTGGAGTTCTTCAAGACTCGCGAACGCCGTTTTGGGAAGGTTCTCCATGAGTAATTTGGCTCAACGTTTAATTACTGCTGTTATTGCCATTCCTTTGGTGTTTGGCCTTTTGTGGTTTAACGATGTTTCCCGCATCGCTCTGATGTGCTTCTTGGCTGGCGTTGGCGCCTGGGAATGGGCCGGCATGGCTCGCAAGATGTACCAGGGCCCTGACATGAGAGCTTATTCTTTTGTCGCCTCCTTTGCACTGACTCTTGCCTGGGCTCTCTCGAAGGGTGGCCTATTTGGCTTGGCTCAGCCGGTTCCTTGTGTGGTGGCTATGACCAGTATGCTGGTTCTTGCAGGCTATATTGCCATGGCATACTCCAAGGTCGACATTGAAAAGCTTTTCCCCTGGCTGGTTATGCATATTTCTGCTCCCCTGTATGTTGGCCTCTGGGGCGGAATGAACGTCCTGATGATGGGTAACGGTAAGCAGGAACTGAGTAGCTGCTATGGTTTTATCCTAGTGATGACTAGCGTATGGCTCTGTGATACCGTTGCCTATTTCTTCGGAAAGTTTGCTGCTGGTAAGGGTCCCTTTGGCCGTCATCCTTTTGCACCGAGCATCAGCCCCAAGAAAACCTGGGAAGGTTCTATTGCAGGTTCTGTAGCCACCGTGGCCTGGGTTGCCTACTGGGCAAACTGCAGTTCTGCACTCTCCGCGTTCAACGTCAGTATGGATTGGCCCAAGGCCATTTTCCTTGGCGTGATGGTGACCATTGCTGGTCAGGCTGGCGACTTGCTTATGAGCGCTCTCAAGCGCTGGAGTGGCACCAAGGATTCCGGCAACCTTTTCGTGGGACACGGTGGAGTTCTTGACCGTTGTGACTCCTTTATGTTGGCGGCGCCTATGCTTTACATCCTGCTGGATTTCATGAAGAATTTCAGTTGATATTTTTGGAGGCGCAAGCCTCCTTTTCTTATTATATTACAATATGGTTTGGGTAACATAGGAGGATATATGGAATCTACAGTTGATATCCGTATGGCTCTAGGTACCGACATCATCGGCATGACTCTTGTTGTGGTGATGATTATCGGCAATATCTGGCGCTTACGTTTAAGGAAGAAAGAAAGCTTGTTGCTTATTGCCATGCTTGGCACTTGCTTCTCCTGTTGTCTGTCAGATCTTCTTGCTTTTGCTGTCGACGGAAGCAAGCACGAATATGCAAGACAGTTTGTCTACATCACCAATACTTGGCTTTACGCATCCAACTACCTTTGTGCCTACAGCTGGCTTCTTTTCTTAAGGGAGCATTTCAATATTGAGATGAGTCCCACGCAGAAGTGGACTCTTCGCGTGATGAAGGTTGTGCTGGTCCTTATGCTTGGAATCAACTTGTTTGTTCCTTTCATCTTTAGTGTCAACGAATACAATATTTACAGCCGTGAGTTCGGCTACTGGATCTACGTAGCCTTTAACTATGGCATTGTGGTGAATTCCTTGACGATGTACTACAAGAACTACCGTCACGATGGATCCATTCGCTTTTTCCCGATTTGGCTGTACGTCGTTCCAATTGTTATCGCTACCGTTATTCAGTCTCTCTGGTATGGCGTTTCCTTGATGGCTCCTTGCTTTGCCGTGGCTATTGCTGGCGCCTTCAGTAGTTTGCAGAACGAACGCGTGTTCAGGGACAACCTTACGGGTCTCTTCAACAGGTCCTTCCTGGATTACGTGCTGTTCCTTTATTCCCAGAACGGTCATAAGGCAAGTGGCATTATGGTCAGTCTTTGTGGGTTCGAAAAGATCAACGAGTATTCCGGCCACGCTGTGGGTGACGCTGCCCTATGCCAGACCGCCGAGATTCTTAGGGATTCCGTAGGTTCCTGGGGGTCGATCTTGCGTTACTCCGGAGACGAGTTCATCATCATGGTGGATTCCCAGCAGGACAACAACATCTCTAACTGCGTCGAAAGACTGACGATGAATTTCGATAGATTCAATCGCGAGGATAGCGAGGAATTCAAGCTGAACCCGGCCATCGGCGTGTGGAAACATAGCGGTGGGTCTGAGGACGTGGACAGCTTCTTGAATGGCCTCAAGGCCGCTGTGAAGAACGAAAAAAGAAAGTTAAGCCCTTTATAGCTTGATTTGCATTACAAAACATTTCTAATGGCAGAATAATTTGTGTTCTGTCTTGACTTAGAGTTAGCTCTGGATAGTATATTTACGGTGAATCTTCTTGATTGAAATGTAGTCAAAGTATCTAGGATAAAATTTGTATGGTCAATAGCGTTGAGAGTGACAAGTCTAAAGGTTTCAACATCGGAGAGGTGGTAAAGCAAACTGGTCTTTCCGCCCACACGTTGCGTTATTACGAAAAGGAAGGCCTGCTTCCTTTCGTCACCAAGAACAGTTCGGGAATTCGAGTTTATACTACAACCGATTTGCGATGGCTCAGCATGATTGAATGCCTTAAGGATTCTGGCTTGCAGATTAAGGAAATTCGCCAGTATATAGAATGGTTCCGTCAAGGTGATTCTACTTTACAGCAGCGTCTGGATTTGTTTGCTAATCGTCGCAAGGTTCTTGAAGCGGAAATGGCCCGCATGCAGGTCGTAATGAACAAGATTACCTTCAAGGAAACACTGTACACTACAGCACTCAAGTTGGGAAGCCTCGCTGCTGCCGATGAAGACAAGACTATCATGCGCCTCAAGAAAAAGCTCTTTGACTCTCCGGATGATTTTGACAAGAGAATACAAGAAGCGGGTTAGAGTCCGTTTCTTTTAAGCCAGCTATCAATGCGGGAATTCAGATCCCTTCCGCCGCTGTAGTAGAATTCAAAGGGGAATCCCACATAGCTTTTCTGCAGTTTCTTGTTTAGGTCAGAAACGCTGTCGCCGT
>JAKSIE010000036.1 GCA_024398995.1 Fibrobacter sp.
GCGGGCGGTTTTTACATCCGCCACGTTCGTGGCGGATAATCCCTAAAGGACTAATTAGAACGACCGCACCAATCAAGTGCGGCCGTTTTTTTGCTATTTCCTGAAATTCCAGGCTACTTTACCCTGAACTTGGTCATTTTCACAAGACCATTGCCTAGGGTTTCGCGACGGAGATATACGCCAGGCTGCTTAGGTTTTGCAGCCAGACGTACGCCAGTCAGGCTAAAGTACTGAACGTGAACAGGAACTGCGGCAAAGTGGACATTGCCATCAACACCGTGCCCAATCGCTTCGGTCTTTGACGGATCAGCGACGCATTTCCCTGTTTCATCCAGAATCTCATTCTCCTTGCAAACCACAGGTTCTACGTAAGGATGTTCCGGATCATCCACCACAACCTTATAGGCTTTTTCCGTCTTGCATCCTGTTTCGTTGGTGTAGGTCACTTTATAATAGCCGCTATTCTGCCACTGGAGATTTTCCAAGGTTACTTCGCGAGTGGTTGCGCCAAAGTCCGCAGGGCCAGTCCAGTTCCAGATTTTTCCATCCCAAGGATGGGGGCCAAACTGTAAGCTGCTACCCGGTTCCACCAGCAGGTCCGTGGTTTCGCTCCAGTTGCCGTCGCCAACTTTTACGTAGGGCACAATCCTGGTGCCGGAACAGGGGCCCACAACAGCTTCGCCGGATGCCAGGACTTTCAACGTGTCGGGAATGGGAATCACCTTAGGCTCAAAATCCGCAGTAGGGAAGGCCTTCATCAGGCGGGCGGTTTCTTCGGCGGTAATGGGCAGCACGGTACCGTGGCGAGGCGTGAATGCCCCGGCCATCTTGGTATCCTGCACAAATTTGAAATTAGTCAGGTCCGGGCTGCTGGTAAACTGGTAATGGCCATTCATGTAGCAGTCGTACATCAGAATCCAGGAATCCTGATTGATAAGCTTGAACACGCCAGCGCCTTCCACCGCTTCCGTAGTCTGCTGCAGGTTTGCCGAGGGAGCGCTCCACTGAGAGCCCTCTTTACCTGCCGGCGCAGTCAAAGTCCTGGCGGTCACCTTGCCGATACCGCCCAGCTTTTCGTTCTTGAAGAAGCCGTGATAAAGGCTGTCGTTTTCGTTGTAGACGATATCCATGTCGATGGTGGCGGATCCGCGGTCAAAAAAATAGGTGGGCTTGCCCAGCACATCGGTAAAGTCGTCGTTGGCGTAGAGGTAATAGACCTTGTCGTAGGGAATGGTGCCGTCGTTGGTCAGCAGCGAGAAATAGATCATCAGGCGGCCCTTGCTGCCGTCGGCGTTTTCGTAATCCTTGTCCCAGATGGTTTCGGGGGCCCACACGCGGGTAACGTTGGCGAAGTTGGTTCCCTTGTACTTGTCCGGAAAGTGAACCGTACTGTGTGTCCAGTTCACCAGATCCTTGGAACGCATCAGCACCATGCCGCGATTGCTTGCCCAGCCCTCGGCGCTCTTCATGTCGGTATTCACCATGTAGAAATAACCGTCGGGAGCACGCAAAATGTGAGGGTCTCGCAGACCCTTCTTAACGCTTACCGTATCCGCAGCCACTACCCGCTTGCCGCCGTTCATGGCAGTAAAGTTGTAGCCGTCGTTACTGATGGCGTAATAGATGTTCTCGTTGTCGTTGGCGGGGAAGTATATAAAGAGGTAGTTGGAATAGGGCTCGTAACCGTGAATGGATACGTCGAACTTTTTCGTTTCGAACTGGGTACCGTCAGTCACGTTTACAGACAGTTGCACCGCCTTATTCTGGTTCACCAGGCGGCCTGCGATGGTTCCGTCGTTCTTCAAAAAAGTGGTATCGCTGGAAGTCCAGTAAAAGCGCGCGTTTTCGCAGCCGGAAATTCCCGCGCCGGTGGAGGGGAGGGTCAAGTCCTTGTAGAGGTTGTTCAAGTGACCGTCAATCTTGATACTGTTGGCACAATCGCTCAGGCTCGCGGCCATGGAATTTGCCGCCAGAACAACAGAAAGTGCTCCAAGAAATGCGCCATGGAAAGCACCATGGAAAGCGCCAGCTTTGGAAATAAATTTCTTACCCATATTCAAATCCAATCCCTTTTACAAGGAATATAAATTAAGTAGAGCCCAAACGATAAGTTTGTCCACATTTAAAAAGGATAAATTGTCCACATTTTACATTGGTTACCTATCCGTTTTTCAATAAAAAAAGCGATTTTTAGATTGGAAAGATCCCGAACAGGGGCTTTATGGAGATTGGGCATGAAATTTCGTGGAAAATTGGCGTTTTTGACAGCTACCGTGGCCGTTTTGGGCTGCGGAACAGCCAATGCGCAGACCAAGGTACCGTAGATCCTGGTAAAAAGTATCAGGTTTTCGAGCCTTTGCTGGTGGGCTGTTCTTGCCGGCAAGTGGAGCGAAGCAAACTACCTCAAGTTGGTTGATGCCATCGCCGATCCGGATTCGGGCCTTGGCTACAACATTTTCCGCTACAACATCGGCGGGGGAGACCAGCCGGGCCATAACCATTTGACGAAAGGCGATGGGGGCGGAGCTGTTCCCGGCTACAAGCCTACGGAAAACGGCGCTTACGACTGGACTGCAGACCAGAGCCAGCGTAACATTTTGTTCGCCCTGAACAAGAAAGTCAAGAACCCCATCTACGAAGCATTTTCCAATTCCCCTCCCTGGTGGATGACCAACAGCGGTTGCGTGGCTGGCGGGGTCAATGGCGCAGACAACCTGAAATCCGACTACTTTGACGATTTCGCCGACTACCTTTCCGAAGTGGCTTTGCACTTCAAGAAGGAATGGGGTATCACCTTCCGCACGGTGGAGCCCTTCAACGAACCAAGTGCCGGCTGGTGGAAATCCAACGGCGACCAGGAAGGTTGCGGCTTTAAGAACAACCAGTCTGGCATGATCGAGGAGCTGGGCAAGGCCCTCAAGAAGAAAGGCCTGTTCCCGGAAATGACTTACGCGACATGAAGGCAAACGCCTGGGTGGATTGGCAGCTGGCCGACCCCGCCGAGAACTGGCGAACATTTGCCGCCAACCACAAGAGCCAAAGTTTTACCAAGGCTCCGCGATTCTATATGCACGCAGCCTTCAGCCGCTTTATTCGCCCCGGTTCCCGCTTTATTGATTCCGACAAGGACAACACGCTGGCCGCCATCCGCGAAGACGGTTCTTTGGTACTTGTAGTGCTGAATACTAGCGGCTCTGCCGCCAAGTACAGTTTCGATTTGAGCAAGTTTGATGCAGTTGGTAGCAAGGTGAAGGATCACCGCTTTACACTTCCCGCTGCCTTAAATGCCGACGCCGACATCGCGATTTCTGGCAAGAGTTTCGAAGTGAACGTTGGCGCACAGTCCATGGTCACTATGGTTGTGGAAAACGTTAAAGGTGAAGGTCAATGTGTCACTGATTCCATCGTTCCCTACGTAAAGATTCACGATGGCGGATGGAATGAAACCACAGACGTCACCGTCAATCCGGGCGACTCCCTCGTCATTGGCCCTCATCCGTGGGATGGTGGCCGCTGGGTATGGCGCGGTCCCAACGATTTCTATCAGGTCGGGCGTGAAGTCCGCTTCAAGAATATGCAGTGGCAGTCCAGCGGAATCTATAAGGGCACGTTTAACAACGGCGCAGGCTGTGAAAGTTCTGTAAGCATCAAGGTGGTTGTGAACGATCCGGACCATCCGTATGTGGAGCCCGTTGAACCGGATACGACTCAAGACACCACCGCCGCCCCCTGTTTTTGAAGGCAATCCAGTAACTTCTGGGAGATAAATTCCGAAATCAGGATTATTTTACGGGAATAACAATGCCTCAAAGCAATGTTTTCCCGTAATCCGTTACCTTATCTGCAAAATTTTGGATAAATCCGCGACAAATATCATCAAAAAAAGGCTCACAAAGTCATATTCAGATCATTTTTTGATCTAAAAAGGTAAAAGTCATAGGTAATTAAGGGAATTTTCATCTCCAAATTACCCATTTACAACCTGGCCGAACAAACAAACTAATATTTTACGGGAAAATCAACCCCCAATCGGCACTTTTTCCCGTAATTTGAGCAATTTTTTAAAAATTATCTTCGGAACGCACCTATAATCACCCCCGACGCCTATAACTTACAGACTAAATCGTCACAAATCTCCGTAAGCATGCGTTCGTGGGTGCAGACTTCCGCGGAAACACCTTCGATAGTTCCCGTGGTGTAAAATGAAGTGCAGGCGCATTCGTGAGCCACGCAGCGGTGCTTAATGGCACAGCCTTCGCATTCCTGCTTGTCATAATCCAGGAAGTCACGAATCTTATTGCATTCCGCCTCGTCGAAGCCGGTAAACACATTGCCCTGAACGTAGGGAGCATTTTCCTTAGAAGTAATAAAGCGGGTGCAGGGGAAAATGTTTCCGTTGGTGGAAACGCCCATGGCTCCGTTATAAACGTGGCAGGAATACTGACGGAATCTCAAATCCTGCAAACGGAGCTTAATCTTGTCCTGGATAGTCCCCAGGAAAAACTTGTTACCGGCCTTGCGGCATTCCAGCCAGTACATGGCCATCTTCTGGTATTCCAGAGCAAGCTTGTCAAAATCTTCACCAGTCCAATTTCCATCGAAGTCGATGCTGGTGGTCATGTTGTTGAAGCCCTGCTGGTGAATCCATTTCACAGCCTCGGTCAGGTGGGGCACGTGCTCCCGGGTCACGGTGCAAAGTGCCACCGTATTCATTTTGGAGAGGCGGGGGAGGTGCTTGTACATGGATTCAAAGCTTCCTGCGTCACCCACCGTACGGCGGGAAATGTTATGCTGGTAGGCAGGCCCGTCCACAGAAATGTACATGCGGAACCTTTCCTTTTCACAAAAGTCCAGCATCTTGTCGTCGAGCAAAGTGCCGTTGGTGTTGATGGCAAAACGCAGAACAAAATCTTCGGAAGCCGCGCCACGGTCCATGGCCTCGGCGACCATGGCCTTTGCCAAATCCACGCCCTTGTAGATAGCCTCCTTACGGAGCAAAGGTTCACCACCAAAGAAGGTGATGTTCATGTACTTCTGTTTAAAGAAAAGCGTACGCTCCAGGCAAAGCCTGATGGCCGCTTCCATAGTGGAATCGTCCATCACCGTGGCCCGATCGCTCTGGGAATCCTTGTAATAACAATAAGAGCAGCGTAGGTTACACTGCTCCGTAAGGCAAAGCACTAAGTTCATACATCCACGTCAGTAGACTCGAAGGTAGTCACCATGCTGACAATCATATTTTCAGGATCATTAGGATCCGGGCAGAGTTGCACGTTACTGTCACAGTCCGGCTTGGCTTCGGAGGAAGAACTATTCAATTCCTCGGAAGAAGAACTAACGGGAACCAAAATCGGTTCAACAATAGGTTCGTAAACAACCCCAGCCAAGGGTTCTACAATGGGTCCTATAGGTTCTATAATCAGAGTGTCCACAGAGCTGGAGCTCTTAGGAATATCCACCACAACCTGGCTGGAAGAAGAAACCCCTAATTGTTCAGGACCAACAACCGGATCACCTGCTTCTGGTTCAATAATTTCTTCAGGATTCGGAGTTACATTCTCTCGATTATTCTCATCCTCAGGGCCAGCAACATCACCACTAGAGCAAGCCACCATGCTTGTTGCGGCAACACCAATCAATGCTGCGACACTAGCCTTGACTGCAGAATTCCACTTGGAATCTTCGACAATTTTCTTCTTTTCAATTTTCATAAAGGAATCTCCTAACCGTTTCTGCAATCAAAATAGATTTTCCCAAATCATTCGCAATTCAAAAATAGCGCTTTTTAGGGCACTTTTCTCAACAAATTATCAATTTGCAAAAAAATGTGATTCTGTATAGAACAAATTGTTTCCTATACAGAACAAAACATAAAAAAGAGATCCCGGCGCAAAGGCCGGGATGACATGATAATCCTACTCGGGGACTTTTAACTATTTAAACAGGTTCTTCATCTTCTCAAGGAAGCTCTCTTCCTGGGCGGTTTCCTTGTCCTTGCGGAGTTCGGCCAGCTTCTGGTAGAGTTCCTTTTCTTCCTTGGAAAGATCCTTCGGGATGTCTACGCCGATTTCGACGTAAAGGCTTCCGCGGTCGCCACGCTTGTGCAGCGGGTACAGGCCCTGTTCACGGAGGCGCAGGATGCTGCCAGCCTGAGTGCCGGCAGCAATCTTGATTTGCACTTCGTCGCCTTCCAGGGTAGGAATGCGCTGGGTGCCGCCAAGAACCAGGCGATGTACAGGAACCTTCACTTCGCAGTGCAGGTCGTCGCCTTCGCGGGTGTAGAAGTCGTCGGGCTTTTCGGTCACAACGGCAAGCAGGTCGCCGCAGGCACCGCCACGAGGGCCGCAGTTACCTTCACCACGGAGGTTCAGGTACTGACCATCGGAAACGCCAGCCGGAATCTTGATGGAAATTTCTTCAGTTTCCTGCACACGGCCTTCGCCACGGCAGTTGGAGCAGGGCTTTGCGATAGTTTCGCCCATGCCGTTACAAGTGGGGCAGGCGCTTTCAGAAATCATCTGGAAGAAACCGCCTGTTGCACGGCGAACTCGGCCGGTGCCATGGCAAGTGCTACACTCGGTAACGTTCTCGCCGCCCTTGCCGTTACATTCGGTACAGGGGGTGTAACGCTTCAGGCGAACCTTCTTGGTGCAGCCTTCAAAGATTTCCTTGTAGCTAAGGGCCACCTTGATCTGCAAATCGTTACCGCGGGGAGGGCCTGCCTTACGGCTGCGACCGCCACGACCACCGCCAAATCCAAAGCCACCGCCAAAGATGTCGCCAAACTGGCTGAAGATGTCTTCGAAGCTTCCGAAGCCACCGCCGCCAAATCCGCCACCGCCGAAACCGCCACCAGGAGCGTTAAAGCCAAACTGGTCGTAGTTCTTGCGCTTTTCAGGATTGGAAAGAACGTCGTAAGCTTCTGCAGCTTCCTTGAACTTTTCTTCGGCTTCCTTGTCACCCGGGTTCTTGTCCGGATGGTACTTGATGGCAAGCTTCTTATAGGCGTGCTTGATTTCGTCAGCACTTGCGTCCTTACCGACGCCTAGAACTTCGTAATAATCTCTTTTATCTGCCATGTTTGCCCTCCCGGGCAATTAGTAAACAGTAAACAGTGGTTAGTATACAGTTTTTACGCAAAAAAGGATTGCCCATATTTCGGGCGAATCCTTATCTGCATGGGTTGCGGCAAATGATTAGCGATCTAACCACTAACCACTAACCACTAATCACTAGTCAACGACTTCAGCGTCAACAACTTCCGGACCGTCGCCCTTCTTTTCGGACTTGGGCTGTTCAGAAGCGCCCGGCTGAGGCCCCGGCTGTGCACCAGCGGCACCGGCAGCCTGAGCCATGGAGCTCATCATGTTCTGGAGCTTGTCCATAGCGGCCTTGATTTCTTCCTTGGTACCGTTGTCCTTCTTGTCCTTGATTTCCTGGACTGCAGCTTCGATCTGGCTCTTGGTGTCAGCAGGAATCTTGTCGCCAACTTCCTTGAGCTGAGCTTCGACCTGGTAAGCCATCTGTTCAGCCTGGTTCTTGATGTCGACCAGTTCGCGCTGTTCCTTATCCTTGGCAGCGTTTGCTTCGGCGTCCTTCACCATCTTGTTGATTTCCTCTTCGGAGAGGCCGCTGGAGGAAGTAATCTTGATGGACTGTTCCTTGCCGGTTTCCTTATCCTTAGCGGAAACGTGTACGATACCGTTGGCGTCGATGTCGAAGGTCACTTCGATCTGAGGAACGCCGCGGGGCTTCTTCGGAAGGTCGGTGAGGTCGAACTTACCGAGGGTACGGTTGTCGCGAGCAAATTCACGTTCACCCTGGAGAACATGGATGGTCACTGCCGGCTGGTTGTCTTCGGCGGTAGAGAACACCTGGCTCTTCTTGGTGGGGATGGTGGTGTTACGGTCGATGAGCTTGGTCATGACGCCACCGAGAGTTTCGATACCCAGAGAAAGCGGGGTCACGTCGAGGAGGAGAACGTCCTTCACAGCGGAGTCGCCGCTAAGAACTGCACCCTGAACAGCAGCACCGATTGCCACAACTTCGTCGGGGTTCACAGTCTTGTTGGGTTCCTTGCCGAAGTACTTCTTCACAGCTTCCTGAACGGCCGGAATACGGGTAGAACCACCAACCAGGATCACTTCGTCGATTTCAGACAGGGACAGGCCAGAGTCTGCAATAGCCTTGCGGCAGGGTTCCATGGAACGTTCCACCAGGTGAGCGGTCAGCTGGTCGAACTTTGCACGGCTGAGGGTCAGGTCCAAGTGCTTGGGGCCAGTAGCGTCAGCGGTGATGAAGGGGAGGTTGATGTTGGTAGAAGTGGTAGCAGAAAGGTCAATCTTTGCCTTTTCAGCAGCGTCCTTCAAACGCTGGAGAGCCATCTTGTCCTTCTTCAGGTCGATGGAGGGATTTTCCTTCTTGAATTCGTCGTTGATCCAGTCGATGATGACTTCGTCGAAGTTGTCACCGCCAAGCATGGTGTCGCCGTTGGTGGACTTCACGGAGAACATACCGTCGTCGATTTCCAAAATGGAGATATCGAAGGTACCACCACCAAGGTCATAAACGGCAACCTTTTCGCTCTTCTTGGAGTCGAGGCCGTAGGCGAGAGCAGCAGCGGTCGGTTCGTTCACGATACGGAGAACTTCGAGGCCAGCAATCTTACCGGCGTCCTTGGTAGCCTGGCGCTGAGCGTCGTTGAAGTATGCCGGAACGGTAATCACAGCCTGGGAAACGGTTTCGCCCAGGTAGTCTTCTGCAATCTTCTTCATGGTCTGAAGAACTGCAGCGGAAATTTCGGGAGGAGCGAACTGCTTGTCGTCGATCTGCACGCGGATAGGATCGGAACCGGAACCTACCAGCTTGTAGGGCATGTTCTTTTCCACAGCGGAGCATTCGCCAGCGGAGCGGCCCATGAAGCGCTTGATGGAGTAAATGGTCTTTTCGGGGTTGGTAATAGCCTGACGCTTAGCAACGTGGCCAACCAGACGTTCGCCGGTCTTGCCGAAAGCGACGATAGACGGGGTAGTGCGGAAACCTTCTGCGTTTGCGATCACTACGGGCTTGCCACCTTCCATAACGGAAACGCAGCTGTTGGTTGTACCAAGGTCGATACCGATAATCTTGCTCATTTTTGAGTCTCCTATTTAAATTCTTGCGGCGCATTCTTTGGATTTTACGCCATTTTGTTTTCGGCAAACATAGAGCAAAAGCCGTGCCAAATGCAAAAAAGAGCCGTTTTGTTTCGTTCTGAAACAAAAACAGCCCTTTAAAGCCCACAAAAAAAGCCCTGTTTCATTTTGGAACAGGGCTTAAAGGTTATTTAGCGAGGTTTATTTTGAGGGTTTGACCCCTGGAATTCCGCACCAGATAGGCTCCCTTGTGGTAACCGGCAGACTTTAGGCTAGCCTTCAGCCCCATTGTAGAAGCTCCACTGTCCAGCAGGATCTTGCCCAACTGATGGCCCATCAGGTCAAATACCTTGTATTCGCCAGAAATCCTTGCGTCGAAGGACGGAGTTGCCTTTACGAAAGCAGAGGTAGTATCTTCCGGTGTTACGGAGGATTCGTTTCGGATTTCTTCTGCAGTCTTGTCGCTTGCACCAAAAGCAATCCAATCCAAGTTCACGTAGTCGGAGGTCAACAGAACCTTGAGCACATGTTCACCCTTGGCCAGTTCCTTGGTGGTCTTGCCCTTGAATGTGGCGTATTTGTCGAAATCGCCAGTTCCCTTCAGTTCCAGTTCGTCGGTAATGGCTTCGCCATCCATAAAGAGCTGGATTCCGGCAGATTCCATTCCCGTTGCGTAAGAAAGTTCGTAGGGGAGGGCACCAGCGGCATCCACATTCACGGTGTATTCCAGCCATTCACCCTTCTGGGTGTAACCGATGGCATAGCCAGTACCTGCGGCAACAACGTCGACGCGGTCTTCGCGGTATTCGCCACCCTGGTTCTTGGTATCCATATCGTAGTAGGCCTTGCCGGCTCCGCCCACGTCATAGTTCTCGAATTCAATGAAGTTGCCCAGGCCTTCAACCTTGGCACCGATGACCGGCAGTTCACACTTGGCCTCGGGATCCTTCAGCATTGCTTCGCAGAAGGGGCCTTGAGGAACAGCGGTCTTGCTGTCTTCAAATTCCCAGTAGTCTGCTTCAAAATCACCAGAGAACATGAAGAACACGTCGTGCTTGCCAACGGCACCTTCGGCAGGCACAGTCACCAAGCCGTCCTTACTGAATTCTGCCTTTGCAACAACGGGGCCATCCACCTTGTCCAGGCGAACCGTAACGGAGGATGCCTTCTTAACGCTCAAGACAGAGGCAGAGAAAGATTCTGCGCCGGCGTCACCGAATTCCACGCCGCTGATCTTGGTATAGTCGCCATCGCCAATGCTGGTCAGCACCACATTGCCGGCCTGTCCGTAATTACGGCTCTTGACGCCCTGGCTCCAGGACATGGTGCCAGCTTCTACACGCTGATACGGGTTGAAATCTTCCACCTGGGCAATGCCGTTTTCTGGCCAGAAGTCAATTTTCTGAATGGTTCCGTCGGCGTTGTACTTCATTTCGGCCACAGAAACAGAACGACGCTCCGCATGCTGGTAAGCCTGACCGATGCTAGCCTGATATTCTGCCCAAAGCAGGTAATTCAAGCCGAAAACGTAAGATTTGCCCTTGTAGTCAATGATGCCCGGGTGGTTTCCGCGGCTCTTGGGAGAATGGGGCATAATGTCGCCCTTGTAAGTCCAGGGGCCAGTAATCTTGTCGCTCATGGCATAGCCAATACCCTCGGAGCAGCAAGTGGATGCAAAGGACATATAGTAATAGTCGCCATGCTTATAGACCCAGGGACCTTCCTGGTAATCCTTAATCTTGGGATAGGTAACAATAGAACCTTCGGTATGAATCATGTCCTCTTTCAGCTTGATCATGTACAGTTCCGGGTTGCCCCAGTACATATAGGCCTGGCCGTCGTCATCAATCCAGACGGTAGGGTCGATATCATTCCAGTGTTCGCGCTGCCAAACCAGCTGGCCGTTCAGAGGATCCTTGAAAGGTCCATAGGGACTGTCGGAAACCAGCACTGAAATACCATGACCGTGAATGGGGCAGTACATGTACCACTTGCCATTACGTTCGATGACCTGTTCGGCCCAAGCTCCGTTATTGGACTTATACCATTTAAAGTCATCCAAGGAGGCTACAGAACCGCGGTCGGTCCAGTTAACCATATCCGTAGAAGTATATAGCAACCAGTCGTACATCATAAAGCCGTCGGCGTTATCGTCGTCGTGGGTCGTATATAGATAGACCGTGTCGCCATGCACGTAGGGAGCCGGATCCGCCGTATATTTGGTTGTTAGAATGGGATGCTGGGCAAAGGCCGCACCAGCCAAAGCCAATACAGAAGAAACCATTAAGAGTCTACCAAACATCTTAATCTCCAGATTAATAATACACCGGAAACAAAGATACCCACTATGGAGAAAAAAAGACCTATCTGCACAAATAAGATTATGGATAGTTTATCCATAACCTATTGATGACGGCGGGGCATCTTTTTTTCATCTAGAAGTTGATTCTAATGGCCTTTCCTACGGAATTTCGGATGAGGTAGGCCCCGTTACGGTAGCCGGCGTTCTTGAGTCCGGCCCTGAGGGCTGCGGAGGAGGTTGCTCCATCCAGGCGAACCTTGCCCAACTGATGGCCCATCAGGTCAAAGACCTTGTATTCATCAGAAATCCTTGCGTCGATGGCCGGTGTGGACATTACGAATGCAGGAATGGTGTCATCCGGAGTTTCAGAAGATCCGTTACGGATTTCTTCGGCAGGCTTGTCGCTTGCACCAAAAGCAATCCAATCCAAGTTCACGTAGTCGGTAGTTATCTGGACTTTGAGCACATGTTCACCCTTGGTCAATTCCTTGGTGGTCTTGCCCTTGAATGTGGCGTATTTGTCGAAATCGCCGGTTCCAGCCAGCTTCAAGGTGTCGGTAATGGGCTCGTTATCCATAAAGAGCTGGATTCCGGCAGATTCCATTCCCGTTGCATAAGAAAGTTCGTAGGGGAGGGCTCCAGCGGCATCCACATTCACGGTGTATTCCAGCCATTCGCCCTTCTGGGTGTAACCGATGGCATAGCCTGTACCTGCGGCAACAATATCGACGCGGTCTTCGCGATATTCACCGCCCTGGTTCTTGGTATCCATGTCGTAGTAGGCCTTGCCGGCACCACCCACGTCGTAGTTTTCAAATTCAATGAAGTTCTTCTTGCCTTCAACCTTGGCACCGATAACCGGCAGTTCACACTTGACCTCGGGATCCTTCAGCATTGCTTCGCAGAAGGGGCCCTGAGGAACAGCAGTCTTGCTGTCTTCAAATTCCCAGTAGTCAGCTTCAAAATCACCAGAGAACATAAAGAATACATCATGCTTGCCAACAGCACCGTCAACCGGAACGGTCACCAGGCCATCCTTGGTAAATTCAGCCTTAGCAATTACGGGGCCGTCCACCTTGTCCAGGCGTACCGTAACGGAGGATGCCTTCTTTACCGTCAAGACAGATGCGGAGAAAGATTCTGCGCCGGCGTCACCGAATTCCACGCCGCTGATCTTAGTGTACTTGCCGTCGGTAAGATTGGTGAGAACCGTATTGCCTGCGGCACCGCTCTTACGAACCTTCACTTCTTCGCCCCAGGACATGGTTTCTGCTTCTACACGCTTGTAGGGATTGAAATCTTCCAGCTGGGCCACGCCATTATCCGGCCACCAGTCGATCTTCTGGATGGTTCCGTCGGCGTTATACTTCATTTCGGCAACGCCAACAGAACGACGTTCCTTATGCTGGAATTTCAGGCCCATTTTGTCGGATTTCTGGTGCCAAAGTTGATAATGATGGCCGAAAACGTAGGATTTTCCCTTGTAATCCACAATTCCCGGGTGGTTACCGTTACTGCGGGAGGAATGAGGCATGATGTCGCCCTTGTAGGTCCAGGGGCCTGTGGGGGAGTCGCTCATGGCGTAACCGATACCTTCGGCACAGCAGGTGGATGCAAAAGCCATGTAGTAATGGCTGTCGTGCTTGTAGAACCAAGGGCCTTCCTGGTAATCCTTGACCTTGGGGTGAGTAACGATATTGCCGGAAGTGCTGATCATGTCTTCGTTAAGCTTGATCATGTACAAATCCGGATTACCCCAGTACATATAGGCCTGGCCGTCATCATCCACCCATACGGTGGGGTCGATGTCGTTCCAATGTTCGCGCTGCCAAACCAAAGCCTTGTTCAGAGGTTCCTTGAAGGGGCCGTAGGGATTATCTGCCACCAGGACAGAAATTCCGTTACCATGAATGGGGACGTACATGTACCATTTGCCATTGCGAAACACAACCTGCTCGGCCCAAGCGCCATTGGTCTTGGTACTCCACTTGATATCGTTCAGGGAGGCCACAGCCCCGTGGCTAGTCCAGTTGACCATGTCCGTGGAAGTATGCAACAGCCAATCGTACATCACGAACCCTTCGGCGTTATCTTCGTCGTGGGTCGTGTAAAGATAGAGCGTGTCCCCATGCACCATGGGAGCCGGGTCCGCTGTGTAGTTGGTTGTGATTATTGGTTGCTGGGCAAAGGCCACTCCAGCCAAAGCCAACACAGAAGTAACGGATAAGAGTTTCCCAAACATCTTTATCTCCAGATTGTTATACACCTAAGGTAAAACATACCTTTCCTGGAGCAGTAAAAACGGGGTGAAAAACACATTCCTTTGCAAGAATATCAAAAAGCCGTCTTATACCTTTGTATAAAACGGCCTAAATTTCGTAGGGGAGGGATGTTCGCGAAAACATTTGGACCGTCGCGGAGACGATCCAATCGCAAAGACTACTTGCCAGAAGAAACGATGACCTTGGCGGGCTTCAGAATCTTGTTCTTCAGCTTGTAACCCTTCATGAAAACTGTTACCACGTGATTTTCGGGAACGGTTTCGCTGGGCTGCTGCATCAAGGCTTCGTGGCAGTTGGGGTCGAATTCTTCGCCGGTGGGGTCGATCTGTTCCAGGCCAGCGTCAGTAAGAACCTTGGCAAACTGGTCGTGGATCATCTGCATGCCCTTTTCGAAGGTTTCCAGGTCCTTGGCCTTGTTTTCAGAAGCGAATGCACGTTCGAAATTGTCCAGGACTTCGGAAAGCTTTTCCAGGAGCTTGCCGTTGGCGGTTTCGATGATTTCCAGCTGTTCGCGGGCGCTGCGCCGGCGGAAGTTGTCGAATTCAGCCATCAGGCGGAGGTTACGATCATTGGCGGCGGCAAGTTCTGCCTTCAAAATGTCTTCGGCGGATTCGGTAGATTCGGGGGCCGGTTCGGCCGGAGCATCGGCGGACGGTTCAGCAGCAGGGGAGGCCTGGGTAGAAGAATTTTCGCCAGCGGCCTGGGCCTTTTCAGCCTCGGCAGCCTGCTTCATGATATTTTCAAGGTCCTGTTCAAACTTTGCACGTTCTTCGGCGGTAGGTTCCTGCAGATTTTCGTCAGCCATTTTATATAATTCCTTGTATATATAGGGATTTCACCCGTATCTGTTTAAATTTCAATTTACTATTGCAAAAAACGTGCCAAGGCCAAAATATGTAAAAATAGTGGTCAAACTGGGAAAAAGTTCAAAAAAATGTTTCAAATTGAAAAACGGGTCCAATTTCGCAGCATTTTGCAAACAACTGTTGGCAAAATAGCGCATTTCGCAAGCAGCGGTTGTCAAAATGATTCAAAAATTCCCCACATCCCATGTACGGAACCTAAATTTTGTTCCGTCGGCGAACGTCGACAAGTTGCTACATAACACTGATAGCAATCTTTCAGTCAGGGAACCTCGTCGGACGCGGCGGGGTTCTTTTCTTTACTGAATTCTTTTTGTTATATTGAAAAACAGGAACAAAGATTTAATTGTATTAGGAACAAAAAAATGATTTTTATCGCAATTCTCCTGGTCATACTCATTGCCGCTGTGGTGTACGTAAGTCTTTTGCTCAGAGTTTCCATTCAAAAGCAAGACGAGATGGTTAACGCCATCAAGAGCCAGACACAGAGCATTATCTTGCAGGACAACAGTATGCAAAGCCTCAAGCAACACGTGATTACCCTAGAGGAAAGTGTTCTTGAACTGTCCGTGAACAGCATCAATATCAAGTCCAAGCTGAAGAACTTCGTGTTCATGTCCATGAAGAATAACGACCTTAAGACAACCGTTGAGCGCGCCGCCAATTCCATGAACATTCCGCTAAACAAGGCCAAGAGAATGCTGCTGGTTCTGGTGGAACTTAAAATCATTACGGTAATTGGCGAAGAAATCGAATTTCGCATTAAAAAGGAACAGCTTGCCGTAGCCCTTGAAAAAATCGACATGTTCTTTAACGGGGAAATGAGGTAATATAAAACCGGGTTGAAGCGAACCCGGTTTTATTTTTCACAAACTTTAGTTTACATAATCCGCATTATCGGCAATATGCAAAATATGATACAGGGGAGGTTATCACATTTTTCTAGAGAGTTTCGTGGAAAAAAATCACATAATTCATAGGTTTTATTGTATATTATAACTGTGAAACGATTGATTATTGAAAAATTACGCATCTGGAAAAATTCCAGCAGAAGAAAGCCGCTTTTAATCAAAGGGGCTCGTCAGGTCGGTAAAACCTGGATTATGAAGGAATTCGGCAAGGAATTCAAAGACGGATTCATTCATATCAACTTTGATAAACAGGCTGAATTCAAACAGTTCTTTACCTCCACAAAGGACGTTCAGAGAATCATCACAAACTTGTCCCTGGCCTGCGGCAAAAAAATCACGCCAGATACTCTAATTATTTTTGATGAAATCCAAGCATGCGAAGAGGCCTTGAACGCCCTCAAGTATTTCCACGAAGATGCTCCGCAATATTTCGTCGTGGGAGCAGGATCGCTTCTTGGTTTGAAACTCAGCCAAGGATTCCCTGTAGGTCAAGTGGAGTTCCTTGAAATGGGACCCATGACTTTCAGCGAATTTTTGCTTGCTAATGGCGACGAGAATTTTTTTGATTATTTGGCTTCGATAAATTCTTTTGAACAGATTCCTGATGCATTTTTCAATCCACTTACTGAAAAATTGAAAATGTATTTTGTTACCGGCGGTATGCCTGAAGCCGTTGCCGCATGGGTTGAAGATCGGGACATTTCAGCAACCGATAAAATTTTATCGGACATTCTTCAATCTTACGAATCGGATTTTGCAAAGCACGCAGACAAAAACGACGTTCCCAAAATTCAATATATCTGGGAATCCATCCCTTCGCAGCTATCCAAGGAAAATCGAAAATTCCTTTACTCAGTCGTAAAAGAAGGGGCTCGTGCGCGAGAATACGAAAACGCATTGAACTGGCTATACAACGCCGATGTCATAAAGAAGACTTTTCGAATTACAAAGCCCGGCCTCCCCCTTCGAGCTTACGACGATTTGACCGCTTTTAAAATTTATATGAGTGACGTAGGCTTGCTCCGTCGACATGCGGGACTTGCTACAAGCGCTTTCGCTGAAAAAAATCGTTTATTTACGGAATTCAAAGGGGCTCTTACAGAAAATTTTGTCTTGCAAAGTTTATCTCGTCAATTCGAAATCCCTCCCAGATATTGGACGGATGCAAATCATGAGGTTGATTTTGTTATCCAGAACGAAAACGAACTTATTCCCATTGAAGTGAAAGCTGGTGAAAACGTACGTTCTACAAGTGTCAAGTATTACGCTAAACAATACCCCGACTCTACCCCACTCATCATCCGCTTTTCTTTACGGAACCTTTCTTTTGACGGCGATGTTTTGAACATTCCTCTTTTCATGGCCGACTGGACAAAGAAACTTGTTCAAAAGGTTAAATAACCATGTCCCAGACCAGCGAAAAATATCGAATTGAATGGCTTGCGGCCGACCAGGCTCGTGATGCAGGCCTTGAAGAACCGGCAGATGTTTCTGCCTTCAAGGATATTCCTTATGGCGAATTTGGGGAATGGAATCTGTTGGATTTGTACGTGCCCAGGACCGCGGACAGAAATACCGCACTTGAAACGTCGCGAAAGCTGCCGGTGATTATCAGCATTCACGGTGGCGCATTTGTGTATGGACAAAAAGAAACCTACAAGTTCTACCTGATGAGTCTCGCTCAGCGCGGCTTTGCCGTGGTGAATTTCAACTACAGGCTTGCGCCCGAATACAGGTTCCCGGCCGCCCTGGAAGATGCCGACGCCGTGGTCCATTGGGTTATGGATAACGCAAGCAAGTACAATCTGGACGCAAAAAACATCTTTATGGTGGGCGATTCCGCTGGAGCAAACTACGCCGCACTTTATTCCATTTATTGCGTGAATCCGGAGTATGCTCGTAAAGTGCAGGATGCCGCAAAATCCTGGTACGGGAAACAGGCGAGGATCAATCCTCCCCTAACATTCAAGCCTCGGGCAGTCGCCTTGAACTGCGGTCTTTACGACATCACCGAGGACCGAAACAAGAAAGCCGACATCGTGGTCGACTTGTTCGGGGAGCATTGGGAGGATTGCTGCGAATACCTGAACGTGGAAGATTATCTCACGGAGAAATTCCCGCCATCATTCGTCATGACCGGCGAGTACGACTTCCTGAACCTGCAGAACCGCCACATGGACAGGGCGCTTTCAAAACAGAACCTCCCCCACGTTTTCAAGTCTTACGGCACCAAGAACGACAAGGAAATTTCCCACGTATTCCACGTGAACATGAAACTTCCCCTCGCCCATCTATGTAATGACGAGGAATGCGAGTTTTTTAAAAGGTACATTTAGATCTTCAACAAATCTAAATTCTTTCTTTTTCACAATTCATCAAATCCTGGATGAATTCTTCGGCGTCAACGCCTTTCGCTCCGTTTTCTATTTCAGATACTGCTTCGGCAAGTTTTCTATAAATTTCATGCTGAACAGATTCTAATTCATTGTTAATCAAAGAGTTAAGCATTTGCAGCCTTATCTATATGGAAAGAAAGAAGACTAAGTTCAATATAATTTTATAAACGCAGTAAATCAACAAAAAATTGTCTTTCCCCCTTCCCCATTATTTTTCGCATACATTCCAGCAGAAAATCGCTCCGTTTTTCTATCTTTTAGCCCGTTAAAATCCCATTTCTAAGGAGTATATATGGGCGGCTTTTGTGGCGTTATTTCCAAGAACGATTGCGTAACGGATCTGTTCTTCGGAACCGACTATCATTCTCACCTGGGCACGCATCGCGGCGGTTTGGCTGTGCTGAAGGCCGATGGCAATTTCCATCGTTCTATCCACAACATCCAGAACACCCCGTTCCGCAGCAAGTTCGAAAACGACCTGGCAAAATTTGCCGGCAACGTAGGCCTTGGTGTCATTTCCGATACCGACCCGCAGCCGCTGGTCATGACCTGCAAGCTGGGCACTTTCGCCCTGGTCACCGTAGGCCTCATCTCCAACATCGAAGATCTTAAGAATGAGCTGTTCCAGAACAACTGCATGCAGCTCCAGTATTCTACCACCAGCGGTATGGTCGGCCCTACCGAAGTGGTCTCCGCATTAATCGCCACCCAGAACTCCATCGTCGAAGGCTTGAACTACGTTCAGCAGAAGATCAAGGGCAGCTGCTCCGTTCTCGTTATGGACAGCAACGGCAAGTTCTACGCTTCCCGCGACAAGTGGGGCCGTACTCCCATTATCGTGGGTAAGAAGGATGGTTCCGTTATCGCCGTCCAGGAAAGCTGCGCTCTCCCCAACCTGGGCTACGACCACCTCCGCGATCTGGGCCCCGGCGAAATTGCCGAACTGACCCCGGATGGAATCAACACCCTGGTTGAACCGGGCAAGAAGATGGCTATCTGCTCCTTCCTGTGGGTTTACTACGGTTATCCGGCATCTGCCTACGAAGGCCGCAATGTTGAAATGACCCGCTATCGCTGCGGTTCCGCACTTGCAAAGCGCACCCCGACTGAAGCCGACGCTGCTTGCGGTATCCCTGACTCCGGTACCTCTCATGCTCTTGGCTACGCACACGAAGCTGGCATCAAATTCGCACGTCCCTTCGTCAAGTACACTCCGACCTGGGCTCGCTCCTTTATGCCTCAGGACCAGCGTCAGCGCGAACACGTAGCTTCCATGAAGCTCATTCCTATTCCGGGCCTCATCGACAACAAGCGCCTGGTGTTCTGCGACGACTCCATCGTCCGCGGCACCCAGCTGGGTAAGCAGGCCGAAAAACTTTACTCCATGGGCTGTAAGGAAACCCACATGCGTATTGCATGTCCTCCCCTGGTTTACCCCTGTAAGTTCATCAACTTCTCCCGATCCAAGAGCGTGTACGACCTGATTACCCGCCGCTACATCCGCGAAAAGGAAGGCGAGAACGCCGATCTGGACAAGTACACCAACCCGGATTCCCCGGAATACAAGGAAATGGTGGACTACATCCGTCGCAACCTGAACTTGACTACCCTCGCCTTCCAGCGCATCGACGACCTGATCCAGGCCATCGGCCTCCCGGAAGATCAGCTGTGCACCTTCTGCTGGACCGGTAAGGACTACGCCGAAACTGGCGACTGCTACCACTGCCCCTGCCACGCCGAAGACGAAAAGAAGTAATCTTCAGCCCTGTGGCAAACGCAGGAATCTTTAATAAAGTCCGACCTCCCCCGAGGCCGGATTTTTTCATAGAACAAAATTAAGTATATTGCAAATCGAATGAAAAAAAATCCGTTTAAAAAAATTGCAGTCGCTTTATTATTGGTCATTGTGGCCCTCGTACTCGCATTCGGTAGTTGTGCCATGTACCGAAAGATTACCGCGGCAAAAATTTTATCCAAGACAAAGCTGGAATTCAACGCTCTCACATTGAATTCTGTTTCTATAAACAAGGATCTGTTTCCCCAGCGCGGTACAGCCGGAAGTTTCCTCCCCAATCCCCAAGTAATCACTTTGGTTCAGGATTTCGCTCGTGGTATCCTGACTAAAGAAATTGGCAAAGCCGATCTTACAGTTACCCTTACCGCGCAAAATCAAAGCGACGATTCCCTTTGGATAAAAAAAATTTCTGCAGCCATGGATCTGGACACCCTTATGAACTTGCCTGTAAATTTGAAGGATTCCGTTCTCTTGGTTCCGGGAGAAAACAAAATTGAAGTAGTGACCCAAATGCCTCTAGACAAACGTTTGTTCAAGCTCATGGAAATAAGTCAAATCAAATTCAAGGGGAATCTTGACGCTTCGCTTGTAAAAAGCGATATAAGAGTGCCCTTTGATTTCGACTTGTCTCGTACTATCACTCAAGAGGAAAAGCAGGAACTGACAGAAAAGGCACGGACCTCCGTTCTAAACGGTATTGTCAACGACTGGGTTGGAGCCCTACTCCCCAACCAATGATTTTAGAAGGAAAGAAAATGAAACGCGAATTTGTACCGGAAAACTTTAATGTTGACGACGTAGAACAAGTCACCAACCTGTTCCAGCAATTGCTGGACGAAGAAATCCCCAACGACGCCAAGGCCCTTCGCGCCTGGATTATGAAGTGGAGCGAGTTGGGTTCTGTTTTGCAAGAAGTGAGTTGCCGTCGCTACGTAGCCATGACCTGCAACACCGCCGATGAGGCTGCCGCCAAGGCATACGAAACCTTCGTAGAAAACATCGATCCGGTATCCAGCGAATTTGATGACAAACTAAACAAGAAATTGATGGCACATCCTGCAAAGGATTCCTTGAAGGACGAATTCGGAGTTTGGTTCAAGAGCATCCAGGTTTCCTTGGATCTGTTCTCCCCCGACAACATTCCTCTGGAAACTGAAGAAATGAAGGCCATACAGGCCTACCAGAAGATCACTGGCGGCATGAGCGTTGAGTTCGATGGCGAAGTCAAGACCATGCAACAGTTAAGCGCCTATCTGGAACGCACCGACCGCGATCTTCGCGAAAAAGCTTGGCGCACCATGTGGGATCGCCGCATGCAGGACAAGGACGCCCTCAACGAATCCTTCGATAAGTTGTTCTCAATTCGTAACAAAATAGCGAAGAATGCCCACTGCAAGGATTACATCGACTACATCTACCTGGCCAAGCGCCGTTTCGATTATACTCCCGCCCACTGCCGCGATTTCCACGAAAGCGTAGAAAAGCTTGTGTTGCCCTTGCTTAAAGAAATCTACAAGAAGCGTGCTGCAAAGATGAACTTGCCAGCATTGCGCCCCTGGGATTTAGCAGTGGACCCGCTGAACCGCGCTCCCCTCACCCCCTACCAGAGCGGTGACGAACTCATTGAAAAAGTGGACCAGATTTTTGAAAGCATCCACCCCCAGGCTGGCAAGTGGGCCCGCCAGATGCAGGCTCAAAAGCTTATTGATCCGGATTCCCGTTTGGGCAAGGCACCCGGTGGTTACCAGATTGGTTTTGACGAATCCCGTCTGCCCTTCATCTTTATGAATTCTGCAAAGACGGACCGCGACATCTATACCCTGCTCCACGAGTCCGGCCATTCTTTCCATCAGTTTGCTCTGGCAAACCAACCTATTCTCGCCTACCGCGACGTTCCCTCGGAGTTTGCGGAAGTAGCCAGCATGAGCATGGAACTGATCGGCATGAGTAATCTGAAACCCTTCTACGGAAACGATGAAGCGGCCATCGCTCGCAGTGCAGGCGGGGAACTTGAAGACATCATCTGGCTATTCCCCTGGGTGGCAAGCATCGACAGTTTCCAGCACGAAATCTATAGCCGTCCCAACCACACGGCTGCGGATCGCGAACAAATTTGGGCTGGAATCATGGACCGTTACGATGCCGGCGTGGACTACACCGGCCTTGAAAAGATTCGCAACAACATGTGGCAAAAGCAACTTCATTTGTTCGAATGCCCCTTCTACTACATCGAATACGGTATTGCCCAGCTGGGCGCCCTGCAGGTCTGGGCGAACTTCAAGAAGGACCCGCAAAAAGCTATCGACGACCTGTTCAAGGCAGAAAGCCTGGGTTACAGCGTATCTGTACCAAAGATGTTCGAAACCGCCAACATCAAGTTCGACTTTACCGCCAAGACTATCGAACCCCTGATGCAGGTCGTCTGGGATGAATTAGCGTAAAAAATGTACTTTTTTTGCAAAAAATCCCAAAATACCTTGACAAGCGTCAATTATAATTATATATTTGGCGCACATCCTTG
>JAKSIE010000037.1 GCA_024398995.1 Fibrobacter sp.
CAGGGAGTGCACTGGCCGCAAGATTCGTGGCTGTAGAAGTTACCAAGCACGTTCAACAGGTCCACCATGTTGTGAGTGTCGTTGATGACGATCATTGCACCGGAACCGAACATGGTCTTCATGGAGGCCAGGCATTCGTAGTCCATGGTGGCAACGGCTGCTTCTTCTGCGGTAAGAGGTGCGCAGGAAGAACCACCGGGGAGCACAGCCTTAAGCTTGCCGCCCACAACGCCACCGGCGTATTCGTTGATCATGGTCATCATGGGAGTACCGAGAGGAGCTTCGTACACGCCCGGGTTCTTCACGTCGCCGGAAATGCAGAACACCTTGGTACCGCCTGCACGGGGAGTACCCATCTTAGCGTATTCGCTAGGATCGTGCTTCAGGATCCAGGGGAGAGCCATGATAGTTTCCACGTTGTTCACGCAAGTAGGAGACTTCCATGCACCGCTAACTGCCGGGAAAGGCGGCTTAAGGCGGGGCTGACCCTTCTGGCCTTCGAGAGAGTTAATGAGTGCGGTTTCTTCACCGCAAATGTAGGCGCCAGCACCACGATGTACGAAGATATCGAAGCTGAACTTGGTTCCGCAGATATTTTCGCCAAGGTAGCCGGCTGCATAAGCCTGGTTCAGAGCCTTGTTGAGGCTTTCGATGCAGGGCAGGAATTCGCCACGGCAGTAGATGTATGCTGCGCGGGAACCCAGAGCCCAGGCGGCGATGATAAGGCCTTCGATAAGACGGTGGGGATCTTCCAGCATGAGGAAGTGATCCTTGAAGGTACCGCCTTCGCCTTCGTCAGCGTTCACCACGATGTACACGGGCTTGCCGGTTCCGCGGGGCACGAAGCTCCACTTCATACCGGTCGGGAAGCCTGCACCGCCACGGCCACGCAGATTGGTGCGCTGCACGTAGTCGATGAGCTCGAACTGGCTCATGTTGAACAAGCGTTCGGAAATGTTTTCGTAGCCGCCCAGCTTCTTGTAGACTTCAATGTCCTGGGCGCCCTTGCCGAAGTTTTCAGTACAAACTTTTACGCATTCTGCCATAATTATACCTTCTTCTCTTCAACCGGTTCCGGCTTTTGAGTGGTGACAGCAACAGCGGAAGGCTTGGCCACGCGTTCGCCAGAGGTGGCGATCATGCGGTATTCGTCGCCCACCTTACCGGCAGCGTCGACGAAGGCCTTGTCCTTAACGCCGGGTTCGCCAACGGCGACCCATTCAGAACCGTTCTTCTTTTCAACAACAATCTTGGTGAATTCCGGAGCGCCCTTCCAAGTGAGGGTAGCGCCAGTTTCATCAGCTTCAGCCTTAACGCAGAGAACCGGAGAAGGAGGAGCGTAGTCGGGAACCTGGGGCTTTGCGATAGCACCCGGAGCGCCCGGATGACCGCTGTGGCCCTTGACGATACCACCCAGCACATCGTGCTTGGGCATGTCGTTCACGTGAGCCTTGCACCAGTCGATAATGCGATCGATGGAAGCTTCGGTAAGAGTAGTGCCGCGCTTCATCTTCAGCTGACCGTCAACAACGTCGGTAGCGAAGTCATCGTTCACCAGCATCATGGGGCCGTTGCCGCAAGAACCGAGACATTCAACCTGAAGAATGGTAAACATGCCATCGGGAGTGGTTTCGCCGGACTTGATGCCAAGCTTGTTTTCCACGTACTTGATGAGGGGCTGTGCACCCTTGATGGCGCAGCTGATGTTGCGGCAGAACTGCAACAGGAACTTGCCCTTGGGAGAGTGATTGTACATGGTGTAGAAAGTAGCGACGCCCATAGCGTGAGCAGGAGCGCAACCGCAAACGTTTGCAGCCCAGCGGATACCTTCGGTGGGAACCCAGCCGAACACACCCTGCACGAGCCAAAGCACTTCGAGAAGTGCGCCCTGGCCTTCGGGATAGCGGCTCAAGAGATCTGCGCAACGTTCCTTGATTTCGGGAGTGGACAACTTGTCAAGCACTTCCTTGGGATTGGGCTGCGGCTGAGCCGGATGGACGTGACCAAAAGTTTCAGCCGGGTCTGCAGCGGCGCCAATGGGCTGCTGCGGGCGGTCGAACTTCAAGTTATTATTGGCGACAAACTGAACTGCGCCTTGGATATGTTCTCTCATCGGTCGAGTTCTCCTGCAATCATGTTGAGGCCCGGAAGGATAGCCATGGAGTCAGACAAGGTAAGGCCTTCCACCATTTCTGCGAATGCGGAAACGTGAGCGAAGCTGGGGGAACGAGCCTTGATACGGTACGGGTGGCCGGAACCATCTGCGATGATGGTGAAGCCAAGTTCGCCGTTGGCGCATTCGGTACCGCAGTAGTATTCACCCTGAGGAACACGGATACCTTCGTAAACGCTCTTGAAGCGACCGATAAGGCCTTCCATATCCTGGTAGGCCATCTGGTGAGCCGGCACGCGGATGCGCGGGTCAACGATGTCCACGGGACCCGGAGCGAGGCGCTTGAGAGCCTGACGTACAATCTTTACGGATTCTTCGATTTCTGCGAGACGGACCTGCAAGCGGTCGTTGGCGTCACCCTGGGTGCCCACCACAACTTCCCAGTCGTAGGTTTCGTAATCGTAGTAAGGTTCGTCCTTACGCAGGTCGCTTGCCACGCCAGTTGCGCGGAGCACGGGGCCGGTCCAGCCGTAGCTGATGGCGCGTTCTGCGGAAATCTTACCGATACCAACGGTACGATCCAAGAAGATACGGTTGCGGTCCAAGCAAGCGTGGAGGTCCTTGAGTGCCTTTTCCACGGACTTACATGCGGCGAGAACATCTTCTTCGAAGCCGTTGTAGGAGTCGCGATAGAGACCGCCGATGCGGGCGAAGCTATTGGTCAAGCGAGCGCCAGTGAGCTTTTCCCAAATCAGCATGATTTCTTCGCGGGGATTAAATGCGTACATGAACGGAGTAGTACCGCCCAGGTCCTGGAATGCAGCAGCAACGCAGATGAAGTGGTCGTTGATACGAGAGAGTTCGTTAACGATCACGCGGAGCACCTTGTTGCGTTCCGGGATTTCGATGCCGAACATGTTTTCCACAGTGCGGCAGAATGCAATGTTGTTCATCATTGCAGAGCAGTAGTTCAAACGGTCGGTGTACGGGATGACCTGCTGCCAGGTACCACGTTCCGCCATCTTTTCAAAGCCACGGTGCATGAAGCCGATTTCGTGAACGCCGGCCACGATGGTTTCGCCATCGAGAGCGGTAAGCAAACGCACGCAGTGGTGAGTTGCCGGATGGGTCGGGCCCACGTTCAGAGCCATCAGGTTCAGCTTTTCGCCATTAGGATCTAATACGATCATTATTTTCTGCTCCCTTCAAGAAATTCTTCATCTACAGGGTTGATTTCTTCGGAACGTTCGATCACCTTGTAGCCCTTGGATTCCAGGCGCTTTTCCAATTCAGGAACCAGGTAGTCGCTGGTGGAGAGCCACTGGCGCTTCTGGGCAGGGTAATCCTTGCGCAGGGGATGACCCACAAATTCGCAATGGTTCAAGATACGGCGCAGGTCCGGATGGCCTTCGAACAAAATACCGAACTGGTCGAAGACTTCGCGTTCAAGCCAGTTGGCGCTTGCATAGAGGTCGGTCAGAGTCGGAACCTTGAGGTCGGCTTCGCTGACCAGCACCTTCAGTCGGACGCGTGCACCCACAGTGCTCATGCTCTTGAAAGCATAGGAGACTGCGAAGCGAGGTCCTTCGTGGTTGGGGTAAGTCAAGTAGTCGATACCGGCGGCGTCCAGGAGCATTTCCATCTTGGCCGGGGCATCGTTCTTAAGGAATTTCACGGCGGCGTGGAGGTTTTCCTTAGCGATAACAACGCATGCGTCCCACTTGGCGAGAGATTCGCGCTGGGCGCCGAACTTCTCCTCCAGGAGGGAGACGATCTTTTCAACAGATTCCATTCTTACTCCTTCCAGAACTGGGCTTTCTTGATGAGTTTCTGTTCTTTTTCAACAGCGAAATCCTTGATGTCGGCAATCTTGGACTTGGCCATGGCGGCAGCGTTTGCCTTGGCTTCTGCAGTCTTTGCCTTGATCAGTTCCCACTGTTCCTTGACGCGTTCGGTACGCATCTTCATGTAGGATTCGTCCTTGATCTTCTTCTGCAGGTCGAACATTGCGTCGAAGAATGCTTCAGGACGGCTGGGGCAGCCACCAATGTAGACGTCCACCGGAATAATATGGTCGATACCCGGCACGGTGCAGTAGCAGTCGTAGAAACCACCAGAGGAGGCACAAGCGCCCATAGCGATGACCCACTTGGGTTCAGCCATCTGCTCGTACATGCGCTGGAGGATCGGAGCCTGCTTGTAGGTAATGGTACCTGACACCAGCAGGACGTCGGACTGACGCGGGGTAAAGCGGACGTATTCAGAGCCGATACGGGACAAGTCATAACGACCCACTTCGGTACTCATGAATTCGATTGCACAACAAGCCGTACCATAGGGGAACGGCCACAGAGAGTTCGTACGACCCCAGTTGACGATAAAGTCAAGAGAGGAAGTAATGAAATTCGGCTTTTCTGCCTCATTATTCATAGGGGTTACCTCATTAAAAACCGAGGCGAAAGATAGAATTTTGGGGAATCCGACAAAACCTATTTTATTCATTCATAGGTCCATTTTACGGTTTTTTTCGACAAAAAATGAAAAGACAGATCAAACAAAAATTATTAGTTTGAACTAACTTTTATCCAACACATTTTCTCTTTTCAGGCTTAACCTCATACACATCAACGAGTTACACATTCAAAAGCTTTCAACCTTGAAAGACCTTTTCTTTTTACTAAATTTGGCGCGGTTTTTGGTTTATGGTTTTGATCCGTTGAGGGAAAATGGATTTCAATATATATAGGGAATTTAGGGAAAATCTCCTGGGACTAGCCCTCGTAAGCGAGGAAGACTCCCAGAAACTGTCCCGAATTATCAAGCCCCTGGCCGACACACTGAATATCGGCCACATTGAGTGTTCCCTCCACGCACCCACCGTCAACGGCAACAACGGCGTAGTCACCATCTTTTCCGATGGCGAACGCAACCAGCAGAACTGTCCCTACGTGGAAACCTTCAAGACCACCGACGGCGGCATTGCAAGCTTCACGGTCATTCCCAAGGAAAAACTCAGCTTTTCCATCGACGAAGTTCAGGGCATCAAGATGCTCCTGTGGGACATTTTCATGCTGTCGGGCACAGCCCGCCTCGAATCCCTCCTGCAGAAGGCAAGCGTCACGGACTCCCTGACCGAGGCAGAGAACCAGGCCGGCCTCACCCGTTTTATCAGCCAGACCATCGCCCAGGGCCGCACCAAGGAATACGCTTCCATATTCATCAACCTTAAGAACTTCAGGTACGTGAACAAGTCCATGGGCAGCCAGGCAGGTGACCTGGCACTCAAGGTCTACGTATCCTCCGCCAAGGTGTTCCTTGCCGCCGACGAAATGATTGCACGCATGGGCGGCGACAACTTCGTGGTGATTATCAAGAAGGACAACCTAGAGGCATTCATCAGCAAGTTCAGCAACCTGCCCGTCAGCCTAAGCGTCGGCCCCAAGCCCCTGTCCTTTACGATCCAGAGCCGCATGGGCGTTTTCCTCGCCACCGAAAAAGACACCATCAACGAACTGATGAACAGTTCCGCCATCGCATTGAGCGTGGCCCGCAGCATGCGCACGACCGACGTGGTGTATTTCTCCAAGGAGATGATGATCGAGGCCCTGCACCAGCGCGAAATTTCCAGCGAATTCCGAAAATCTCTTTCCAACAGGGAATTCGTGGTGTACTATCAGCCCAAGGTCAACCTTGAAAAGAAGGATCTTTGCGGCGCCGAGGCCCTGGTCCGCTGGATCCGCCACAAGACCATCGTGCCCCCTATGGACTTTGTGCCTATCCTCGAAAAGGAAGGTTCCATCTGCGCATTGGACTTGTTTGTTTTCGAGACCGTCTGCAAGGATATCCAGAAGTGGATCGAGCAGAGAATCGAACCTGTACGTATTTCCGTCAATTTCTCCAGGATGCACCTGCGCAACGAGGGCCTGGCCGACAGGATTCTCGACACCATGCACAAGTACAACGTGGACAGCAAGTACATCGAGATCGAACTGACAGAAGTATCCGACATCGACGACAGCATGGCCATGGCCCAGTTCGTAAACATCATGCGACAGAACGGCGTTTCCGTTTCCATCGACGATTTCGGTACCGGCTACTCCACCCTGAACGTGCTCAAAAACTTCGACGTAAACGTGATCAAGCTGGACAAGTCCCTGTTAGATAACATCGGCAACGACAAGTCCATGGACGAGGTGCTGGTCCGCAACGTGGTGAACCTGGCCCGCGAAATGAACAAGGAAGTGATCGCCGAGGGCGTGGAAAGCGAACAGCAGGCCGAGTTCCTTACCGGAATCAACTGCAACTCCGTCCAGGGATTCCTTTTTGACAAGCCCCTGAAGCACGACGATTTCGAAAAGCGCCTGGTCGGAGACATTCTCTACTAAAACAGAAAAACGACTTCCGCTGCCAAAACAGTAACGGATTTTAGATGTCATCCCGGCCACCGAGCCGGGATCCCCCCTTTTTTTTATATATTTCAACAAATGAAAAAGCTCGTTCACGACAAGAAGAAGTGCCTCAGGTGCGCCGGCTGTGTCGGCACATGCTCCAAGATGGCTTTGGACATGTACGGCCTTGACCTGCAGATTGACCACGAAAAGTGCATCCGCTGCGGTATTTGCACCCACGCCTGCCCCGTTGGCGCCCTCTCCCTCCAGGAGGTAGAAAATGCTTGATAATCAATACGACGTGATTGTCATTGGCGCAGGTCCTGGCGGTTCCGTGACGGCACGAAACCTGGCTCGCGAGGGCCACAAGGTTCTTCTACTCGAAAAGCGAGAAAAGATCGGCTACCCCGTCCGCTGCGGCGAGGCAAGCACCAACCTTACCGATTTGCAGACTTACGGCCCTATCGACGAAAGCTGCATCGAAAGCATTATCAACGGTCTGTACATCTACGGCCCCGATGGCGTGAACATCGAGCTGCCCCAGCCCGGCATGGGCATTATGCTTGACCGCGAAAAGTTTGACCCCTGGCTTGCAAAGCTTGCCGCCGACGATGGCGCCGAAGTTGTAACCTGCGCCCGCGCCGAATTCGTAAGCGATGTGGAAGGTAGCGGCGTTGACGGATTCCGCAAGGTACGCGTAGTGCTAGGCCAGGGCGACGGAAACGGCTCCGTTACGGAGACATCCACACAGGAAATCACCGCCAAGATGGTGGTGGCCGCAGACGGCGTCGAAAGCCGTATCGGCCGCATGGTGGGCCTCAACTGCATCCAGAAGCCGGCAGAAACCTGCACCGGCATCGACATCCAGGTGGATGGAATGCTGACGCGCCCCGACTACCTCACCTTCTGGCAGGGCCACGACTTTATCAACGACGGATACATCTGGAGCTTCCCCAAGCAGAAGAGCAATGTGACCAAGTTCGGCGCAGGCTTCCTGATTAATCACAAGGGTGATTCCAGCATTTACGACGTCACCATGGATTGGCTGAACAAGCTGTTCCCTGGGGCAAAGATCAACAAGGTTGTAGGCGGCGTGATTCCCGTCTCCAGCACCTTGAAGGACTACACTTTGGACCGCTTCGCCCTCGTGGGCGATGCCGCCCACCATACGAACCCGCTGACCGGCGGCGGCATCGGGGCCGCCATGCGCGCCGGCCGTCTTTGTGCAAAGACGGTCCACGAGGGCCTGATCGCGGGCTCTGGTGACGCAGCCTCCTTGAGCAAGAATTTCCTCAAGACCTACGAAGACAACTGCTACAAGCTCTTCGGCCGAACCCACGACTTCGAAGGCAAGTTCCGCAAGTTCCTCCTGGCCATCGACAAGCCTACCCAGGTGGGCCTCTACAAGGTCCTCCAGGGATTCGCACTCAGCGGCTGCAAGAAGCGCGCCTTCCTCAAGACCCCGGTCCAGACCGCAAAGTACCTGTACAAATTCGCCAAATTCAAGGGTTAAAACCCTTAATTTCGCATAGAAACGCCACTTCGTGACACTTTTGTGACAAAAGCGTGACTCTTTCGTGACAATCTCTTTTAATTTATATATATTTACATTTGATTGGTTCACAAATCAGAGGTAAAATGAAAAAGGGATTCACACTTATCGAGCTGATGGTAGTCATTGTCATCATGGGCGTACTCGCAGCCATCGGCGTGCCAAAACTTTTTGGTCTTGTCGCCAAGGCAAAGGCTTCTGAAATCCAGCCAGCAGCAGGATCCTACATTCATCTCCAGGAAGCCCACGTCACACACAAGAACACCCTCGGCAACTGGAACGATATCGGTTACAAGGCGCCCGGCGACGGAAACGGGGAATCCAAGAACTTCTGCTACAGCCAGGGCACACTCACCACATCCATGGACATCGCCTCCAACGAAGAAGGCGTTATCGGCTGGGGCGCCACCAACAAGAACCCTCTTAAGGATTGCTTGGCAAACAGCTGGTGGTCCATCACCGCCAACGGCACAGCAAAAGAGTCCATTACCTACAAGCAATACGTAAGCACCACTGAATGTCGGAATCTACTCGCCAACTGGGAAAGCGGTACGACCCTCGAGGGCGACTGCCAAAGCACCAATGTTGCCAGCAGAGATCCCGAAAACACCGAGAAGCCCGAAAATGCTGAAACCAAGGACCCTGAATCCGACACCAAGCAACCTGGAGCCGAGACCAACGTTTCCAATCCAACAGAAACCGCTCAATTAAGCAAAGAAGAACTTGAAAAACAGACAAAGACCTTATTGCAGTTACTTCAAGAAGCGGACAAGGCCAACCTAAACGCTACAAAACTCACTGCAAAAGCTCAGCTCGCATTGTCTGCGGCAAAGTCAGCCGACGAATTTGCAAAGGTTGCAGAAGAGCTGGCAGAAAAACTGCAGGAAGCAGCTGACAAAGCTAAGCAAGAAGCCGATGAAGCAAAAATATTTAAATTAGCTATGCAAGCACGTGCAGAAAAAGAGCAAGTCAAAGCCAACATTCAAGAAGGCATAGCCGAGGAAGCTCGCGATGCAGCCGTCAAAGCACAAGCTGAAGCAGACAAAAAAGTTGCAGAAGCCAAGGCCGCCGCAGAAGCAGCGGAAGCAGCAAGACAGCTTGCCTACAACGCACTGAAAGCAGCCAACGCTCAAGCTAGAGAAGACGTCAAGGGAAACATTCAGGATAACGGTTTTATTGGCGGTATCATAAAAACAGCAGATGACGCCCTCAAGTCTGAACACGAAGTCGGAACCACCACAAAAAAGGATAATGATGACGATGACGACGAAGATGAAGAAGACGAAGAACGTTTTCCCATGCCATAGTACCAACATCCCCTAAATTTTGAGCAAAAAAGTTCAAGTTTTGCACAACTTGAGCTTTTTTTTTACAAAATAATCTATATCTTACTTTGTACAAGTTCGGAGTATCTATGAAAAAAGGATTCACACTAATTGAGCTGATGGTAGTCATTGTCATCATGGGCGCATTGGCAGCCATCGGCGTGCCGAAACTTTTTGGTGTTATCGCCAAAGCAAAGGCCAGCGAAATCCACACCGCCGCAGGCACCTACATCCACCTGCAAGACGCCTACCTGGCCAACAAACCGGGACCGGGTTCCTGGAAGGATATCGGCTACGGTGCTCCGGGCAACGGTTCCTCCAAGAACTTCTGCTATAACAGCGGCAACCTGGAAAGCGCCGTTCTGATTAGCGAAATCCCCGAAAACACCATCGGCTGGGGCGCTTCCAACTTGAATCCCCTAAACGAATGCGGTGCCGGTAGCTGGTGGTCCATCGTCATCACCCAGCAAGGCGAGCATGACCTTAACTACAGCAAGAACGTCAACAACGCCGTTTGCGGAAACCTTACCAACAGCTGGAACGTAGGAACCACCTTGAGTGGCGAATGCGCAAGTCCGGAAGTCGCTCAGAAAGATCCAGAAACTCAACCTGGCGCACAGACAGGAACTCCGTCTGGAACAGAGCCGAGTTCCAAGGATCCGGAACCTGAAACACCGACGACTCCGCCTAGCAAGGAAGTCAACCTGGAGGAATACTATACATACGCCAATGGCGAATACCAGAAGTGTAATTCCAACGGTAAAGATAGCTGGCTGAACGGTGGCAAAAATGGTAACGAATGTAAGCCCTTACGCGACCTTCTCTATGATAACGGTGACCTCGTACTAACAGACAAGGGCAACAACAATCACTACAACTACAAGGATGACCAAACACGTTGCCTTGTAACTAGAGATTGTTCTGACAATGATTACGCCACAGCTCTCGCAGCAAAGCGAGCCGAAGAAGAAGCCAAGAAAAAGTCCGAAGAGGAAACTGCCGCCGGAGACAACGGCAACCAAAACGGTGAAGAAGGCAACACAAACCAGGGCACCGATGTTGACAACACCAACCAAAATAGTAGCGAAGAAATGATCTGCTCAGCAACAGACAAGAGCGGGAACTGCCTCACTACTAGACCCAAAAGCGAGTGCAAAGAGTTCAAGAAGGACGGATCCTGCAAAAAGTGGAAGTAATAACATTAAAAAGGACCTCCCACCGGAGGTCTTTTCTTTTGCCTTAAAACAGCTGGTCCACTTTCGTCTTGGAGAGAGTTCGGTTGTAAATGATTCGCTTGCCCTTGACGCCGTCGGTAACGCACACGTGATCCGTAGGCGGCCTAAGCAGTGACGCCGCCAGATGGGCAGCTACAGTCTCTGCATGCACCGGCCTAAAGAAGCTAGGCACCAGCATGGCTCGATTTCCGCCAAAGAACTTTTGCATTAGTTCCTCGCCCAGGCGCTTGTCGTTATGCTTGCCCAGCAACAAAGAGGGGCGCACAAGCGTAAGCGTTTCGAAGTTCATCATGGTGAGTCCGTCTTCCAGCATTCCCTTGCAACGGTTGTAGAAGAAGGGCGAATGGGAGTCGGCGCCCATGGCGCTTACGCACAGAAAATTCTTGACTCCAACCTTCTTTGCGATGGCAGCCAAAGCCAGCGGCAGTCGGGTGTCCACACGTTCCTGTTCCGCCTTGCTGCCGGCCTGCTTGATGGTGGTTCCCAAACAGCAGATTACAGCCCCACAGCCCAAAAAGCCTGCGCGGATCTTTTTGGCGGACTCGCTTTCTGCGTCGAACACTTCCTTAAAGTCAACGACCTCGAAATCAAGTTTCGCAGATCCGGTTTCTTCGGGCATTTTACGCACAGGGCAGTAAACGCGAATCACCTGGTCCAGACGGGCCAGGATATTCACCACGTTTCTTCCGATCAGTCCAGAAGAACCGAGAACAGCAACTTTCATTTAAAGTCCTTTACTTGGCGAAGCGCGAGCTTCGGATTAGTTTGCGCTTTCGTCGATTTCCTGAGACGGAATCATCCAGCCGTTTGTGTCACCCTTGGTAGGGAGCACAGTCACACGGTTGTTCTCATCCAGAATGATTGCTGCACCAGAAAGGTAGTTCACCCAATGGAACGGGCTCTGGTAGAACTTCAGGTCGATAGTCCTGTTAGAGGCAAAGACAATCAAAGGTTCGGTCAACACATCGTGCGTTGCAAGAACACTTACACGAGCATCCCACTTGGTCATGTTAGGAACGATCAATTCGGTTACAAACTGGTTGCCACGTTCATACAGGTCGTGGAAATAGGTCGACAGTTTCTGGCCCAGCGCAGAGGTGGTGTTCAGTTCACCGTATGCGTAACGGGCAATCTGCTTCTGGGGGCCGCCGCTCTTTGCCGTTGCCTCGTCCAGAGTATCGGAAGGCACGGTAAGGAAGTAGCCACCGTCAATGCCGTCCCAGGTTACTACGTTCGCGGTTTCACCACGGCCCACGGCAATGAGTTCGCAGGTTTTACGGGTACGGATAAAGTCGGTGGAGGCGTAGTAGAAGGATTCATCACCAACGAGCTTTGCACCAAGATCCTTGGCCATCTGTTCGCCAATGGGAGTGAGCTGGGATTCGGTACCTGTGCTCTTCTGGCGCTTGGAATGGCGAATGACAAAGGCAATCTTGCTGGTCTTGGGAACAGCCTTGTAGACGTCGCCCATGTCGTAGAAGCCGTCGGCGTCGGGAGTCAGGGCAAGGCCCGTATATGCGGGAGAATTGTAGAACTTAAAAGGAGCCGGATAATCACCAGAAACAACTGGCACAGTTGTTGCAGAAGATGACATAGAAGGATCAGTTGCACTGGAGGCCGGGACCGGTTCACCAGCACTGGAAAAACCAGGTTCAGCAGCGACACTAGAGGAGGATCCTATCGGAGGAGGACCATTGGGAATATCTTCACCACCACAGGCTACAAACATGCACATTGCAGCTAACAAGCCAAAAATTTTCTTCATTTTCATTCCTTTTTTACAATTACTTTCCTAATCTAACTTTTTCTTTTTACAATGCTGGTAAAAACTTTTTGAACAAAGCGCAGTTGTGTGAATTACATCATAATCTGGAGGCTCCATAATAATGATACGTTGAAAAGTACCGTAAAATTTTCTAAACTTACGCCGTAAAACTTCAGTTTATCTGGAAGAATTTAACCACAAACCCATAGGACATCTTATGGCAAAGACTACAAAGAAGACCGCAGCTCCGGTGCTCGGTACCGACGCGGAAGCATTCCGCAAGGCATTTACCGACCACATCAACCACACTCTCGCCCGCAGCATGGACACTGTGACCGACCACGAAAAGTTCCTGGCCGTTGCTTACGCAGTTCGCGACCGTCTGGTGGACCGCTGGATCAAGACCCAGGAAACCTACTATGAAAAGGACGTTAAGCGCGTCTACTACCTGTCTTTGGAATTTTTGATTGGCCGTACCCTCGGTAACTCCGTCCTGAACCTGGACGTTGAATCCGCTGTTCAGGAAGCTCTCGACGAAGTTGGCATGACTCTTGAAGAACTTCGCGAACAGGAAGTGGATGCAGGTCTTGGCAACGGTGGTCTCGGCCGCTTGGCAGCTTGCTTCCTCGACTCCATGGCTACCCTGGAACTCCCGGCTATGGGCATGGGTATCCGCTACGAATACGGTATGTTCAGCCAGAAGATCGTGAATGGCGAACAGGAAGAACAGCCGGATAACTGGCTGCGCCTCCCCAACCCCTGGGAAATCGCTCGCCCGGCAAACTCCATCAAGGTTCCGTTCTACGGCTACGTTGTAAGCTGGACCGACGAAAACGGTCGTCTCCGCAACCGTTGGGAAACCAAGGACTACGTCCTCGCTCTCCCCTACGATACTCCGATTCCGGGTTACAAGAACAACACCGTGAACAACCTGCGCCTCTGGAGCGCCAAGTCCACCGACGACTTCGGCCTCTCCTACTTCAACAACGGTGACTACATCGCCGCTGTGCAGGACATGGAACTTTCCGAAACCATTTCCAAGGTTCTCTACCCCAACGACTCCTCCATGAACGGTAAGGAACTGCGCCTCAAGCAGCAGTACTTCCTCTGCTCCGCTTCTCTGCAGGATATCATCAAGCGTTTCAAGAAGACCCACAACAACGACTGGAAGATGTTCCCCGAAAAGGTGGCCATCCAGTTGAACGACACCCATCCGGCAATCTCCATCGCCGAAATGATGCGCATTCTTTTGGACGAAGAAGGCCTGGAATGGGATGAAGCATGGGAAATCGTTATCAAGACCTTCGCTTACACCAACCACACCTTGATGCCCGAAGCTCTTGAAAAGTGGCCGGTCAGCTTGTTCGAAAAGCTCCTCCCCCGCCATCTCCAGATCATTTACGAAATCAACGCACGCTTCCTGCGCATGGTCAGCATGAAGTGGCCTGGCGACAACGCTCGCCTTGCCCGCATGAGCCTCATCGAAGAAGGCGGCTGCAAGATGATTCGCATGGCATACCTCTCCATCGTAGGTTCCTACGCTGTGAACGGTGTGGCAGCCCTGCACTCTGACCTTTTGAAGACCACCTTGTTCAAGGACTTCTACGAACTGTGGCCTGAAAAGTTCAACAACAAGACCAACGGTGTTACTCCTCGTCGCTGGGTCCGCAAGGCTAACCCGGCTATGTCCGAACTCATCACCTCCAAGATCGGTGAATCCTGGGTCAAGGACCTGGACGATCTCCGTCAGTTGGAAAAGTTCGCCAAGGACGCAAAGTTCCAGAAGGCATTCATGGACGTGAAGAAGCAGAACAAGGAACGTCTGGCCAAGTACCTGAAGGAAACTCAGGGCGTCGACCTCGACACCAACATGTTCTTCGACGTGCAGGTCAAGCGTATTCACGAATACAAGCGCCAGCTGTTGAACATCCTCCACGCCATTCACCTGTACATCCAGCTGAAGGACGGCAAGGAAATCATGCCGCGTACCATCATGATCGGTGGTAAGTCCGCTCCGGGTTACTGGATGGCTAAGCAGATCATCCGTCTTGCAAACGCTGTCGCAGCAATCATCGATGCTGATCCGGCATGCAAGGGCAAGCTGAAGATGGTCTTCCTGGAAAACTACCGCGTTTCCTTCGCAGAAAAGATCATCCCGGCAGCAGACCTGTCCGAACAGATCTCCACTGCAGGTACCGAAGCTTCTGGTACCGGCAACATGAAGTTCGCCCTCAACGGCGCTCTCACCATCGGTACTCTCGATGGCGCTAACGTCGAAATGAAGGAAGAAGTGGGTGACGAAAACATCTTCATCTTCGGTCTCACCGTTGAAGAAGTTACCGAACTCCTGGCCAAGGGCTACCGTCCCCGCGACTTCTACGAATCCGACGACGATCTCCGTCGCGTGATCGACCTGATCGGTTCTGGCTTCTTCAGCCCGGATCGTCCGGACCTGTTCAAGCACATTGCAGACAAGCTCCTGACCCACGACCCGTACATGCTCTGCGCAGACTTCCGTAGCTACGTCGACATGCAGGCTAAGGTTGCAGAAGCTTACCAGGACAAGAAGCACTGGGCAGAAATGGCAATCCTCAACGTGGCTCGCATGGGCAAGTTCAGCTCCGACCGTACCATCGACCAGTACGCCAAGGAAATCTGGAACGCCAAGGCTTGCTCTATTAAGCTGTAAGCGCATACTTGAAGGACGCTTTAAATTGAAAAAGTCCGCGGTGAATGCCGCGGGCTTTTTTTTATCTTCTTGGGTATGAGCAATAACGAAAAGAACATCGCAGCAAGTTCCGCGTCTAGTTCCGCGACTAGTTCTGCGGCGAGCACAGCAACAAAAACGCCGCGTATGGCGGGCCTTGACATTTTCAGGGTGATGGCGGTTCTTGTGGTCCTGATGTTCCACACGAAAATCAACCACGGTTGCGATTTCGGAGTCGCCGACGGTTTTATCCGTATGGGGGCGATATTCATGACTGGGTTCTTTATGCTGTCGGGCTTTGTTTTGTTTGCGAACTACAGCGGAAAAAACGTGATGGAAAAGGGCAACCTGAAGCAGTTCTACCTCAAGAGGCTTATCGGCATTTTCCCGCTGTACTTTTTTGTTTCCGTCGTATACATGGTTTTCTGCGGCAGCGAAAGCCTTAGGCAAAATCTGATTCTCTTCCCCGTCGAGACCTTGGGATTGCAATCCCACTTTTCGTCCTTGTTCGACGTTAGCCACAATAGCGGCACCTGGTTCATTTCTAACCTTTTCTTCTGCTATCTGTTATTCCCCCTGATGCAAGAAGTCGCAAAGCAGATTAGCAACAAGGCAAGAATCTTCGCCATCATCAGCAGCAGCCTTATTGTGCTGTGGGCTCCGCTGGTTGTCCATACGTTTTCTACTGCCGGCATTTACGAATCCCCGGTTTTCAGGGCTTTAGAATTCTTTATCGGCGTTTTGCTTTGCAGTTTATCGTCCGCAGTTAGTGCGCGCCCCAAGTTCGCCTTTATGGGCAGCCTCTGGGCCTTCCTTGTGGAATTGGCAGTACTGTTCGGCGCCGTAACCGCGGCAGTACAGATGAACATCGCTGTAGGCAATTACAGCATTTACAGCATCATTGCTCTGCCCTTGTTTATTTTGATGACGTTTACGTTATCCATGGTCAAGAGCCCTGCGCTTTCAAAGTCCAAGTTATTGAATTACGCCGCCAAAATTTCTTTCGCGGTATTTCTGGCACAGACATTCAACACCGAAATCGAGAATTTCATTTTCACAAAACTTGGAATCGAAGGCAACGGATTGAAGATCTTGACGGCCTTTGTCGTGTGCACAATTCTCGCCATGGTTATGCACCATCTGGTGGAAAAACCCTGCAGAAATTTTTTGAAAAAGAAATTGCTATAGTACCAATTATTTTAGTGTCGCCACGCCCGCACCACTAGCGGGTGGCCAGTTCCACAATCTGCGCGGCAGCGCGAGCAGAACGAATGCCCCATTCCTTGCAAGCGCCAGCCAGCAGCTTCAAGAAGAACTTATGTTCATTATCCAAGGAATCCGGAATATGGGCAATATGGCCGCTAGGCAAGTAACGGGCTAAGCAAACAGAATATTCAGAGCCGTCGAATTTCACGGAGATAGTACGAACATCGTTGGGGCTATTTCGATCCGCTATAAAGTCCGCCATCAAACCAGCGAAAGGTCCTTTGCAAACCTTTAAAGTCATGGTGGAACGGTCCGGCGAAACACGGTTATTTTCAATCACCTGAACGTCCCCATAATCGAACATGGTCAGGAACATGCTCAGGTCGTGAACCAAAATATCTAAGGAGACATCCACATCCCGGCAGCGATCCGTATAACCATGTTCCCTGCGGAATTCCATACGAACGGAACCCGCGTTATTCATGGAGTGCAGTTCCGCCAAAAAATGCTTGCGGAAATTCAAGAAAATCGGATTGAAACATTCCGACTGGGCCACAAAAAGCAAGGTGTCGTTCTTCTCGGAAAGTTCCACTAGTTCCCGGGCTTCCGCCGCAGTGACAGCCAGCGGTTTTTCCACCATCACGGGAACCTTTCGCTCTAAGAAAAACTTAGTGTACTCATAATGTGTGGATGCGGGCGAAGCCACTACTGCAAAATCCGGGCGTTTCCTATTTCCTTGCTGCAAAATTTCCATAGCGCCAGCATCCAGAACATCCGTAAAACGGACTCCGTTTTCCTCGAAGCGAGAACGATGGCGATTACCCATGGTCCCACAGCCGATCAATATGGCGCTGTACTCTTTCATAACCATCCCAATTTTAATAATTTTTCATCATGAATCCGGAAATCCTCATAGAACTCGCCAACACTACCATGCCCTACGGCCGATACCAAGGCGTGCGATTGTGCGATTTGCCCGAGCCCTACGTGGTCTGGTACCATACCAAGGGATTTCCCAAGGGCCACCTGGGCGAACTTCTGGGAACCCTTTACGAAATCAAGGTGAACGGATTGGAGTACTTATTGGAACCTTTGAAAAGGTAAGCAACCATGGCAGACATTAAAAAGACAAACGTCGCACGAATTCTCGATAAGCAGAAAATTTCTTACGAACTGATTCCCTACGTTGTGGACGAAAATGACCTGGGCGCACAGCACGTAGCCGACAGTCTGGGCGAAGACATCAACCAGGTTTTCAAGACCATCCTTGTTCACGGTGACAAGATCGGATACCTCATGTGCGTGGTCCCCGGTAATATGGAAGTGGACCTGAAGGGTGCCGCCAAGGTCAGCGGTAACAAGAAGATCGAAACCGTACCCCTGAAGGATCTGACGCCCCTCACCGGCTATATCCGTGGCGGTTGCAGCCCCCTGGGCCTTAAGAAGAACTTCCCAATTTTCATGCACGAGACCTGCAACAACTTCCCCTACATTTACGTAAGCGCTGGGGAACGAGGCCTGCAATTGAAAATTGCACCTGCAGACCTTATCAAGGCATGCCGCGCAACGGTGGGCGTTATCGCCCGCGTGCCGCCGGAAGCCCCGCAAGACTAAGCCAGTCCTTAGCAACCAACCCTATTGACAAATAGCCTCTCCCGAAAAGGAGAGGCTCTTCTATTTTAAAAAGTAACTTGAACTTACTTTACGGTGATGCTACGAACAGCACCGCCCTGCTTAACCAGATAAACGCCTGCGTTGAAGCGAGACTTAAGAATATTCTTCAAAGAAACAAGGTTTTCAGTTTCAAAGGAACTGAGGAACTTGCCCTGAGCATCGAACACATACATGGCGCTGCTGCTGGTGGTCATCAAACGAACATCGTGAATAGCAGAGGTTACAGAGCTAGAAGATGCAACGGGTGCCACGGAAGAACTAGAGGCCGTCACAGAAGAACTGGATGCAGCACCTTCGATGTAGACCTTTGCATAGGGGAAATCGTATTCGCCCTTTGCGTTTGCTCCGCTAGTGCTGCCCGCTTCGCCAAGGATCTTGGCTTCGTGCATCTTACCCATCTTCATGCCAAGTTCTTCCCACTTCTTGAAATGAGCGGTAATGTCGATGGTACCGCAGTCACGGGCCTTGGTACGGACACTGAAATACTGCTTGAAATACTTGTTGTCGCCATCGATGGAGTAAGAGGTTCGGTCGCCTTCGTAAACGGTATATTCAGCACCGTCAATGGTAAACTTGCCATGATTCTTTGCAGATGCGCCCTGAGCGACCCAGTCACCCGGCATCCACTGGCTACCAGAGTTGTCTACGATGTACCATTCAACCAGAGGTTCGCGGGTCCAACCGTAAATACCGATGTAGGAATAGTCGATACCGGTAAGGCCCTTCTTAACCAGCTTAAAGTCTGCCAGCATGTGGCCAATTTCCTGATGGGTTTTGTCGCTGTTAAAGGAAAGACCTGAACGGCACAGGTAGTCCTTGGCGCCAGTCATCTGGCAGTTAAAAGAACCATCGTCATAGAATGTGGCGGAACCACCATGGCCACCTTCATTCCAAAGTTCATAGCCAATGCCATTGGGGAAAGAGCCTACCACATTCGTAGAGGTTTCCTTGCTAGTTCCGCTATGGGTTGCAGTGCTGCAGAAATCCTGGGTCTGAGCAAAGGAACTTGCTGCCAGGGCGCAAACTGCAGCCAGGCCAAACTTGAGAGAATTCTTCATAAAAACATCCTTTTTTGTTCAAATCTATACTAAAAAGGGCCCAAAAGTCCGCAAAAACTTTAAAAATTGCACACTTTGGGCTATTTTAAAGGTATCCGTATTTTTTTCGTTTACGAATCACAAAGAAGGCGGCCAAAGCAAAGGTCGCTATCTCTGTACCCCAAATGGCAAACCAGATGCCGTTAATGCCGAACAGCAGGGGAAGCAGAAGCACGCAGGCCGCCTCAAAAACAATGGAGCGACAGGTGGAAATTACTGCCGACACAAATCCGTTGTTCAGGGCAGTAAATAAGGACGACGCAAAAATATTGAATCCCGAAAGTACAAAGCAGAAGCAAACAATGCGGAAAGCCTTCACCGTCATGTCACAAAGCGCCTCGTCGTAGCCCACGAAAATTCTTGAAAGGGGAACCGCCAAAAGTTGGGCAAGCGCAAGCAAGCCAACACCGGACACGCCCATAATGACCATGCAACGTTTGAAAAGGTTCTTCAATTCGCCTTGATTGCGGGCGCCAAAGTGATACGAAATCACGGGAGCCACCCCATTGCAATAGCCGATCAAAAGCGCAAAGAAGATAAAGTTCACATACATAATGACACTGAAAGCCGCCACGCCATTTTCACCAACAAATCGCAGCAATTGGTAATTGTACAGCAGGGTCACTACAGAGGAGGCAATGCCCGAAAGCATTTCGGAACAACCGTTGAAAGAGGCCTTCAAAAGGGCGTGGGGTTTCCAGCAAGCTCTACCCAGGCGCAAGGTGCTGGAATTTTTACGGGCGAAATAGAACAGTGGAATAACACCGCCCACCAAAAAGCCAATGTCCGTAGCAAGGGCCGCACCGAATAAGCCCCAGCCAAGAACACCCACCAGCAACCAGTCAAGAACCATATTGGCAACGCCTGCGCCAACGGTTACGTAAAAGCCCAGCTGCGGTCGCTCTGCGGTAATGAACAAAGACTGGAACAGCATTTGCATCATAAAGGCAGGTAAACCCACCAGGCAAATCTTCCCGTAAAAAACGCTGTCCGCCAGAAGCCCGCCCTCGGCCCCAAGCAACTTCATGATGGGTTCCATCAAGAACCAGGTAACACCCATCAAAACAAATCCCAGCGCAATAACTACATAAACGATCAAAGAGAAATATTCGTTGGCCCGCTTTAGGCGACCGCGGCCTTGTGCCGCTGCAATCAAGGCACTTCCGCCGGTACCAAACATCATTCCAAGAGACGCCAGCATCATTATGACAGGCCACGCCATATTCACAGCCGCCAAAGGCTGCTTACCTGCAAAATTGGACACAAAGTATCCGTCCACCACGCTGTAGATGGAGGTAAACACCATCATGGCGATGGATGGCAGCGTAAAGCGCAAAAGCCTGGAATAATCGAAATGATCGGACAGTTGAATTTGCATGACGACCAAATTTAGAAACAAATATTTACCAATGAAAGGAAACGACTTTGTTTATATTTATGAAACGAAACGTGGAGAGTGTATGGTCAAGCAGTTTGGAACTTCCCTAATTTTTGTGGCAGCTAGCGCATGGCTTTTCTCCTGTTCTTCAGAATCCAATAGCACTAGCCCTATCGAAGAAAGTTCTTCTAGCACAGCGCAAATCACCTCCAGCGATGTTGCGCCGGATTCATCCAGCAACACCGTGCCGAGTTCCTCCAATGATGTCTCGCAAAGTTTCTCCTCTGCTGTCATCCCGGGCTCTTCCTCTGCTGTCATCCCGGGCACATCCTCTGCTGTCATCCCGGGCACCGACCCGGAATCTCCCCACTCCTCTTCCAGCGCAGAATTGAGCAGTTCTTCCGACGCCCACTCTCTCGTAGATACTCCCGCAGACCCCACCGTCTTCTGGTCCGACGAATTCCAGGGCGACGCTCTTGACATTACGAAATGGACCTACGAAATCGGCACAGGCGAAAACGGCTGGGGCAATGGCGAATGGCAATACTACACCGACCGCACCGAAAACGCTTACGTGAAAGACGGCTACCTTCACATCCGTGCCGCATTGGAAACCGACGCAACCGCCATCGCAAACAATTTCGGCGGCAAGAAATACACCTCCACGCGAATCATCACCAGAGGAAAATTCGATTTCGCCTACGGAACCATCAAGGCGCGAATCGCCCTGCCTGTAGGTAAAGGCATCTGGCCCGCCTTCTGGATGCTAGGCGCCAACTCCGAAACCGTGGGCTGGCCCGCCTGCGGAGAAATCGACATCATCGAAGCCGTCAATGACGAAAGCGTCGTGTACGGCACACACCACTGGGATCACGAAGGAAGCCACGCCCAATACGGCAACAGCACCAAGCAGCATTTTGACGGCCACTACGAACTGGACATTACCGAATTCCACGACTACAAAATGACCTGGGACAAGAACGCCATTTCCATGTATGTGGATGATTTTATGTACCAAAAGATTGACATTTCCGACGCCAGCAGCGACATGGGCACGTTCCACAAGGCCTTCTACTTTATCCTGAACGTCGCGGTGGGCGGCGGTTGGCCTGGCTTCGACATTGACGACTCCCAGTTCCCCAACGAAATGATTGTGGACTACATCAGGGTTTATAAATAGATTTAATCGGTGGGTGGGCGCAAACAAGAGCCTTTTTAGCAAAACAGGGTACTAAACAGAAGAAAGTACAATGTTTAGTACCCCATATTTAGAACAAAGTATCCTTTTTATAGAGAAAGAGGGGAACCAATTCAATAAAACAGGACATTTAGTACCCGATAAAAAGATATTTTTTTCATTTTCCGGTCATCTCGCCACAAACAAAGTAACAAATGGGATACTAAACAACCCCAAGAAGGCAATTTAGTACCCTAATTTCATCAAAATCCGGCACACAAACCGCCGTAGCTGTCGCAAGTTCAAGCCGGACATGTGGCTCTCGGCTACCGCCGAGCCTTTTTTAATTCATAATGGATCTGTCAAAAATGATTTTATTGACTTTGCCTTTACGGAAGTTCAACAAAATCGTTCTAGAGTCAGTAAAC
>JAKSIE010000038.1 GCA_024398995.1 Fibrobacter sp.
CCTTTGGTCTTTCGCCCAGGTTACCACCATTGGCCCCGGGAGGGTTCCGATAAAAATCGGTGGTCCAAATATAGAAAAGAGTGAATTTTTGTCAAACCTGAGGGTCTAGTCCAAGGTCAATTTGGCGTTTTTTAGCCTAAATAGTCAACTGGATACCCACAATTCCGTGCAAGGACCAGTCGCCTACCCCTCGGTTGAAGTACCTTTGAACGCCAAATTCCGCAGAAATCCAGAAAGAACGAAGATTGTTCTTGCCCCAGGGCCAGACCTCCTGAACATTAACTGCCAAACCCGGGGTAATGGACAGCAGGGCGGAGTTGGAGAAACTGTACTCAAACATGGCACTTCCGGTCACGCCAAAATAACGGGAAGGTTTCCAACCAAAGCCCCCACCCACTCCGACGGAGAAACCGTCCAGGGCGAACATCTTTTCGCATTCGGTCAGTTCCCTTTCCGTGGTATCAGCCACGACGCCAGTAGAGTCTCCATTTATAAGTTCATCCAGATCCGTCTTTACCTGGTTTCTGAACTCGGAAATGCTGGTGGTTTCAAAGCCGAACATAGGTTCCGCATAAACGTCAAAGTTGGTCCAGGTCTTATGGAAGCGGGCGTTAATGCGATAGCGCTGGTACATCAACATAGAGGACCTATCCAAATTTCCGCCGAAGTAACGGACATCACCGCCACCACTGATCCAATCCGTATAGAAGAACTCCACCTGGGCCTGCCAGACGCCCATGCAGTCACAGTCCACGGTGGGCTGAAAGACACCGGCACCGATACCAACAGAAAGCCCCTTGCCTGTGTATGCCGTCTGGCGCGGGAGCGGAATATTCTTCTGTATTTCCACAACTACAGGCTTTTCGACATCGAGAGAGTCGACCGTGGTCAAGGAATCTACAGCAGCCAATGTGTCGACCGTGGTCAAGGAATCGGCGACCTTCGAGGAATCGGCCCATTCGACGTATTCTCCGAGAGGGGCCAGGGAATCATTGACCAAACCAATGTTTTCCATTACTGTAGTCTCTGGGTCATCGTCATCATCCGGCATTTCACATATAACATACGCGGAGTTCGGCCAATTGGAATTACCGTCCGGATTATTTGCTGTGTCCGAAGTTTGTGCGGAGCCAACCGATTGCTGGAGCGAATCAGCTGCTTGCTGAACAGAACTATCCTGCTGCAGGTTAGAGCCGTCTGTTTGCAGGTTGGAACCATCTGTTTGCAGGTTAGAACCGTCCGCCGCTTCAGCAGCGAAGGCTCCCATGGCAAGCAAAAGTACAAACAGAATCGGCTTCATTTCTGAATTAATTATAATAAATCCATTTACTTACGGGTCGCAGCCTCGGCAGCTTTTCGAACCATCGGGGCGTATTTTCCCGAGGGGTCCACCGTTTCTAGCAGCTCTATCTGGAGATTTTCGATAGCAACGGCGTCTTGTACCTCGTTGAACCTGGCATCGTAGAAGAGCAGGGCACGCCCCTGTCCGCGGTTAAAATCTTCGAAGATCAGTTGGGACGAAAAATGTTCATGATAAAAACTTGTCATGTATACAGGTTCAAAGGCCGCGGACGCCTGATTCAGCTTTTGGATCAAATCCCTCTGTTTTTCGGTCAGGGGCTGCCACTGGCAGGAATCCGGATGAACCTCCGGGAAGTAACCGAACTTGTAACCAATGGAATCTTTCTTGACGAAGAATCTCACCTCCACATTGCCGTTCTCTATATGGAACTCGGTGTGAATTTCATAATCAATATGAAATTTATTTTCTGAAGGTTCCAAATTAAAATGGCTGACCACGCCCCAACAATCAATAACGCGTTCTCCAAAGTAAAGGGCGTTCCCGACAAAAGATACTGCAAACAAGGCGGGAACCGTAAGCCAGTGGATCCAGTTTTTCGGTTGAAGATGCAGGCCCCAAAAGCCACACAGCAGAAAAAGTCCCAACAGCAGAAGGCCATAGAGAAGGCACGTACTGGAGGCACTTTCGGACCAGAGGATTCTAAAGCCTTCTTGAGCCAAGCCGCCCAGGAAGTAAATCAGTAGGACTCCCCAAAGTACAGCCCACAAGGGCTTTGGGAAAACATTCTTGAAAAGTACACCCAGCACCAGGGAAAGCAGGCAAGGAACAAAGACATCCTTCAGGGACTCTGACAAAAACCAGCCCGGCTCCGAGAGCACGCTTTCAATGAGGGTGGACAAGTAATTGTGGAGATTAGATTGGATCATTTGGAGTTACTTGTAGCTATTTTATTTGGTCAATCATTTTTTCAATTGCAATCGCATTGCGCACGTATGAAAGCTTCGCATCCCTAAAGAATAAAGTCCTGCTGCGACCATTCTTAAAATCATCCAACATAACGACTGTTTCCCAATAATTTCCAACCAGATGTATTGAAAATTCCTGTTCATAAATCTCGATGTGTTCTTTCAGTTTTTTAACGACAGAAGTTTTTTCGGAATCCAACAAAATCCATTGGCTAGAATCATTAGCCGCACGCATAAAGTCAGCTTTAAGCGCCCAAGCATCTTCATCACGATCAAACCATTTTTTTTGGCAATTCGTTTGATAGTAGGCAGAATCACCCTTCACCCGAATTTGCGAAAAACGAGCAACATCCACCGGTAAATCTCGCTTCCTATATTCCATGAACGTCATTTCATAATCAAATCCGGAACCATCTTCCAAAGACTGTTTTGATATTTCGCTGTCAATATTTTTTCCAAACGGTCTCATTCCACCTTCCAAAGCATCTTCCCAAAAAATGGAAAAAATACAGGAAGTATTTCCAACAAACATAAGGACCATTAGCAGCCAAATTTTCTTATTCTTTGGAGTAAATTTATGTCCCAACCAGGAAAAAAGAACAAAGCCAAGAAAATACGTCATCGCCCATACAAACAACCAATCCTTATCTCCAAATCCTGGAGATAAAGAACCATGACCATTGCCGAGCAACCAGAGAAAAAGAACGGAGCCAGAAACAACCAAGACAACAAGAACCATTAAAAACCACAGAGACAACCAATTTGTCCCTGTTTTTTTTGCATAAAAAGATCTTGATAGAAATCCCAGCGCCCACGTAACTAAATTAATCAAACAGATTGGAAAAAATATCGTTCCGCCGCTGCTGCAAAAAACTTGCCACAAGAAGTTAATCATCGGAAGCCACCTTGATAAAGTTTTTCCTCGCACTTTTCCCGTGCTTCCTCAGGAGACAATTTTGCGAGACTATCCCGAGGAGGAATAAACGTTCTTGCCAAAGTTTCAATGGCAAAAGCTTTGGGAACATCAAGAAATTCAGCATTGGAAATATCCAATGTTCGTCGGGTTCTTTTCTTATAATCAGTCAATTCTACCCGAAAAATATACCCATCAAAAACAAGTCCTTCTGTAAACTCGTAACTATAATCATTTACAAACGTCACTAATTTTTCAGCACCTTCTTTTGAATTTAACGACTCCCAAAAGCAAGAGTCCACTTCACTAAATTCGCTTTGGGCATCCAGTTGAACACATCTAAACCACCCCTCCTTTTTCTTTCTGAGCGCAACTCTGTAAGAATCGCAGCCCCAAGCGTCAGCCTTATATATTTTCAAATCATAAACCACATCGAGTTCATTTTGCACCAATTCCTTTGGCAAGGATTCATCCTTTATTTTTCCAAAATCATCCACCGTATTCTTTAGGCGATTTCCCACAAAGAACATCACCTCAGTGCACAAGGCAAGAATCAAAAGAATCCAACAGACTGGTTTTCGCGGATAAAATTTTCGACCTAGATAATTACAACAAGCGCATGGAAGGAGCAACAAAATTCCAAATAAAAAAGTAAGACTCAGGACACCATCGCCAGACATTCTATAATCCGCTTCAACATAACAAATATCACGTATAACAAAGCCTGCCAAAGCTAAGCCCAGAATCCACCAAAGAACAAGTAGAGTTTTATTCCTTTTTGCTTTTGAAAAAAGGAACCCCAAAACAAATGCGACAAAGCAATACGTCAGAAAAGAAAGAAGATCGAAAAAGTGATCACTTTCCGTACTAAAGAAAAAATCGCGAAGATATATTGCGAAGGACTCATCTTTATTTATTCTAGAAATAATAAAGTATAATCTAGCCAAAAACATACGATACTCCAAACAACACTCAATATACACAAAAACCCTCGACGACATGCCGAGCATCCTGCCAAACAAGCCCCAAAATGACAAAAATGGACTCCAAACAAGCCCTAACCTTCAATTTGGAGTCCATTTTTACACACAAATTAACAGGACTGCATCAATTTTCATGCTTTTGGGTGCTGTGCATGGACTCCAATTCCTCAAAAACATTCATTTGGAGCCCATCCTGTAAGCAAAATCGCCCGCAACACTACATACAACATAAAAAAAATGGACTCCAAATCCGGTTTTTCTTCGGAGTTGGAGTCCAATTTCTGCGATTTGACGACTTTCGCTACTTTCGCGGCCACTAAAAGCAGCTATTAGTAGGTTCCCAGCAGCTGACGGACCTTATCCATCATTGCCTTGGACTTGACGCGGGCCTTTTCCTTACCGTAGGCGAGAATCTTGTCGATTTCTTCGGTGTGGGCCAGAAGGTCGAAGTACTTTTCGCGGGCGGCACCCAGATGTTCTTCGAGGACGTTCTGCAGTTCCTGCTTGGCGTGGCCCCAGCCCATGCCACCTGCGCGGTAGCGGGCAGCCAGAGCTTCGGTCTGTTCCGGAGTTGCGAACAGCTTGTACAGCTTGAACACGTTGCAGGTATCCGGATCCTTAGGTTCTTCGATGCCCTGGGAGTTGGTAACGATCTTGCCCAGGCGCTTCTTCAAAGCCTTGGAATCCAGGAAGATGTCGATGTAGTTGTCGTAGGACTTGCTCATCTTGCGACCGTCGAGACCCGGGATCACGCCGGTGGATTCCTGGAAAACCGGTTCAGGAACGGTGAACACATCTTCGCCAAAATGCTTGTTGAACTTGATGGCGATATCGCGGGCAAATTCCACATGCTGCTTCTGGTCCTTGCCAACGGGAACGATGTCGGCATTGAACATGAGGATGTCAGCATCCATCAAGCAAGGATAGCAGTAAAGGCCCATGTTCACGTTGGCGTCAACGTCTTCGCCGGCGGCTTCGTTCTTTGCCACCTTGTCCTTGTAGGCGTGGGCGCGGTTCATGAAGCCCTTGGGGGTAAAGCAGCTGAGAGCCCAGCTCAGTTCAAAGATTTCGGGAATGTCGCTCTGCTTGTAGAACAGGGTTTCTTCCGGATTCAGGCCCAGGGCAAGCCAGGTGGCTGCGACCTTGTAGATGTTGTCGCGCATTTCTGCACCGTTCTGCACGGTGGTCAGAGCGTGATAGTCTGCAATGAAGTAAACTGCATCGTAGGTCTTGGTGAGTTCGAGAGCCGGGCGGATTGCGCCCACATAGTTGCCGAGGTGCGGAGTGCCAGTCGGCTTGATACCGGTAAGAGAAATCTTTTTCATGTGCGCAAATTTAGGAAAAAAAGAAAATCACACAAGAAAACGTTCCGCAATAGTCTTCACTTTTTGCACATCAAGCGCCTGAACCTTGGTTTCAAAGGAAAAAATAAAGTTTTTTCCATATTCAAAGCCATTCCTTTGGTACACATCCAGCTTGCCCAGTGCATTTTGAGCATAATCGGGATTATCCATCAATCCAAAATGTTCCCACAGCACTTCCTTGCGGGTTCTAACATTTAGGCAGGTAAAATCCGGATAAAACTTGACGTTTCGACATTCAACACCATCATCAACCTTCATCACGTGGGGGAATTCGTAACGATACGGGATATTCATACCAGCAAGCACATTGGCGATAATAATCTCAGACTTAGAACGGACAAGTTCGCCATTTCCAGTTTTTAGTCCTCCACCCTCAATACCTTTACCCTTATAACGAACACGCACCCATGATTCAATGAAAGCATCACATTGTGGAATCAAAGGTTCTACAACAGCCTGCCACTCTGCAGGCATCGAGTCGTACGCGATTTCTCCATTGCTAGGAACGTAGGCTTTCCTGAATCGATTCAACGCATCCCGTTGTTTAAGCAAATCAGACAGCACCTTGCCATCGTACTTCTTTTGCGCCAACCCTTTTATCAGGTTCATCTCACTTTGCGGTAAATACAGCCGGCGTCCTGAATCCAGCAGGTGCTGCCACTGCCATTTCGAGTGACTTCGCGATCCATAGAGAACACCCTCTGGAGATTTTTTCAAGCGCCTTTGAAGAAGCGAAATCGCGGCATCGATTTCTTCCATACGTTTATCCACCAGAGGTATTATGGAATCCTCAAACATTTCAATTTCTTTTTTCATAGTTAAAAACCTCAAACCGCCAGGTTCAAGAAAGTGAGCATCTAAAAAAATGTGTGGGGATATAAGAAACTCCAAGAATATACAAAAGCTCATTTTGAAAAAACGGGCTTTTTTACGTGAATTTTTCCAGAGTTCCATTTTTTTTCACGTAACTTTATTAGTTTATCTGTAACAAAATACTACTTTACCACAATTTTTCTTGCAAAACGTTCAATTTTGCGTATTACTCCCCGTCACCAAAAGAGAAATAAGAAGCAAAAAGAAGTCTTCTGAAACTTTTTCTACAACCAAGCGCGCTTTTTTACGTGATTCACGCAAAGAAACTCATTTTCTCACGTAAAAACTCCTGTTTTTTTTTCAAATAATGTTTTATACGGGCTCGTCCAGGTCTTTAATTCATGGAATTGCAGTAACTTTTGTTAAATTTCCCGCCAATGATTCAAGATGAAAAGTACATATTGGTAGATAGCGAGGAGTCTCTGGCAGGTCTTTTACAAGATCTGGAAAATTTCGATATGGCAGCGGTTGACACCGAGGCCGATTCCATGTACCACTATGCAGCTCGTCTGTGCCTAATCCAGATTACCATCGGTGACCACCATTATATCGTGGATCCCCTTTGCGAAGTGGACCTTCAGCCCCTTTTCATGGCCCGCGCCATGCAGACCCTGATTTTCCACGGCGCCGACTACGATCTTAGACTTTTGTGGCAGACCTACGGTTTTGCCCCCAAGCACATTTTTGACACCATGCTTGCCGCCAAAATTCTGGGAGAACCCCACCTTGGCCTTGCAGACCTGGTCCGCGAATACTTCGGCGACGAACTGAAGAAGGAAAACCAGAGGGCCGACTGGACCACACGTCCCCTCCCCCTGGAAATGTGCGAATACGCCATCCACGACACCTTCTACCTCCACGAACTTTGCGCAATTCTTGCAGAAAAGCTCCAGGCAGCAGGTCGCATGAGCTGGCTTACGGAACAGTGCGACGCCCTGATTGAACATGCCAAGAACCCGGCACCGCCGAAAAAGGACCCCTGGCGCATTACCGGCTGCAACGTTTTCAGCCCCTGTTCCCTGAACATTTTGAAGTACCTGTGGGAATGGCGCGAAAAACAGGCCGAAGAACTGGACCGTCCGCCATACAAGGTTATGCCTTCTGAACTGATGCTCGCTATCGTGCGTCACGCCCAGCAGACCTACCCCGAAGTGCTTTTGGACCATCTGCCCAAGCTGCCCCGCAACTTCAAGGAAGAACGACTGGATTCCTTTGTACAGATGTTGCAAACCGCCATGGCTGTTCCTGAAAGCGACTGGCCCGCCCGTTTGCCCAAGGCTCCTCCCCCACCCATCGTGCCCAACTCCGACTTGCTGTCGGTACTTAAGCAGTGGCGCGACGAAAAGGCCGTGGCCCTGAACATCGATGCAGCCCTCCTGGCCAACAAGGCCCAGCTCATCTGGCTTGCCGCCCCCGGAACCATGCCCTGGGAAAACCGCTACGAAGAAGCCAAGCTGCAGAACTGGCAGCGTAACATCTGGAACGAAATCTTACAAGAAAACCTGCCCAAAGCAAAGCGCGTAGGTGATCCGGACTAATGGAATACATCTTACCTATTATCCTTCTGTTTGTCGTTCTGGCTTCCAGACCGTTTTATGACAAACTCTTCAAAAGGACTGAGGAAGGCGAAGAACTGATCAAGAATCCCTGGTTCGAGATCCACGCCATTCCTGGCTATGCCGCGGCAAGGCAAATTGCGGCTTTTTATCCCCTGAAGGGCGAGCCCAACGTTATGCCCATCCTGGAACAGCTGTGCGAAGAAGGTCGACTGCTTTTGCCCCGAGTGACTGGTGAAACCTCCATGGAATTCTACCCCATCAAGAGCCTGCGCAAGGACCTGGTGAAGGGAAACTTTGGAATCATGGAGCCCCGCGAAGGGCTGGAACCGTTCCAGGGAGACATCAAAGTCTTTTTGGTGCCCGGCACAAAGTTCAACCTGACCGGCGAACGCCAGGGACACGGCAAGGGTTATTACGATAGATTTTTGGCAAAGTATCCTGAAGCCTACAAGGCAGGCATTGCCGCCCCAAAACAGATCAGCAAGGAACCTCTGGTGCAAAAGGAAACCGACATCAAGATGGACCAGATCATTGTTTGCAGGGCTAAGGCTTAAAGAGAGGAATCATTATGGCATTTGACAACAACAAGTTTGGTGGCGAACGTCGCAACTTCGGTCGCGGCCCTCGTCAAAACTACAGAGTCCGCGAAGACAACGAATTCAGACCTTTCCGCCCGAAGCCCCGCTTTGAGGAACGCCCCCAGGACACCGCCCGCGCCTATGAAGACGGCGTGGTCCCCGCAGTAGGTGATGCAGACGCCGCCCCTCAGGTAGCCGTAGGCGGCATCAAGGAAGTGACCGAACTTCTGACCAAGAGCCCCATGCAGGTTCACCGCGTGCTGTTCATGCACCAGTCCGGAAACCCCAAGCTCTACGAACTGCAGAAGTTGGCAAAGCGTGCCCACGTTCACGTGCAGCAGGTGGACTCCAAGATCTTGAACAGCTACGCCACTCCCAACCACGGTGTGGTGGCCCTCATGAACGAAAAGGAACTGCTGGTTTGGGAAGACATCCGCGAGGAATTCTTTACCGCAAAGGAAAAGGGCGAACGCAAGCTGATCGCTGTAGCAACCAATATCGAAGACCCCCGCAACCTGGGTGCCTGCATCCGTAGTAGCCTTGCACTGGGTGTCGACATTTTACTGTTGCCCGCCAAGGGCATGTGCGGCATTACCCCGAGCGTTGCCCGCACTTCTGCCGGCGCTCTCGAAAAGATGCGCATCTGCCGCCCCAACAATCTTGAAGCTGCAGTTGGCGAACTGAAGATGGCCGGCTACCAGATCCTGGGTCTTGACGCAGACACCGAAACTAACCTTGCCGGTTTTGAATTCAGCGACCAGGCTGTAATCGCCGTAGGTGGCGAAGACGTTGGCCTCCCGCCCTTCATCAAGAAGCAGTGCGACGCCGTGCTTCGCATCCCCATGATGCCGGAAGCTCATTCCTACAATGCTTCTGTGGCATTGTCCCTGGGCCTCTACGAATACGCCCGCTTGAGAATCAAATAATTACAAGCCGAGAGTCGCAAAATCAAACTTGTTTGATTTTATGACCGAGGCGCAGTATTATAGATCGCGCAGCGATCAAATAATTACAAGCCGAGAGTCGCAGGCATGCTTGCCTATGACCGAGGCGCAGTATTATAGATCGCGCAAAAAAAAGAACGGTTTCAACGCCGTTCTTTTTTTGCCTTTTTGTTTTTCGCTTAATTAAAAAGGTCCGGATTCTCTGCCATTTCATCCAGCTGGATCTGGTGAAGAACCACCTTGCCTTGAGTCAGGCTTTCCTGCACATCGATGATCCTCTGGTTCAGTGAACCGCGGAACTTCACCTGCATGCAGCGCTTGGCCATAACGAAGGGGCCGTCGATCAGGATATCCGCAAAACTCAGCAGCTCCAGCATCTCCGGCTTTTCATCCTTCAGGGCCATAAGGCGTTCAAAGGTGAATCCCGTAAAGATGACCAGATTCATTCCCCTTTCCTTGATCTCGCGAGCCAAGGGAACAAGTGCCGACGCCTGGAACATTGGGTCGCCACCGCTAAGGGTAACGCCATCCAGCAGCGGGTTTTCTTCGATCATTTCCAGGAGGGAGGAAAGCTTTACAAAGTGACCGCCCTCGAAGTCATGGGTCTGCGGATTGTGGCAGCCGGGACAATGATGGGAACAGCCCTGCGTAAAAATGGTGAATCGAATTCCGGGACCATCAACAAATGATTCCGCCTCGACTCCCGCGATACGCAGGCGTCCTGTTTCCAGATCCTCCGGCATAGGGAATTAGTTTTCCCCGTAGGAATGCTTGGTGCGGTCATTCACTTCAGCAAGCTTTGCATTGTTGAAGCGGTCGATTGTACCAACCAGGTAACCAGTGATACGGCGAATGCGTTCGAAACCGACGCCTTCACCATACTGGGACTTTTCTTTATCAGACATTACATACTCCTTGAAATTTATTCTACTGAGAAAAAAGTTTTTTAGCGAATGCCCAGGAAGGCAGGCATACCCGGGAACTTCTTACGAAGTTCCTCGATCTTCTGAGGATCGATGGAGTGGCCTTCGCGACGGCCGCAACGGGGGCAAACGTCATTGATAACACCAACGTAACCGCAAACCGGGTCACGGTCCACCGGATGGTTGATAGAACCATAACCGATACCAGCCTTAGCCATGTAGCGAACAATCTTTTCGAAGGCGTCCAAGTTCTGGGTCGGGTCGCCATCCATTTCGATGTAGCTAATATGACCGGCGTTGGTCAGTGCATGATACGGAGCTTCGATTTCAATCTTCTTGAATGCGCTGATCTTGTAGTAGACAGGCACATGGAAGGAGTTTGTATAGTAGTCACGGTCGGTAACACCAGGGATGATGCCGAACTTTTTCTTGTCCATACGGAGGAAACGACCAGAAAGGCCTTCTGCCGGAGTTGCGAACAAGGAGAAGTTCAGGTTCAAGCGCTTGGATTCGTTATCGCAGAAATCGCGCATGTGCTGCAAGATTTCCTGGCCCAACTTATGGGAAGCTTCGGATTCGCCATGATGCTTACCGGTGAGGGCAACCAGGGTTTCGGCAAGGCCGATGAAACCGATGGAAAGGGTACCATCCTTAAGGACTTCGCGGACTTCATCGTTCCAGCCAAGCTTTTCGGAACCGATCCAAATGCCTTGACCCATGAGGAAGGGGAAGTTCTTGACGCGCTTACGGCTCTGGACTTCCAAACGTTCCAGCAACTGGTCACGTACCAAGGCCAACATGCGGTCCAGTTCCTTGTAGAACAAGTCGATGGACTTCATCTTCAAGGCGATACGGGGCAGGTTGATGGAAGTAAAGCTCAGGTTGCCACGGCCGAAAGTAATTTCGTGTTCCGGATTGTAGGTGTTGCCGATAACGCGGGTACGGCAGCCCATGTATGCAATTTCAGTTTCGGGACGGCCCGGCTTGTAGTAAGCAGCATTGTAGGGAGCATCCATGAAGCTGAAGTTGGGGAACAGGCGCTTTGCGGAAACACGGCAAGCCAACTTGAACAAGTCGTAGTTGGGATCGCCAGGATTGAGGCTTACGCCATCCTTTACGCGGAAAATCTGGATCGGGAAGATTGCGGTTTCGCCACCACCCAAGCCTTCTTCGGTTGTGAGAAGCAAGTTCTTCATGACCATGCGGGCTTCGGGATCGGTACACATACCATAGTTGATGCTACTGAACGGAGTCTGAGCACCGGCGCGGCTGTGCATGGAGTTCAGGTTATGAACGAAGGCTTCCATAGCCTGGAAGGTAGCCTTATCGGTTTCTTCGTAGGCCTGCTTTTCAGCAAACTTCTGAGCACCCATGACCACTTCAACGCTGAAGGTCTTGGAAAGTTCTCGGGCTTCGGTCTGCACAAACTTTTCGTTAGGAACGAGAGTTGCCACCATACCCATTTCGCACATTTCTTCGTGAAGTTTCTTGACGATGGGGCGAAGTTCTTCTTCTTCCTTGCCGGTCAAAAGAATCAAGGCCTTAACCATATTGTTCAGGTAAGCCTTGCGGTAGGTGATGCGAACACCGTCGGCCATGGCGTAATCAAAGTTAGGAACAGCCTGACCACCGTGCTGATCGTTCTGGTTGGACTGGATAGCAATAGCGGCGAGAGCAGCATAGCTACGGATGTCCTTAGGTTCACGAAGATGACCGTGACCAGTGTTAAAGCCGTTCTTGAAAAGCTTGATCAAGTCGATCTGGCAGCAGGTCATGGTGAGGGCGTAGAAGTCCAAGTCATGAATGTGGATGTCGCCTTCGGAATGAGCGCGGCTGTGTTCCGGCTTCAGCATCATCATGGTGTAGAAGTGCTTTGCGGATTCGGAACCGTACTTGAGCATGGTGCCCATAGCGGTGTCACCATCGATATTTGCGTTTTCGCGCTTTAGGTCAGATTCCTTGGCGGAGCTGAAGGTAATATCGCGAAGGGTGTGCATAAGGCGGGTGTTCACTTCACGAACACGGGTACGTTCTGCACGATAAAGGATATAGCTCTTGGCGGTGTCACCGTAACCAGCTTCGGTAAGAGCCTTTTCAACAGCGTCCTGAATATCTTCAATTTCCGGCTTGGTCTTGCCTTCTGCTTCGAGGCGGCCTACAGCGTAAGCGGCAACCTTAAGGGCGGTGCTGCTAAGCACATCTTCGCCGCCAAGGAGGTCAAGCTGGGTCTGGGAGGCTTTAATTTGTTCTTCAAGTTCACCGGAGGCACGGAAGGCCTTAACAATGGCATCAGCAATCTTTTCGATGTTGAACGGCATTTCTCTGCCGTCACGCTTCTTAACAGTAAAGATCATCACCAATCCTGAGATATTTTGTTCGCCAGCCGCTAAAAACAAGCCTTTTTATCGAATCTAGCGAAATTTGTTCTATTTCTACATGTCCACTATATCTTGTGCCCTCTTATTACCCCAAACCACAAGATATGCGATACAAGATAATAAAAAGCTTACATCATTGGGACTTTTTTTTCAAAAAAAATCATTTTTTTTGAAGAGTTAATTTCAGTTTACATTTCTTACGTGCTTCTTACAAATTTGTGTCACAAAAGTCGTACAGCACCCTAATTCCGCCTTATTTTTGTAAGTCTTTAATCTTTAAGAACTTAGCAGCAAGGAGGTGTACAGGAGGTTCGTAGAATTACGAAAAACCATCCCGGAACACCCCCTAAAAAGTAAAAAACGGTCCCCTCCAGGGAACCGCATTTACACAAAACGTAATGTGATGAAAATCACACACCAAGCGGAGGCACCACAATATATTGTGGCGCGACCACTACATATAGTTCTATTTCAATTCCACCTGAATACGGACATTGGCACTGATTTCTACCGAATCTGCAATGGAAGAAACATCTGCGTCGACAGCGCCATCCATGGAGTTAGAAGCCAAAAGCATTGCGCCCTTGTAACGACGTGCGCCCATAGCCATAACACCCTCGCCTTCGCTAGAAATATAAAGCACATTGCCCAAAGTCTTGCCAGCGCCAGCGGCGTAGTGCGCAGCCTTTTTCATACCATCCTTTACAGCGGCTTCGATGATCACACCCTGGAGAGAATCCGGGTTATTAAGCGTAGCCTGCGTAGGATAGATTTCAACATCGGATTCTGCAGACAGCATCTGCGAAAGCATCGCAGCATCCTTGCGGGAATCCATCTTGACGCTGAAACTCTGTCGAGCGACATAGCCAATCAACTTGCGAGTTCTAGATTCGTAAGACCATTCCTTAGTCAAGGAGACACTGTTTTGTTCTACGTTGGATTCATCGATATCCAAGGACTTGACCACTTCAAAAATCTTGGAACGACGCTCGGCAAGTTTCTTGTAAACCGCATCCTTATTGGCATCGCGAAGCTCAAGGGAGAACGTAGAGACAAACTGATTCGCCTCGAACTTCTGGGACTTGTGGCCAGTCAATTCTACTTTGGGAACGTCGCTAAAGGAAGCCCCAAAAGACTGTGTACGATTGCAGCAATCGCAAGCGACGAACACCTGCGACGCAAGAACCAAGCTAGAGAGAGTAATCCACTTTTTCATAATAAACAATCTACTTATTTTCGGTTTTACAAACCAGTTTCATAATCAAGGAAATCACCACGGCAATTAGAATCGTGGTGGTCATGCTAATAAAGGGCATCCAGGGCCAGCTAAAGATTCCGCCAAGTACAGCCGGGACGTGGAAGGCGGGAATTCCCTGAACAAGAACCAAGCTACCCATACCGCAAAGAACAGCCACAACCACAGTCCAGGGGCGAACATTCTTCACAAAGAAGGCAAGTAGGAACATGCCCAAAAGAGGACCGGTGAAAAGACCTGTAAAGAAGAGGGCGTTCTTCAAAAGGCTCCCCTGCTGGGTGGCAGCGAACAGCGCGCCGAATACACCAAGCACACCCCAGAACACAGTCCAGAGTTTTGCACGTTTCAGGCCACCAATGCCTTCGTCTTCCTTGAAACCAAGGATATCCTTTTCCATAGTGTTGCTTAAGGAGTTGATGGCGCCGGAAAGAGAGCTCATAGCAGCGGCGCATATTGCAGCGACAATCAATCCTGTTACGCCAACAGGCAGACCATTCACAATAAAATAGGGGAACACATCGTTCTGGCCCATTCCTTTGGGCAGAGGTGCAGCCTTGGCCATCTGGTAGTAAACATAGAGGGCAGCTCCAACCCAGTAGAAGAGAATGGAAACAATAACCCCAAGAACCATAGAAAGTACGCTGGAACGGTTGGCAGCCTTAACATCCTTGCAGCTCAGGTAACGTTGCACAAACTGCTGGTCGCAACCGCGAATTGCAATTTCAAGAATAGCGTAGGCGAAACCTGCCGAAATCAAGGTGCGTGCGTTAGACACATCAAAGCTGGCATCCCACCACTTGGTCTTGCCGGCCTCCCCCGCCATGCGGGCCATTTCATCGAAGCCACCTACGGAATTGGCAATGAGAATCAGCACCAAGGCGCCACCGCCAAAGAATACAATGAACTGCATGACATCGGTCCAAATCACCGCCTTGATGCCTCCGAACCAGGTGTAGAAAATGGCTACCGCCGCAGAAACAATAATGGCGTAGCGCAAGTCCACATTCAGGATTTGAGCCAGCACAAGGGACGGCGCATAAAGAAGTATACCCGTGCGGAGCAACAAGTGCAAGCAGTAGAAAACTGCAGCCAGGCGTCGCACGCCTCGGGAGTACCGCACCTCAAAAAGTTCATAGGCGCTGTTAATGCCGGAGTTGCGGAACCTAGGAATAAAGACGAATCCTACCACAAAGATGCTGAGGAAAGCACCAATCTGGAACATAAGGAACGTCATGTTGTCGCCATACACATCCGCAGGCGCCCCCAGGAAAGTGGTGGCACTGACAGAGGTGGCAATTAGGCTAATGCCCACAGCCACCCAGGGCATGGAACCGCCGCCCAGCATATATTCCTTAAGGTTCTTGTTACCGCGAGAAACCCAAAGCCCAATGAACAGGGAGAACAGAAGGTAGGCGGCGAGAACAATCCAGTCTATAGCAGTAAACATAAGTACCTATAAAAAGAGCCCAGAACGAAATGTCCGGGCTCCATGTCTTTGAAAGTTTTAAGCTTCGGGAGCCACAGGTTCGCAGGGTTCCTCTTCAAAACGAATTACCTGGTTGCGGCCACCTTCCTTGGCACGGTACAAAGCCTGGTCGGCGTTGCTTACTGCCTTCTTCATATCGTGGAAGTCCGGGGTAACCAGGAATGCACCGATACTTACAGTAACGCGTAGAGGATCGGCCTGTTTTACATCGAAAACCAGCTTCTGTACAGCCTTGCGGATACGTTCTGCAGTTTCCAGCATACCTTCCGCGGTTGTTTCAATAAGGCCAACCACAAATTCTTCACCGCCGTAACGGGCCACCACGTCGATTTCTTTACGGATTTCGTTGCTGATGGTATCGGCAATGCCCTTGATCACAACGTCACCAATGGGATGGCCGTAAGTATCATTGACATTCTTGAAGTGGTCGATGTCCATCATGAGAACGCCAATGTTATACTTCTTGCGGTCTGCACGCACCTTTTCGAGGCGGAGCGTTTCATGAAGCGTGCGATGGTTGATAAGACCGGTAAGACCGTCACGCATAGCCATATCGCGGCCATGTTCAAACTTGCGGGCGCGATCATAGGCAAAGCCTGCCACGCCGGCAAAGGCCTTGAGCAATTCCTTTTCGTGATCGCTATACGGCATTTCACCACCATTTTCCAAGCAGATTGCAATTTCAGCCTGTGCAGAATCTGGTTCGGTGGCAATAGGCATAACGAACAGCTGACGCAAGTTCAGATTACGCTTTTCGTTATCATTCAAGCGAGGCACATATTCATTAAAGTTCTGGGAGAAGCTACGCTCCACATGGCGGTTACGCAGCAAGGCCAGCACAAAGACACCCTTGTCGCTCAGGGTAAAGCGTTTTTCTGCAAACTGATCGGCGTCGACACCTTCGCAGAACACCACGCGACCAGTGCCTTCCTTCACCTTGTTCATGGCGAGAATGGTAAGGCGGTCATAACCCACATTGTCCTTGACGTAGTTGATGATCTGCTTGTAGATATCCTTCACAGTCATGGTCTGGAAGAATCTACGCTGGTAGTTGTACAGGCCGCTATAGCGCTGCAAGGCAATATGGTTCTGGGCGGAATAGAAGCCTTTCCAATCCAACATGCTAATGCTTGCAGCAATGTACTGAAGCGCCTGCACAATCTGGTCGTTAAAGGCATTGGGATAGACAGAGTCCATGACCAGGGCACCAACGCGGACACCGTTGTAGTTCAAAATAGGTACAGCCGCCACAGACTTGATGGGCGTAGAATCCGCATAGTACATGAGGCTCTTGTTGCTGGTCAGGTCACCTTCCAAAAGACGGTTCACATTGGAGCGGAAAAGCTGGCTCACCAGGCCGGAATTCTCGGAAATGCGAACGCAGGGGTTCACAGACATTTCCTTGTCATTCACAAAATTACGGACACCCCATTCCTTAGCATCCAGCTGGGAGAACACCACCACGGAATTCACATGGGGAACCACAAGCTTCATGGCGCGCATCATGCCCTGCATACCGTTGTTGATATCGGTATTGGCGCGGGCCCAGACCTGGCTCACCTTGAGAGCGGATTCCGGCTCGTTCAGCATGCCGTTCTCGTTGCGGAATTCAGAACGGAGATCCGGGGCAACCACCGGATTGGTATTGGTAATGCGGCCCTTGGCGATAGAAATCACCGGCAAGGTAGAAGTAGAACGGTTGCTATTGGGGCCAGCCAGGCGGGGGCGATTCAGGCATGCCAAAACGAAAGCCACCACGGCAAAGGGTATAAGGAACAAGAGCATGCCGCCCTTGAACGCAAGGCCCAGGAGTAAACCTGCCACCACAAACAAAACTTCTGAAATAGTCATACAATCCCACTGAACAGTTTATAGACGGAAAGAACGATACAACATTATGGTCGCGATTCCACCATAGATAAAGTGGCTAATCCAGGCGGCCCAAAATGGAGTTAGCGCTCCGTTCTCACCCATTTTCAATCCGATTCGTTCAAGAATATAATAGCTAAAAACAATCAACAGGCCAATGCCGAACTTCTGAGAAAGGCCCCCAGAACGCTTATATCTATGACAAAGTGCCGCGCCAATCAGTAGAACTATCAAATTCATCCAGTGAGCGGACCGTTTAAAGTGCAGGGCGGTCTCCATGGTGCGAGTATCTTCACCGGAACGTTTCAGTACCTCGATGCGTTTTTGCACCATTTTGGAGTCCATTTCGTCGGAAACCTGACGCTCGTTAATCAGGTCGTCGGGATGGGTCGCCACCTTTCCGCAAGCTTTTTCGTGAGTAAAACGATGAACCTTCACGGAACCATCCCTGAGGAACGTACGGCGGTGGCCCCGTTCAAATCGCCAGCATCCGTTTCCGGAACTATCCGCATCAGGAATCCAGCGGACCATCTTGGCGTCGTAACGTTCCGTTAGTCGGCCCTGATCTCGCAGGAGCAGCACCACGTCGCGGCCAATACGGCTCTTGCCCGAGTAGTACCTAAAGAACCAGCTGGCCTTTTCGCTATCGATAAAGGTGAATTCCTGCTTTTCCTTGATGCGGGGATTCTTTTTCTTCTGGGCGTTAGTCTCCATGATTTCAAGACGTTTGTGGTTTGCATCAGGCAACCACAATTCGCTCATTTCATAGGAGCAGACAGAAACGAAAACTCCAAAGAAGAAAATAGGAAGCAACGTTTTGAGAGGGCTCTGGCCGGAGCTCTGCATTGCAGACATTTCCAGATGCCGGGCCATGTTACCCACCGAGGCGAGAACACCGATAAACAGGGCCACCGGCGTAATCAAGTAAATCATGTAGGGCAAATAACAGACGTAGTAATCCACCGCATCCTTAACATCTCGGGCAAGCCAGACCTTGATATTACCAACAAAGTCAATCACCACGAACATAAAGATGGCGCCAAGCAGCACAATGAGGAACATCTTCAAGAAATTCCGGATCAAGTATCTGGTAAACTTCATCCGAACCTCCTGGTAACGCGCTTGAACAGGCGGACAAAGAAGCCCTTGATAGCACGAAGTGCCCTAAAGAACTTGGAGTCCCCAGAGAACTTGTCGCGGACCATGGCGATGGTAATGAATATACCGAAGATACCGATAATGATGTTGGACGCCCACATGGCAAGGTAAGGATTCAGCAGCAGACGGTCGGCCAAATTTTCGCCACCAATCAGGCAAATCCAGTAAATTACAAAGAATGCGAGGCTATAAAGAATACCCGTACCGATGCCGCCCTTTCGGGCCATAATACCAAGGGGAGCGCCAATCAGGATAAAGATAAAGCAGGCGAAAGCCGTACTGTACTTCTTCTGGATTTCAACAGTGTACTGAGCCTTACGTTTCTTTTCGGCGTCCAAGCGACCATAGAATCGTTCCGTGGTGCGGAGGGCGGAAATTTCCTGGATGCGAATTTTCTGCAAAGACCGGCGACGCTGGATAGAATCGATCTGCTGAACTTCAACCTCGGTGAACTTGGGAACAATGGTATCACCAGCCACATTCTCTCTTTCGGCGACCAAGGTGTTCAAACGTTTTTCAAGGGCGGAAACTCTGTATTCCTCGTACTTCTTTTCTGCATCTTCCACCACTTCCTGCATCATTTCGATAGGCATTTCGCGGTCACTGCGGTAGCTGCGACTACGACGTTCCAAACGGTCGTCCACATTCTTCATGGCCAGATCCTGGGAGAAGAATCGGATACGGAAATAGTTTTCCGGATTATCGCCGTCAACCATATGGTTTTCGCCACTGCGAAGGCGCAGCATCAAGGTGGCTCCGTTATCCGCATATTCCATGGAAGCGCTGTCCGCATATACAATACGGGGAGCACCCTTCTTTTCCATTTCAAAAATCTGGATGCCGTAAAGAGTTCCGGAACTGGGGTCAATTCGGCTGACCCACAATTGCACATCGGGGAACTGCGTAATCAAGCGCCCTGCATCGATAAAGGCGTGAGGCTTTTTGCGGGAGACCGCACTCATCAATTCCACGGACCTGTGGTTTGCCTCCGGAAGTACCCAGTTGTTAAAGACCACCATGAGTACGGAAATCAACATCGACACAAGAAGTACCGGACGCATCAGGGAAAGGGGCGAAACGCCCGCAGCCTTGCAAGCCGTAATTTCCTGGTCACCGGAAAGGCGACCAAAGGCCATAAGGCTAGCCACAAGAACCGCCATGGGAATGGACAAGGAAAGCATCCATGCCAGGTTCAACGCAAAAATTTCAAGAACCGTGGATGTGGGCAAGCCCTTGGACAACACATTATCCAGAATTTTAACGAGAAAATCCACTACAAATAGAAACGTAATGCCAAAAAGAGCAGCCAGGAACGGTGCAACAAGCTCTTTCAATACGTAGCGGACTAAAATCATTTTTCTAAACGGAGAATTTTTTCTACTTTACGAATGTAAAAGTAAGAATTAACAAAAGAAAAAAAATGAAGTTGACCAAAAAGATACCCCTGTTGCTAGCATTTTTCTCCGCGGCCGCAATCCTCTCTGGTTGCGCTACACAAACTAAGGAGAAGATGAAGTACACGGAATGGTGCAAGGCCCGTTACGAAACAGCCGAGGAATTGTATAAAAACGAAAAATACGGCCGTGCTGTAGAAAAGTTGGAAGAAGTCCTCTCCACCTGCGCGGGAACCGGTTATCTCGAACAGACTCAATTCCTTTTGGCAGAAAGCTATTTCAAGCAGGAAGACTGGATCGAAGCCCGAGGCGAATACGGTAGCTTCGTAATCAACTTCCCCGGCTCCCCCTTTATTGAAACTGCAGAATTCCGCAAGGCAATTTCCTCCTTCAACATGGAATACGAAGTGGCTCGCGACGAAGCCAACACCACCATCGCCATGAAGGATTTTGAACGCTACCTTTCCAACTACCCCGATTCCCCTCTCCGCGACTCCATTAACTACTACCGTGGTCTTTTGGTGGAACGTATGGCTGAAAAGGAATACCAGACCGCCAGACTTTACCTCCGTATGGACAAGCCTCAGGCCGCCGTTATCTATTTCAAGGAATTCCTGGAAACCTACAAGTATTCCAAGCGTCGCACCGAGTCCCTGTTCTCCATTGCGCAGGCCTACAATGACCTGGACCAGTTCGAAACCGCCAGAAATTACCTGAGCATCGCCAAGGCCGAAGCAAAGGCCGAAGACAAGGACGTTCTGAAGCAGATCGAAAAAGTGGAAAAGAACATCGAAAAGTCCGAAAAGGCCTACGAGAAGCGCCTGAAGAAGGATTCCGAAAAGAAGCGTATCCAGAAAGAAGAAAAGGATCTGCAGAACTAGTCTAGCGGTGTCAACATGTTGTCTATTCGCAAAGTTCTCATCTGTATTGTCATGGTCTTGGGCGTCTCGCTCAGCATTCATGCCGCAGAAGAAACTGTTGCAGAACATGACAACTCCCGCTTATCCCTTTTCGTTCAGCCCGCAGTTTCATTCATCAACTTTGAACACCGCAAGTATTTCCAGAATGCGGTGGATACCATCTACAAAAGCTTTATGGAAAACGCAGTTTCCGAAAGCGAATCCCTGACTGTTGCGAAGCAGGATTTTCAGAAAGTCAATTTCTGTTTTCCCGTGACTGCAGGCCTTCAGTACCAAATACTGCAAGACCATTTCATTAGCGCGGGCATTGGATTTATCTATGACAACGAATCCGTGGTTTTAAAAGATCGCAAGAACCGGGCCCACAATTACAGCTACACCATCCAAGGCGTGCCCCTGTTCCTGGAATACCGACTGGCCATTCCCAAGAACTTCATGTCACTTTCCAACGCTAGCCTGTTCAGCATTTCTGCCCGCTGGTACTGGGTTCTACCCGGCACCGAAATTTACACCACCTGGGGCATGCTTGAGGCAAAGACTCCCATTACAGGCGCAGGTTTCGGCATTAGTTTCGGTTACCTTGTGGCAAGCTGGAAGGGATTCAACGTTTATGGCGACATCGGATTCAGTTCTATTTCCGTAGAATCCAACAAGAAGTTCTCAGACATCGTGGACGGTGGACCCGAAGAAAAAGCCAAGTGGAATGTGGGTGGATTGCAGATGCAGTTCCGCGTAAGCTACGGCGTCTGGAACAAGCCCAAGGCATTGGAAGACACCACCGATACGAAAAAGAAGTTGAATACTAAAACTTCGGCAAAGATTTCTAAGGATGACGCAAGCTTAAAGCCTGAAAACGCCGTAAGCACAAAGCCCGAGAACGCCACCGAAGTCAAGCCGGGTGACGCCGAAATCAAGTCAAGTGACGCCAAAGTCAAGCCGGGTGACGTCGCGGAAATCAAAAACGAAACCGCAGACATCAAGAATGAAACCGCGCCGGATAAAGAAGGCGAAAAGATTACCCCGGAGGAATAATGAGCCTCTTGCCGGGAGAACCGCTGCACTACGCAGAAACCCA
>JAKSIE010000039.1 GCA_024398995.1 Fibrobacter sp.
CATCAAACCAGTATGATGTAGTGGTTTGTGGGGCTGGTCCTGCCGGTCTCATGGCTGCCTGTACCCTCGGGAGAAAAGTCTCCGGAGCAAGACGAATTTTGCTTCTGGATAAGAAGGAACCCTGGAAAGAACCGATTTTTTGCGCAGAAGCGGTATCTACCAACAGACTGAAAGGCTTGTGGCCCATCGATCGCTCCTGGGTCCGTCAGGATCTCTCCGGTATCTACTTTACCTCCCGTAGCCGTCGCCGCGCCGAGTTCTATAGCAAGGACTGCGGTCTCCTGTTGGACCGCTCCAAGTTCCATAAGTCCATCGCCGATGAGTGTGTCAAGGCTGGCGTAGAATGCCATTTTGACACCGTTGTCAAGAAACTGGACCGCCAGAACGACGAATGGTCTATTACGGTTTCTGTAAATGGAACTGAAGAAATTTTGCGCGCACCGGTAGTGGTGGACGCCTCTGGCCCGGGTGCTCGTCTTACTAAGAATGTTGCCTGCCTAGAAGGTATCGAATCCGGCGATACGGACTTGGAACCTGCCATTTTTGCCGTGGCTGAGGGTATTGAACATAGCCCTGAACATATTGAACTGTTCTTTGGAAGCGATTTCCCCGGTGGCTATGGCTGGATTTTCCCCCGTGATGGCAAGGAAGTGAATATCGGTTTCGTACTGGGCAAGGACGCAAAGCTTGAAATTTCCAATCGCGAAAAGCTGATGAACTTTTTGGCGGAGGAATATCCCCAGGCCAAGGTCAAGGCTGTGTACGGCGGTATGATTGCCTGTGGCCAGTCCGACAAGCCTATTGCAAAGTGCGGCTTGTTCAAGGCCGGTGATTCCGCCAGTTGCGTCAATCCCATTAGCCGTTCCGGCATTACGGAATCCCTGCTTTGCGGCAAGATTGTTGGTGAATCCGCCTTTGATTGGTTGAATGCCCCCGTCGCAGAACGCCCCGCTGTTGAAGACCGGGCCCATAGGATTTGGATGGAAAAGATGGGTAAGTCCCATATGCAGATCGCCCGCGGCAAGGCTGGCTTTAACCAGATTACCGACGTGCAGTTCAACAAGGCTGCAGAACGCCTGTCCAAGCTGCCCCGCGAAAAGCAAACTCTCTTCCGTATTTTCTTCAACGTGCTTTGGGCAAGCCCCAGCCTGGTTTGGAAGCTGCGCTCGTTCCTGCATTGGTAGTTTAAGGGTTTATTGATTATGTCTGAAACTATTGAAAAGCGTCTTGAGGAAATCCGCGGCAAGTTTGCGGGATTTACTGATCCCGATGACAAGTGGAAGTTCCTGTTGGACCTGGCCAAGGCTCATAAGGGTATGGATGCTAGTCTCAAGGCAGAAAAGTTCATTATCGTGGGCTGCGCTTCTACTATGTACCTGGTTCCCAATTTCAACGGTGAAAAGATTCACTTTGAAATGGATGTGGAAGGCGGTACCACCAATCCGCTGATCAGTCGCGGCTTGGGCGCTCTGGCCTTGCTGGTCTACAACGACATGGCTCCTGCAGATATTTTGTCTGTGGATCCCGCTTTCTTCCAGCAGATTGGCCTGAACGTAGGGCTTTCTCCCACACGTTCCAATGGTTTCGCAAGCTTGGTAAAACAGATTTATTTATATGCGAGAGTTTTCGCCGCTCTTGCAAAGAAGTAACTAGGACTTATAAATAAAAGGATAGGACAAATAAAATGGCTTTCAGTTTCTTGAATGGAAAGAGCCCCTTCGATGAGGCAGAAGAACGTCTGGCAGCGGGTGAAACCGTAAATGGCAAACCTAAGATGCCTGTTGCTCCGGCTATGGGTTGGCAGGATGGCGTGTTCCTTCTGGTGATTATCGCGTTGGTCGTGGGTGGCTACCAGTATTATCAGTATGCCAAGAAAAAGTCTGCGGACGTGTTCGCCGGTTGTGAAACTCTGTATGTGGCTGCCGCTTCCGATGTCAGTAAGTATGCTGAAGTGGAAACCTGCTACGAAGCAACTTGGGACCTGGGTTTTGTCAGCGACTCTCTCGAAGTGATCCGCCAGAACCGCATCGGTGAAGTGGAAGATATGCGTAACGTCCAGAAGGATCTGTACGATGTTATCAATGCCGACCTGGCCAATGGAGACTCCGCTTCCGCTTTGAAGAAGGTTCTTGGCTACACTGGTCCGGTGCTGCTTTATGGTGGTGCAAAGGAAGACTGGGAATCCCTGACCAAGGCTGCTGCAGATTATGCCGCCGCCGAAGAAGCCCGCATTGCTGCTGAAAAGGCTGCCAAGGAAGAAGCTGAACGCATCGCCGCTGAAGAGGCTGCCAAGGCTGAAGCTGAGAAGGCAGCCAAGAGCAAGAAGAAGGGCAGAAAGGCTAAGAAGTAATCTTGACTTTTGAATGATCCCATCTTGGGTTCGCCTAAAAAAACTGAAAGCTAGGTCTAGGACCTAGCTTTTTTTGCCTTGTCATCCCGGATTTAATCCGGGATTTCCTTTTTACTTCGAAGACAGCTCGATTTCCCTTTCCGTTTCATTGAGTATCTGGATGCGAATCACATGGGTGATTCCAGGGTCCGTGCCTTCCAGTCGTTCCGGCCATTCGATAAGGCTTACGCCTTGCTCTAAGTAATCCGGATCCAGGCCAACCTCGTTCAGGTCAGCACCACCTTCGAGGCGATACAGGTCGAAGTGGAAAATTGGCGGGTTATTAGGATATTCATGGAGGATGGTGTAAGTGGGGGAGCATACGGCACCTTCGAAACCGAGGCCCTTGCACACTCCGCGGCTGATGACCGTCTTGCCTGCACCAAGGTTACCGAACAGTGCAACCTTGTCCCCAGGCTTCAGAGTCTTTCCGAGCTCCACAGCCCAATTGTACGTAGCTTCTTCCGATGTAAACTTCATATTAGTTATGAATTATGAGTTATGAATTACGAGAGGATTAAACGCGGCATCGCCGCTTGATTATAGAGCGCCGTTGGCGCCTGGATTTTTCTAGTAATTCATAATTCGTACTTTGTAATTATTTAAAGTTTGTCCTTGAACTGCTGGTAAGTGAACTTGTGCAGCAGATGGAACTTGCCCTGCTCGTCGAATTTGCCGATGCTGGGATGGCGTACACCGTTGAAGAATGTGGTTTTCACCATTGTATAATGGATCATGTCTTCAAAGATGATGCGGTCGCCGACCTGTAAGGGCTTATCGAAGGAGAAATCGCCCAGCTGGTCCCCTGCCAAACAGGAATTGCCTGTTAATTTGTATGTATAAGGCTTTTCGCCGGGGAAGGCAGCCCCAGTCACTGCGGGGCGGTAGGGCATTTCCAAGCAGTCCGGCATGTGGGCACTGATGGAAACGTTCAGTACGGCAATGTCCATTTCGTTGTGGACGATATCGCCGACGGAAGCAACCAGTTCGCCGGTCTGCCAACCTACGGCTTCGCCCGGTTCCATGATCACCTGCAGGTGGGGGTAGCGTTGGTGGAATCCCTTGAGGATGCGTACCAGTTCATCGCGGTGGTAGTCCTTACGGGTAATGTGGTGGCCGCCGCCGAAGTTGACCCACTTCATCTGGGGCAAGTACTTGCCGAAGTGCTGTTCGAAGGCGGCGAGAACGCCTTCCAAGGCGTCTGCGTCTTGTTCGCAGAGGGCGTGGAAGTGGAGACCTTCGATACCGTCCAGAAGTTCCGGCTTGAATTCTGCCTCGGTAACGCCCAGGCGGCTGAACTTACCACAGGGATTGTACAGGTCGGTTTCGACGGTAGAGTACTGGGGGTTCACGCGGATGCCTGCGCTGACTCTGGCCTTGAGGGTCTTTTCCTTAAAACGCTGCCACTGTCCGAAGCTGTTGAAGGTAATATGTCCGGCGCAGCTTAAAATTTCGTCGATCTCGTCGTCATCGTATACTGGAGCGAATACGTGGACCTCCTTGCCCATTTCCTCCTTTGCCAATTTTGCCTCGTTAAGGCTACTTGCGGTGGCACCAGCCAAATATTCGCCAATTAGGGGGAAAGAACGCCAAAAACTGTATCCTTTGAGGGCGCAAATGATTTTTACGTCGCCACGGACCTGAATATCGTTCAAAATTTCCATATTGCGGCGAAGACGGGCTTCATCCAGCACAAAACAGGGGGAAGGAACTTGAGAATAATCGAGCATGGCACAAAGATAGCCTTTTTTACAAAAATCTTATATTTTTTTTTAATCCTTTAACTACATTTAAGAACGATGAGATTCTCTTGTTATAAGCATATTCTTTTTTCTGTTCTGGCTTTGACATTCGTAGGAATGCCTTTGGCTCAACCTGCAACCCCAGTCCAAGAAGCTCAGCCCGCTGAACAAGCCGATACTTCCGCTCCTGTCCAGGAAGCCGTCCAGGCGTCCCCCGTGGAAGCTCAAGTGGTCGCTGCTCCCCGAGGAGCCTCAAGCCTTGATGATATGATCCAGGCCAAGTTGGACTCCATGAACCGTGTCGTTCCCTCTGCTGGTCCCCGCAATTCCGATAGCTTGGCCAAGACTCAGGCCGACAGCGTTCGCAAGCTCATCCAGGCTGGCAAGTACGTCCAGCGTGCCAAGTACGACAAGAAAAACTTTGATCACTGGAACATCGACACCACCCTTCAGAAGAACATGAAGGAAAAGCTGGTGGGCGTGTGGCGTACTCCCATTGTCGCACACGGTCATGCATTCCGTGATGCCGAACTCCGCTTTGGTGCAAATGACACCTTGATTGGTGTTACCCGCACTTATTCCGATTCTGGTCGTTATCAGATGACTGGTGAATATACCTTCAAGGCTCGTTACCGTTTCGACAGCGAATCCGCTTTGGTTAGCCGCGAAGTTTTTGCCGACCGCAAGGTTATCCGTTGGGACTTTATCACTTTCGAGTTGGCCAAGGATTCCTTGATCTACAACTTGAACAAGCTTGAATTCCGCGACTTGAACGACAACTGGCTCAATGCTTTGCAGGGCTTCGATAACGTTCCTCCCGAAATTTATATCCGCGACGAGAAGGGCTCTGCCGAACTCAAACGAGAAGCTGAAAAGAACAAAGCAAAGAAATAGGCCATACCTGTTATGGTGTTTGCCAATCGTCGAGCAACTGTCTGCTTTATTGCGCTGACTTTGCTCGGCTTTTTGTTTGTATACCTTACCTTGAGTGCCGGTTCGGTGGATGTTCGCTGGTCGGACCTAGGGTGGAGGCGTGTCCCCTACGACAACATGCAACAGCAGATTTTCTGGGAAATCAGATTCCCCAGAATGATTGCCGCCTTGCTTTCCGGAGTCGCACTGGCGGTGTCGGGTCTGTCTCTCCAGACTTTGTTCAAAAACCCGTTGGCGGGGCCTTTTGTGCTGGGTATTAGCAGCGGTGCAAGTTTTGGTGTGGCCCTGTCCTTGCTTGCCGGTTTTAGCTTCGGCCATCTCGGTGTGCTGGGCTCGGCCTCGGTTGGCGCCTTGGTGGTGACCATGGTTGTCATGTGGGTTTCCGCCCGATTTGAACAGTCCTCGGTGCTGCTGCTTGTTGGCTTGCTTATTGGTTATTTCATCGATGCGTTGATCAGCTTGCTGATTGCCAACAGCGATGCGGAGGCCTTACGCGTGTACGTTTCCTGGGGCATGGGCAGCTTTGGCCGCCTGACTTTTGATGGCGTACTTATGTTTGCTGTGGCGGTGTTTATGGGGTTGGCTCTTATTGTATTAAGCGTCAAGTACCTGAATGCGGCGCGCCTGGGTGATGAGTTTGCCCGAGGCGTTGGCTTGAATGTGAAGCGGGGCCGGACTCTGGTGCTGCTTGGGGCATCCATTCTTGCGGCGGCAAGTACGGCCTACTGCGGTCCTGTGGCTTTCGTCGGTATTGCGGTTCCTCATTTGGCTTACAAGCTTTTCAAGACATCCAATCACCGGGTCCTTCTGCCAGGCGCTAGTTTGTGTGGAATGGTCCTGTGTTTGGCCGCATCTTTGTTCGGTACGGTTCCTTTGAATGCAGTGCTTAGCTTGGTCGGTGTGCCTGTGATAATGTGGGTTGTTATCCGCGGAAAGAAGGGATATTAATGAGTATTCTTTTGCAAAGCAAGGAACTGGAATTCGGTTATGGCAAGCGTTTTGCTGCGCCTATGAATTTTGAATTGCAGGCCGGGGAAGTTGTAGCCTTGATGGGACGCAACGGTTCTGGCAAAAGCACCTTGCTGAAAACATTAAGCGGAAAGATTCCTGCATTAGGCGGATCTGTTGAAATAGGCAATCAATCTCTGAATACTTTTCCGGCAACGGAATTGGCCAAGAATATCGCCTATATTTCTATTAGCAGGGCTGCTCCCGAGCGTATGACCGTCGCAGAATTTGTAGGCCTTGGACGTATGCCTTACAGCAATTTCTTTGATGGTCGAACTAAGGAAGATTTAAGGATTGTAAACGATGCCTTGGCTCTTTTGCAGTTGGAAAGCTTTGCCGATCGTAATGTATGCGAACTGAGCGATGGTGAACGAAGCCGTGTCTATTTGGCTCAGGCCGTGGCACAGCAGGTAAAGATCTTACTGCTGGATGAACCCAACGCATTTTTGGATATTCCCTGGAGCCATCAACTGTTTAAAACATTGTGCCAGCTGGCATCCGATCGTGGCATGGGTATTATTGTATCCACTCATTCTATGGAATACGCCTCGAAGTATTGTAATCGCGTGATGGTTGTTGATTGCGAGAGCGTGCCTTGTGGCTCTTGGCTCGAGGCGGAACAAAAGGGCTGGTTGGAGTGGACAAAATAAAGTTTGCAAGTTTATTTGTAGTCTGTGCGCTTCTTATTTGGGGGTGTGCCGGCAACAAGAATGTTGGTGTCGCCTTGGAGAATAACAATGCGGCAGAAACAGAATCTGGAAAGCATTTTTTCTGGAAGGTCTCTGACGAAAACTCCAGTGTGTGGGTTCTGGGAAGCATTCATTTTGCGGATTCGACTTTTTACCCCATGGATTCTGTTATTGAAAACGCATTTGACTCTGCCCAGGAACTGGCTGTGGAAATGAATATTCGCGAGGAATCTGTTAGTCAGGAAGTAGTTCAGCAGTCTTTGCAGAAGGGACTTCTCCCTGCAGGAACATCGTTGAACCAAGTGATCCCCGTTTCAGTGTGGAACTCCCTGGATAGTCTCTGTTCCGCTTGGAATTATCCTATTGCTATGTTCAAACGCCTTCGCCCTTGGTTTGTCTCTACCACGTTGAGTGGGCTTGCTATGGAGAGAATGGGATTGGATGGATCTATGGGAGTTGACGCAGTCTTGTTGGATCGTGCTAGGGATGAAGGCAAGAATATTGTGGGTATGGAAACCGCCGAGGAACAAATCGATGCGATGTCCAGCAACGATGAGTCCGATTCCGCTGGCGCCTTCTATTTAAGAAATACACTTCGTGAAATTGGTGAACTGGATTCCATGGTAACCCGCCTGATTCGTGCATGGAAAACTGGTGACGAAGATTTACTGCGTCAAGTGTTGAACGCAGATACCGCAATTACCGAAGAAGACAAGGTGTTTGAACAAAAGTTTGAAGAACAGATTTACACCACCCGTAACGGCAAAATGGCTGAATTTATTGCGAGTTACTTGAAGGATGACCGCAATGTGTTTGTTGTGGTTGGTGTGGCTCACTTGATGCTGGACGATGACAATGTCATTAGCCTTTTGCGAAGAAAAGGCTTTAAGGTAGAACGCTTTTAAAGGTTTTTGACGGAAATGCCCAAGCGATTTAGACGGTTGTAAAGGGCGGTCCTTAGCATTCCCAATTTCTCTGCAGTGGCGCTAACAGATCCGTTGTTCTCACGGATTTTTTCTAAAAGAAATTGCCTTTCTTGCTCCAGCAGCCAATCGCGGAATTGATCATAGTTTTCGTGTTCAACAAAACGGGCTGAAACTGTAGAAACTTCGGCGGATTTTTCGTTTTCAATCTGAAAATCTTCGGGTTGCAATTCGCCACTGTTTGTAAAGCACAAGGCCCGTTGCACAACATTTTCCAGTTCGCGAATGTTACCCGGCCAGTCGTGATGTTGCAAACGCTGCAAAGCGCTGGGTGATAGAGTGTAGGATTCGTCATCGGCTTGGTACTGCTTAATAAAGTAGTTGGCCAAGTCTTCGATGTCTTCCTTACGTTCGCGCAGGGGAGAAATCTTCAGGGGAATGACGTTCAAACGGTAGAAAAGGTCTTCGCGGAACTTTTTTTCCTTGACGGCTTTTTTTAGGTCGCGATTTGTTGCTGCCACAATGCGAACGTCAATACGTTTCGACTGGTTTGCGCCAATAGGTCTGATTTCCTTGCTCTGCAAAACACGAAGCAGTTTTACCTGGGCGTGCAAGGGCATGTCGCCGATTTCATCCAAAAAGATTGCGCCGCCATCTGCCGCCTCGAATAAGCCGATTCGCTCATTCTGGGCTCCCGTGAAAGCGCCTCGGGTATGGCCGAAAAGTTCGCTCTCAAAAAGATTGTCGGGAATGGCACTGCAGTTTACTGTAATGAACTTATCGTAAATGCATGAAACTGCTCTTGCAATTAACTCCTTGCCGACACCGGTTTCACCTTGGATAAGAACAGGGCCTGTATGCACCATGGCGCGGAGCACAGCGTTGCGCAGCTGGTCCATGGCCGGGCTTTTGCCTACCAGCAGGGACATTCTTTCGTGGAAGGTTTTTCGGGCCTCGATGAACTTGCGGAGTTTTGCAATCTTACTCATCAAGTGAACGCGAACCGAGGCCGTGTTCATGCTGACGTCTGCGTACTTATTGCAAAGATAACCGTAGTTGTTGGTGTCCTCGGCGTAGGCAAAGATCATGGACTCGGGACTACTTTCGCGAAGGGCTTGTAAGGCACGGTCGTTTTCTTCGGTAAAGGAGTCCAGATTCCAAATGATAATGGGGGAGAAGGGCGTCTTAGTTGTATAGAGACCGTTCTCAATAGAGTCGTAGACAGTCACGTCGTAATTCACAGAGGAAAGCACGTCTTGAATGAACGAAGACGTTGAGGTTTCCTTTGTGAATAAGTCAATGTGCATATATGAACTGTGAGTTATGAGTAGTGAGCGATGAGCAATGAGCAGTGAGCTAGATAATCGCGACGTTGTCGCCTACATAAACTCAGGGCTCATAGCTGATAGCTCGTAGCTCCGTTACTTGCCTAACTCTTTAGATCGTTCGGTGCCTGCAACAACAGCCTTCATGACGGTGCTGCGGAATGCTCCAGCTTCCAGAGCGTCGATGCCTGCGATGGTTGTGCCTGCAGGAGAGCAAACCATAGCACACAAGTCGCTGGGGCTCTTGCCGGATTGCTTTACCAGTTCTACGCTACCTTCGATGGTGCCGAGGGCTAGCTTCAAAGCTACATCGCGGGTGAGGCCTGCCTTGACGCCACCGCGGGTCAGAGCTTCGATGAATTCAAAAACGTAAGCCGGTGCGCTTCCGGAAAGACCGGTGACGGCGTCCATGAGGCTTTCTGCAACACGGCAGGTAACGCCGATGTTGCTAAAGATCTTTTCTGCAGTGGCGAGGGTTGCTTCAGTAACGCCATCGGTTGCAAGACCCACGGAACCCTTGCCCACGGTAAGGGGCAGGTTGGGCATGACGCGGAGAACCTGATTCTTTGTGCCGAGAACGTCGGTCAGAGCCTTGCGGGTAACGCCTGCCATAATGCTGATGAAGGTCTTGGATGCCTTGATGGCCTTAACGGCGTTCTTCCATTCGGTTGCCACAAGCTTAAAGATCTGGGGCTTTACGCAAAGGAAGGTGACGTCAGCCTTCTTGACGCCTTCGGCGAAGTTCTTTACACGGACGCAGCCCAGTGCGGTTACCTCTGCTGCGGCCTTATCGCTGGGGTCGAAGAAGAAAATGGACTTGGGGTCATTGCCGGCCTGAAGAAGGCCGCGGAGAATTGCACCGCCCATGTTGCCGGTGCCAGCGAAGAAAATTTTGTTAACCATAGCTCGTTGTTTTTAAAGAAGTGAAAATTTTCAGTTATAAATTACGAATTATGAATTACGAGACGAATAATCGCGGCTCTGCCGCCTAGCTAATTTTAGTAATTCGTACTTTATAATTCATAATTAGGTAAAAATCAACTTCGTTGATTTTTTACCTAACGCTGTCCTTTGCCTTTCTCAGGAATTCCAGCAGTTCGTCGTTGGTCTTGTACTGTTTCATCCACTTGATGACCTTATCCATGATGCCGTTTTCGGTATCGTTCTGCATACCCTGACGAACACTCCAGATGATGTCCTGTTCGCGGAGGGAGAGCAAGCGGTCTTCCTTACGGGTGCCGGACTTGAATACGTCAATGGCGGGCCAGGTGCGCTTTTCTGCCAGGCGGCGGTCAAGCACCAGTTCCATGTTGCCGGTGCCCTTGAATTCTTCAAAGATCACTTCGTCCATGCGGCTGCCGGTTTCAATCAGGGCGGTACCGATAATGGTGAGGGAGCCGTTCTTCTGGACGATTTCGCGGACGGGTTCGCCAAAGATAGTCTGCACGATCTGACCGTTGGAATCCTTCTGGAAGTCGCCCAGCTTGTCGGCAATCTTACGGGCGGCGCCGAAGAACTTCTTGGGGAACTGCATGGCCATGGCGTCCACACCGCCAGAAAGAATCTTGCCGGAGTGGGGGATGACCACGTTGTTTGCGCGGGCAAAGCGGGTAATGGAATCCAGGAGAACTACCACATCCTTCTGCTGTTCCACCAGTCGCTTGGCCTTTTCCAGAACCATGGTGGCCACGCGGGCGTGATGGTCAGGAGGTTCGTCGAAAGTAGAGGCAACGACTTCTGCCTTCAGGGCCGGGTTCTTTTCAACCAGCTTGCCTACGATTTCGCGCATTTCCGTAACTTCTTCGGGGCGTTCGTCAATGAGCAGCACCATGATGATGATTTCAGGATGGTTCACGGCGATGGCGCGGGTCATGTTCTGCAGGAGGATGGTCTTACCGGTACGGGGAGGAGCGAGAATAATGGAACGCTGACCCTTACCGATGGGGCTGAACAAATCCATGACGCGGGTGGTCAATTCTTCCTGGTCGTGTTCCAAACGAATTTTTTCGTTGGGGTGGATCGGAGTCAGGTATTCGAATGCTACGCGACGCTTGATCTTTTCGGGGTCGTCGAAATTTACTTTGTCTACACGACGGAGTGCGTAGAACTTGTCACCATCGCGGGGCGGACGTGCAAGGCCGGCAACGGTATCGCCCACCTTCAGGCCAAAACGGCGAATCAGGTTCTGGCTAACGTAAACGTCATCGGGACCCTGCTGGTAGTTGAATTCCGTATTGCGGAGGAAGCCATGACCCTGGGGAGTGACTTCCAGCAAGCCTTCGGCGTAAACGATGTTGTTTTCGTTTTCGAGACTCTGGAGCAAAAGACCCAGGGACTGCTTGCGGTAGCGGCGGAAGTCCAGGTTTTCTTTCTGGCTTGCCAGTTCCTGCAAGTCGCTCATGGTCATCTTGCGGTACTTGGCCCAACAATCGCGAGCCTTGCACCAGGCTTCGGAATCCGGTTCCGGCAGGGGCACTGCGTCTTCTTGTTCTTCCTGCTGCTGGGGGCGGTTATTGTTGTTGCGATTGTTCTTGTCGTACTTGTTAAACTTGTTGCGCTTATCGAACTTGTTGAATCGACCGTTCTGCTGGTTGCGCTGCGGATTTGCATCGCCTTCGGCAACGTCGCCATTGTTGGCTTCGGCATTATTTACTTGGCCATTGTTGGCTTCGCCGTTGTTTGCTGCGTTTTCTGCGCTTGCGTTTGCTTCGGTGTTTGCGCTTACCTCTACATTAGCTTCGATATTTACATTGGCTTCGTTGTTTGCAACGGCTTCGCTATTTGTATTTACCGGTTCTTTTATTTCGTTTGAAGAATTTTCTGCGTTATCATCGCTATGACGCTTTTCTGCTTTCTTTTTATTCTTCTTTTCGTCGTGTTTCTTTACATCATCAATTTTCTTTTCTTCATCGGTCTTTTTAGCTTCGTCGAGCTTTTCTGCCTTTGTAGCCTTAGGTGCTCTGCCCGGGCGCTTTGCCGGTTTTACGGTCTCTTGCACTTCGGTGCTGTTGGCGACTTCTGGAGGAACTTCAATACCAGTTTCTTGCTGATCTGCTAAAGGAATATTCTTTTTTGTGGGAGCCACGTTGGAATCCTAGGTTATGTGAGATAAAATAAAATTGATATAATAAACAGGCGACCCAATAGACAATGGGAAATAACCTGACAATGTAAGGGAAATAGTTAATACCTCGTCGAGGTGTGCATAAAATAACTAAAAATGATGCCCTTGTCATAGAAAAAAGGCTTTTTTTGAAAAAAAATTACAAAATGGTTTCGAGTGGCTCTTAAAAGCTTTGAAAAAGATTTTTTGTCAAGTTAGTGACAATTTGAATATCTATATTGTGGATGTGGATTCACTAGAACGTGTTTTTATAGCCCTGGGGTCAAATATTCCAGATCGCTCCAAATACCTGAACGAAGGTCGAGAGATGCTTCGCAAGGTTTCTGCTGGCGGTTGGAAAGAAAGCCCTATTTATGAGACTCCTCCGGTTGGTCCGGAGGGTCAGGGCCCCTATTTGAATCAGGTAGTGACTTTCTGGTATTCTGGTTCATCTACACGTTTGCTGAATTATTTAAAAGGTGCAGAACTGGTTTTAGGTCGTAAGCCCCGTGGGCACTGGAATTCCAGGGAAATTGATCTGGATTTGCTGTATTTCGGCAAGGAAATGCGCACAGGTACCCCAAATCTTCCGCATCCGCAGATTGTTAATCGCCAATTTGTTCTTGTTCCTTTGAACGACGTGGCCCCCGAGTGGGTCGATCCTCAGATGGGTCTTCAGGTCAAGGATTTGTTGGCAAATCTCCTCGCCAAGGAGGCGAAGATTCCGTTCCGCGTCGTAACCTCGGAGGAACCTTGATATGTTGACTGAAAAAGGCGTTCATTTTTTAGCCATCGAAGGTGTCATTGGTGTCGGTAAGACAACCCTCGCTAAGATTATTTCTGAGCGATGGAATGCCATGTTTATCGAAGAAAACTTTGCCGAGAATCCGTTCTTGGAAAAATTCTACCAGAACAAGGAAGCCTACGCCTTCCAGACCCAGCTGTTCTTCTTGTTGGATCGTCACAAGCAGTTGCAGAACTCCGCTCTTCAGAGCGACCTGTTCCATGACCTGCTTGTCAGTGATTATACCTACGACAAGGACCAGATCTTCGCAGCGCAGAATTTGCAGGAAAGCGAGTATGCCATGTACGAACAAGTGGCTACAACGCTTAATAAGGATATCCCTCATCCTGACTTGGTCGTGTACCTGCAGGCCAGCGTACCGACTCTCTTAAACCGTATCCATGGTCGTGGTCGTTCCATGGAAAAATCCATCGAAGGCTCCTACTTGCAGTCTTTGATGGATCGATATGATCATCATTTCTGGAATTATCCCTATTGTCCGGTGCTGGTTATCAATACCGACAACATCGATTTTGTCCATAACGAAGATCATCTGAAGCTTGTGCTGGACGCAATTGCTGCCTGCCCAAGACAAACGACTTATTTCGTTCCAGAAGGTAAATAATGCAAATCATTAAAACAATCGATTCTCTCCGTCAGGCTTTGAAGCCGCTTGCCAAGCAGGGTAAGTCCATCGGTCTTGTTCCGACCATGGGTGCACTCCACGCTGGTCATGGTGCTTTGATCAAGGCTTCGGTGAATGATTGTGATGTCACTGTTGTTAGCGTATTCTTGAATCCCATTCAGTTTGGCAAGAACGAAGACCTGGATAAGTATCCTAAGCGTCTCGAAGCCGATGCCAAGCTGGCTGAATCCATTGGCGCCGACTTTGTATTTGCACCGTCCGTCGAAGAAATGTATCCTGATGGAGATCCTTTGACAATGGTGCGCGACGAAGCCTTGGAAAGCCTGTACTGCGGCGCTTACCGCCCGGGCCATTTCCGTGGTGTTCTGACTGTCGTTTCCAAACTGTTCTTGATTTCTGGTGCAGACCACGCCTACTTCGGCGAAAAGGATTACCAGCAGGTATTCCTCATCGAACGTATGGTGAAGGATCTTTGCTTTGATATCCAGATTCATCGCGTTAAGATTGTTCGTGAAGAATCCGGACTTGCTCTTTCTAGCCGTAATGAATATTTGACCGACGAAGAAAAGGCGCGCTCCCTGGGCATTAGCCTTGGCCTGAAGCAGGCTAAGGAAGCCTACGATGCTGGCGAACGTGGTGTCATGAAGATCCGCGATACCGTGGTGAAGTCCATCTTGGCTAACCGCGGCCAGGTGCAGTTTGTTGAAGTTGTCAGCCAAAAGACCTTGCAGAAGTTCAACGCAGGTATGCTCGGCCCCGATGATAAGGCCGTTATCCTTGTGGCAGCATTCTTCGGCAAGACCCGTTTGATCGACAACATCGAATTGAACTAAAAGAACGCAGAGGGGTTACCGCCCCTCTGGACTCCCCGCTGAAACTTTGCAGGGCAAAGTTCCTAGCCGAAAGGTGCCTGTGGCACGCTTTCGGTTTTTTATTTGCTGTAGATTCTATAGGGGTTGAGGGGCTGTGCCCCTCTCATCTTATTTCTCAGTTGCGGTAAACACGCCGTCCCAGACTTCGCCTTCGGCGACGGGCGGGTGCAGCTTGTAGGCTTCGCAGCGCTTGATGTACACGTGAGACGGTGTGGTCTTGCTGCCCGGATCGCGGTCAGGATGATGGGGTTCCAGGTCAAGGCACTGGTTGAACAGATCAATGGCTTCGTCCCACTTCATTTCCAGATAACATTGACGGGCCTGTTCCCAGATGGTAACAAGTTCGTGCAGCTGCTCAGCGTTATCGCACTTGCTCTTTTCCAGAAGTTCGAATGTCTTAACCGGCTGGCTCTTACCCACCACACGGACCGTGTCCAGAGAACGGTAGATAAAGCGGCCTTCTTCAAGATGCTTCTGGGTATCCTCACTAATCTGGATGTATGCGCCGTACTGCTTTGCGGCACTTTCAAGACGTGCGGCAAGGTTCACAGCATCACCCATCATGGTGTAGTTCTTGCGCATGGTAGAACCCATATTACCCGTCACGATCTCGCCGGAGTTAATGCCGATTCTCATGTGCATGTCATGAACGACCTTAGGCCACTTGTCGCCTTCGCTAGCCCATTTCTTACGGAGTTCCTTAAGCTTACGCTGCATACCCACTGCGGAGTAGCAAGCGCTCAGGGCGTGGTTCTCCAGAGGCATGGGGGCGCCGAAGAATGCAATAATGGCATCACCTTCGTACTTGTCCAACGTTCCCTTGTTTGTAAGGAGGGTGTCGGTCATTGCCGTCAGGTATTCATTCAAAAGTTCAACTAGTTTACTCGGGTCGCCAATTTTTTCAGAGAAGGTGGAGAAACTTGCGATGTCGGTAAAGTATGCTGTAATGTTGGATTTTTCACCACCCAACGTAGGCATAATTTCGTTGTTCACCATGGCATCGATCAGTTCAGGAGAAATGTACTGCTTAAACGCGTTGTTAATGAAGCTCTTTTCCTTGTTTTCAAAGTAGAACTGAACCACCAGTGCAGTAATGTTCGTTAGCAAGATTGCAAGGATTTGCTTGGAAACACCGATGTACAAGCCGCTTTCGAAGTAACGGTAAGCTATAAAGGTATAGATTACCATGAGAACGATGGAAATGGAGATGGAGAAATAGCTCTTAAGGAACAGACCGAGAATGACACAGAGGAGTGCTAGGAGAACAATGATAAGCTGCTGGTAGCGCTCGCCCAGGGTAACAATGTAGTCGTCTTCAAGAATGTTCTTGATGATGGTTGCGTGGATCAAAACGGCCGGGTAGTTTTCTTCGTGGGGACCCGGCACAAAGTCGAATAGTGCCGCCGCGGCAGAACCCAGGATAAAAATTTTGCCCTGGTAGAAAATAGGGTCGACACGTCCTTTGTAAACGTCGTAGTAGGAAAGATGCTGGAAGGTGCGCAGTGCTTCGGAGGTGTTGTATCGGCCTCTGTAGCGAACCTGGTAACGTCCGAATCGGTCAATAGGAATGTGCTTCTCGGGGCCGAAACGAAGTTCTTCGCCGGGTTCAAGATGCTGGATTCGCAATTCGTCGGTGGATTCGATGTCGCGGATGACTGCATCGGAAAGAATCACCTGGGTGGCATGCCATTTCTTGGTGGGCTTGTCGTAACGAAGGTCTAAATCCAGAGAAAGGATAACGGGTTTTCCCACGGGAAGTTTTTGGAGGGTGTCTTCAAAGAAATGCACAGCCTTGAGTACGTAGGGCGTGATGGTGAATTCTTCCTCTTCCTCGGAATCCTCGAAAATAAAACGTTCACTGGAATTTTCTTCTTCATCAATCTTGATGGAAATGCCGTTGCCCATATCCTTGGATTCACCCTTTTCGATGGAATCAAGGACGTTGACGTTCATTTTTCGAATGAGGTTGGATATGTTCTTGGTCAGGACCTGGCCTTCAAAAATTTCAAAGGTAACGGAGCTGTCCTTGCCTTTCGTTGCGATAATCTTGGAGGAAATATCAACGAAATCATCGGCGGCTCTCTTCTGTAGTTTCTTTTCCTTTAGCTTTTCGCGTAAGGCTAGGAACATAGGATAGCTGAAGTGGGGGTAGGTGGTATGATATCCGCCGGCGCTATCCCTATAGATACCGAAGGGCTTGCCCACATTGATGTACTTACCCATCTTGATGTCAATATTCTCCGGCTTCTGATGGAACAGATGGAGAATGGTCATCAAGGACATGGTAGAGTAAATTCTAGAACTGTCGATTTTGCCGACATCTTCAAGAGATGGATCCGAGGTGGGCTCCATAAAGGGGTTGGGGAATCGGTACAGCATCGCCACTCGACGGACTGTACCATCGTTGTCGGGGTAGGCGTTTACGGATCCAACAAACTGGCCTGCCTGTGCAAGCTCCGGGAAAACGTTGTCCAGAAGGTCCTTGGGTTCAATGTTTTCAATACTGTCGGCCTGGTTGTTATAGATGACGGACTTGAAACCCACATCCTGGGCTCGCTTTTCGCTACTGAGGGGGCGCCACTGGGATTCGTGCTTGTAGGATTTGGCTTCATCGAACATATCGCAGACGATAACATTCCCGCTGCGCTTTACCGCTTCCACAAGCATGGAATCGTAGTTGTAGGTAGAAAGAATCTCGGGATAGAGGGAATCCCAGTACTTGTCAGGTTCGACTTCGTTCAGAAGGCTCATGACCTGGCCAGCCTTTAGCTTACCGAAGTCTGCATTCTTAAAGAGAATATCGAAGCCGATGGCTGCGGCTCCGCCTTCGCTCAGGTGGTTAACCACGTTGGCGTGGATGGAACGGTCCCATTCGTTGTAGTTGCCCAACTTTGCAAGGGCGGGTTCATCGATGTCTACGATGAGAATGCTGGGGTCGTAATTTCCGGTGGTTTTGATCTTGTCGTTTGTTCCGATGTTATCTTCCACACCGGTTGCAATTTTGAAGAACAAGTCGTAAAAAAGGTTTTCCAAGGATTCGGCACTGTTTCGGGTAGTGGCCGTAATCATGTTCTGGGTATTACCGAAGATGAGAATCAAGAAAACGACGACAGCGGAGGCTACGAAGCCGGCTATGACTTTCTTGGTCTTTTTAGAAACTTTCACTGACATGGAATTAAAGATAACAAGTTGGAGGCTTTTGTCATTTTGTTGACAAAATTAAAGACTATATTTATATGGAACATTTTGGAGGAGTCTTGGCTACTCAAAAGAAAAAATCGGCAAAAAAGCCTGTAAAAAAGAAAAATACCGCCGTTGAAGGCGAACAGGGGTTTGGACTGGTTCTGGCAGGATGGTTCCTGCTGGCTCTTGGCGTAATTCTGCTTTTAGGTTGCATTAGTTCTGTCTATAGTGGCAGTCATGGAAATTGGCTTGGCCCTTACCTGGGCAAAATGATTCCCAATGCGGTGATGTTGCTGTTCGGCAAGGTCTCAGTCCTGTTCTTTACGGTGGCCCTTGCTCTTTGGGGCTTGTGCCTCGCTTTCGATAGCCTTCGTGGTAAACTTCTTCGTTTTGCCTTGGGCTTGACTTTGCTTTCTGTTGACATTTCCTGTTTGATGGCCTTGAAGACCTACGGCTTTGGCCAGGTGTCCAAGGATGTGCTGATGCTGAATGGCGGTATTTTGGGCCAGTTCTTTAGCCAGAATATCGCTATGCCTATTTTTGGCCAGGAATCCTGTATTGCTCCTTTGATTATTCTGGTTATCTGCTTGGTCCTGATCCTGGTTCTTTCCTTTGGACTTCGTCCTAGGCATTTCCATTTCTTGGTCCAGGGTTCCAATTGGCTAAAGAAGGTGTTTGCTAAAAAGCCGGTTATCGAAGCCGAAGTGGTTGAGCTGGATGATTCCGATCGTACTGGTCGTGATGATCGAACTGTTCGCGATGATCGTTCCGTAAGCGAAAAGCCTGCAAAACTTCGCCGTGGAATTACCATGGACGACGAAACTGTGATGCTGGAGCCGGACGCCTTTAGAATTCGTCGAAAGGGCAAGGTTGTACCTTTTAGCGGTCGCAACAATTGGCTCGATAATGAACTTGATGGTAGAACCGTTGCCGGTGCGCTTGGCGAACCCACCGTCAGTGCAGAAAGAACCTTGGCTCCCGAAAAGACCATGGTTCCTACTCAGCAGAATGCTACGCTGGAGTCTACAGGTAATGCTGGTGGCGAAGATCCCGAAATTGCTCGCCTACAGGAATACCTGCGTTTGAACGAACGCAAGATGAATGCGCTGGAAATCGTGGAAGTCAAGGAAAAGATTGCAGCACTCCGCCGTGCCCGAGACCTGATCGATTGGGAACGAGGCCACAAGGGCCGTATGCAGGTGAAGGGCGACGTGCGTCGCGAAAACAATGCAAATACAGAAGTGGCGGACGCAGCAACCATGGTCGCTGGCAACGAACCTGCTGTAACCACTCCTATAGCCAGTCCTGTGACTGGTCCTATGACCGCTCGCGTCCGTTCATTCAATGCTTCAGAATCTACGGTGCAGACGCCTCTGGATGCCTCTGACGAACCGACTCTCGCTATGAAGCCCGGCGCTGGCGCGTCTGCCGCTTCTACCGCTGCTGAAATCAATGCCGAGGATTTGCTTGGTGGTGACGGTGCCGCTGTTGACAATACTTCAAGTGGCGTTGACGATACCTTTACTCCTGTGGTTTACGGTGCCGACGATTCCGATGATGTCGATTCCGCAGAATCGACTATGGGTGGCGATATCGGAACTTTTGTTCCTGGCGCAAATGCTGGCGTTCAGGCGGCGTCTATTCCCGTTCCCGATCCTACGGAACAATATGACGAATACAAGGTGCCTTCGATTTCAGAAATTCTGAACGATCACGAAGCCCAGACTGCCGATTACACCGAAGACGAATTGAATGCCATCGGCAAGATGCTTGAAGAAAAGCTTGAAAACTTCAAGGTGAAGGGTCGAGTCATTGGTTGCGAAACAGGCCCTATGATTACGCGTTTCGAAGTGGAACCGGGCCCGGGTGTGAAGGTTAGCCGCTTTACCTCTTTGCAAGAGGACTTGGCTATGCCTCTGCGTGTTTCGTCTGTCCGTATTCTTGCTCCTATTCCTGGCAAGGCTGCCGTGGGTATTGAAATTCCCAATCGAAAGTTCCAGACCGTATATAGCAAGGACGTGTTTGAAAGCGAAAAGTTTGCTCCGTCGCCCGAAAAGATTATGGTGGCTTTGGGCAAGGACATTACTGGCGAAGCTTTCTCCATGGACTTGGCTAAGGCTCCGCACTTGCTGATTGCTGGTCAGACTGGTTCTGGTAAGTCTGTTTGCATTAACGCCCTGATGGCTAGCATGCTGTTCAGCAAGACTCCTGATGAACTGCGCATGATTCTGGTGGACCCCAAGGCTGTGGAACTTAAGATGTACGAGAATATCCCGCACCTCTTGGCTCCCGTGATTACTAAGCCCGAAATTGCAATCCAGGCCTTGCAGTGGCTGTGCTACGAAATGGACCGCCGCACCGAGGTCTTGGCAACGGCTAAGGTTCGTAACATCGGTGGCTTCAACGCCAAGTACGAAGCCGGCGAACTGCCCGATGATATTCCTGCTGAAGACAAGGGCCATCGCATGCCCTTCATCGTGGTGATTATCGATGAAATGGCTGACCTTATGATGGTTGCTGGCAAGGAAATTGAAAAGTCCGTAGCCCGTTTGGCCGCTAAGGCTCGTGCCGTGGGCATTCACTTGGTGCTTGCAACCCAGCGCCCTTCCGTGAAGGTGATTACGGGTATTATCAAGGCTAACCTGCCTACACGAATCAGCTTTAAGGTTGCCTCCCAGATTGACGCCCGTACGGTCATGGATCATGCTGGCGCCGAAAAACTTTTGGGCCGAGGCGACATGTTGTTCAAGGCTGTGAACGATCCGGATCCGGTTCGCGTTCACGGAGCCTTCCTCAGTGACGAGGAAGCCGAACGTTTGGCCGACGCCTGTTCCAATCAGAATGTCTACTATCCGCAGGTTGAATCCTTCGACGTGTCCGAAGGCGTGGACGGCGAAGAGAATGATGGGGAAGGCGGCGCAAAGAAATTGGGTAAGCTTGACCCGCTGCTGTTTGAAGTCGCATGCTGGGCTGTTGAAGTCAGCGGGCTTTCCACATCTGCGGTACAACGTCACTTTAGTGTGGGGTACAGCCGTGCCGGTAAGATTGTGGACCAGCTTTATGGCTTGGGAGTCTGTGGACCCAGCAAGGGCAATTCCAAGCCCCGCGCAATGCTGGTGGGCATGGATGAACTGATGCAGCTGGAACGCTCCGGTACCTTTAGATAATGAACAATTATCAATTGCCAATCGTCAATCCTCAATTTTATTATGAAAGAATACGCTCCTTCAAAGATCAATCTTTTTCTTGATGTAATTCGCAAACGTGAAGACGGTTACCATGACTTGGGCACCGTGTTCCAGACCATTGATGCTGGTGATACACTGACTGCGGAACTTCGCAATGACAGCGAAATTGTACTGACCTACAATAATCCTCAGGAGTATCCGGTTCAGTCCGACCTGGTGTACAAGGCTGCTGTTGCTCTCAAGGCCTATGCTGCTGAGCAGGGATCTTCCTGTGTGGTGGGCTGTGCCTTGAATCTGGGTGCGGATCTCTACCTGGAAAAGGTGATGCCTCTTGGGGCAGGCCTTGGTGGAGGTAGCGCAGATGCTGCTGCCGCACTCCGTGTCCTGAACCGCTTGTGGAACTTGAATTACCCCGCTGAAGTTTTGGAAGAAATTGGCGCCCGTCTCGGCGCAGACGTTCCTTTTCTGGTTCGCGGAGGTTCCGCTTTCGCCGAAGGCATCGGCGAAAAATTGACCTTTATGGACCCGCTTCAGCTTGCCGACGGCGAATACCTGCTGGTATGCACCCCGCTGGATAGCGTTCCTACCAAGGATGCCTACGCTGGCGTCCCCAAGTCCGGACCGGACCGTTGGGAAGAATACAAGTCTGGCTGGCAGGCGCAGTCTTTCGATTCCAATGTGGCTTGCTCCACGGGTTCCAGTTCCGTGGACTCCTTCTGGCAGTCTAACCTGTTCAACGCCTTCGAAGTCTCTGTTTTCCCCAAGCACCCGCTGGTAGAACAGATGAAGGCTGAATTCCTGCGCCTGGGAGCGAAGTGCGCTCTCATGTCCGGCTCTGGGGCCTCTGTTTTTGGTGTTTTTGCCTCAAAAAGCCAGGCTGAGACTGCTGCCGAGGCCATGAAATCTATCTCTAGGTACCAAAAAGTAACTCGCTTTTGGGTGCCCACCCTTTAAAAAAAACGGCGTTTTTACTATATTTGCGCCACCATTGGGGTATCGTCAAGTGGTAAGACAACGGAT
>JAKSIE010000004.1 GCA_024398995.1 Fibrobacter sp.
TTATAAAACGGGGTACTAAACAGGAGTTGTTTGGCTATTTGGTACCCCAAAACACATTCAAGCACCCCAAAACCCTTTCAAAATTCAAAAAAAGGCGCCGCAGCTCTCTCCCTGCGACGCCTTACACCAAACAAAATTAAACAGTTGCCTTTGCAGCGATCTGATAGACCTTGGTCACATCGTCTGCGTTCAGCGGCTGGAAGCCCCAACCGTCACCCGGGTTCAGTTTCTGCACCATTTCGGGAATGTCTTCTTCCTTGGCGCCCAGTTCTGCAAAGTTGATGGGCATGCCGATGCTCTTGAGGAAGCTGCGGAAAGCCTTGATGCCAGCGAGAGCGGTGGCCTTGGGATTTTCGAAATTCATGGCACAGCCAAACACGCGGGAAGCCATCTGGGCAAAGCGCATGGGATTGTGATCCACCACGTATTCCATCCAGGAGGGCATAATCACAGCCAGGCCTGCACCGTGGGCGCAGTCGTACTTGGCGCTAAGTTCATGTTCGATAGCGTGGCTGTTCCAGTCCTGACCGCGGCCTACACCGCAGACATTGTTGTGAGCCACCATGCCAGCCCACATGATGTTGGCGCGGGCTTCGTAGTTGTTGGGATCAGCAATGACACGGGGTGCTTCCTTCACCATGGTCATCAAAACCGCTTCGCAGAGACGGTCGGTAATTTCCACTTCAGTGGTATTGGTGAAGTAACGTTCAAATACATGTGCCATGATGTCGGTGACACCGCATGCAGTCTGGTAAGCCGGCAAAGTGCAAGTGAGAGCCGGGTTCAACACAGAGAATCGGGGGCGAATCAGGTCGCTACCTGCGCCACGCTTCAGCATACCTTCCACCTTGGTAATCACAGAGTCGCCGGAACCTTCGGAACCTGCGGCAGCGATAGTCAAGACGGTTGCCACCGGAAGAGCTGCAGCCGGAGCCTTGCCGCTGTAGAAGTCCCAGAAATCGCCTTCATAGGGAACGCCCATGGCAATGGCCTTGGCGCTATCGATGGAGGAACCGCCACCAACAGCGAGAATGAAATCCACGCCTTCCTTGCGGCAAAGTTCAATACCTTCGTAAACCTTAGTGTCAATAGGATTGGGATGAACGCCGCCCAGTTCCACGTGAGGAACGCCAGCAGCATCCAAGGAAGCCTTCACGCGGTCAATGAGACCGGACTTTACAGCGGAACCACCACCGAAATGGACCAAGACCTTGGTACCACCATGCTTTTTAACCAAAGAACCGACTTCATTTTCGCGGTCCTTACCAAATACGAATTCCGTGGGGCTGTAAAAGTTGAAATTTTCCATATTGATCCTCTTGTTTTTGGGAATAAATCTACAAGTTTATACGAAAAAAACGTTAGTTTTTGCAGATATTTCCGTTCACAAGGGAAAACATCCATTTTGGACTATTTTTCCGCCTAAAAAACGCTATTTTTTTCAAAAAAAAGTGGTTCTCATTGCTTTTTTTTGTTCAGTTTATGTATATATTCCTTTTAGAGCGCCCCCTATTGTGCGCAAAAAGGATATTTATGATTTCTTTCGCTGAAGCTTACAAGATTGCCGCCCAAGTCCACAAAGATCAACAGGACAAGGCCGGCGGACCTTACATTGATTTTCTCCAGAATGTTGCTGATTACCTTAAGAACAAGGGCGAATCCGAAGAAGTCCAGACTCTTGCTATCCTGCAGGACCTGACCACCGGCGCCACCAAAAAGACAGCAGAAGAAATTGTCGCCATGGGTGTCCCCGCAGAAACTGTGGACCTGATCCAGAAGATGACCTACCACAAGAACCAGGGCTGGATCGACGAATACAGCTGCAATCTTATGGCACAGGGCATGCCCGCCGAAGAGGCAACCTACGAATCTCGAGAAAAAGATTTCGTCCGCTTTGTGGAAACTCTGAAGGACAATCCTCTGGCAGCAAAGGCCAAGTCCGCAATTCTCAACGTTTTGCTTGAAGACAAGTACATCCACCGCCAGGAACGCCGCGAACTTAAGACGCAGTTTAGACTGAAAAAGTACAAGGCCGCAATCCAGGCACTTGGTGTATAACAGGAAAAAGGGAAGTCCAGAGGACTTTCCCTTTTTTAATTATGAATTACGAAGTACGAATTACGAGAAATATAATCGCGCCGGAGGCGCCTAATTTACTCTAATAATTCATAGCTCATAATTCATAATTGAGAGAATTCTGCTCATTGCAATTTTTCACTGCTTTTACTAAATTTTCCCCCGTCAAAACCAAATGGTTTTGCGAAACTATCAATAAGGAACATAATCATGGCTAATAAGGTCTATAACTTTAGCGCAGGCCCGTCTGTCCTGCCCGAACAAGCACTCAAGGAAGCTTCTGAAGCATGCATCGACTATGCAAACTCTGGCATCAGTATTCTCTCCATGAGTCACCGTTCAAAGCCCATCGAGAACATGTTCCTCGAAACTGAACAGCTTCTCCGCGACCTCATGGGTATCCCCGCCAACTACGACATCATTTTCCTCGGCGGTGGCTGCTCCTTGCTGTTCTGCATGATGCCGATGAACTTCCTCCCGGCCGACGGCGTTGCCGACTACACCGACACTGGTGTCTGGGCAAACAAGGCTCTCAAGGAAGCTAAGCAGTTCGGTAACGTTAACGTTGCTTGCTCCACCAAGGCTGATGTGTACAACCACATCGACAAGAACCTGCAGCTCTCTGACAACGCAACCTACCTCCACGTTACCGCTAACAACACCATTTACGGTACCGAATGGCACAACTTCCCGAAGCCCAAGTCCGGCTTCCTCATGGCTGACATGAGCTCCGACTTCCTCGCCCGCAAGGTGAACGTGGAAGACTTCGGCGTGATCTACGGTGGCGCACAGAAGAACATCTCCTGCGCAGGTGTTACCGTTTCCATCATCCGTAAGGACTTGCTCGGCAAGGTCGATCGTCAGATCCCCACCATGCTGAACTTCAAGACTCATCTCGACGAAAAGACCGGCGTGAACTCCATGTTCAACACTCCTCCGGTATTCGCAGTCTACACCATGAACCGCACCCTCAACTGGCTCAAGCAGATCGGCGGTGTTGACGCTATCGAAAAGATCAACCGCGAAAAGGCAGCTCTCCTTTACAGCGCCATCGACAACTCCAAGGTGTTCGTCGGTACCGCTGCTAAGGAAGACCGTTCTCTCATGAACGTTCCCTTCGTCTTCAACCGCGAAGTTGTTTCCGAAGAAAAGGATGCAGACATGGCTAAGGACTTCATCGAATTCGCAAAGTCCAAGGGTCTCGTCCAGATCAAGGGTCACCGTTCTGTTGGCGGCTTCCGCGCCTCCATCTACAACGCAATGCCGATCGAAGGCGTCCAGGCTCTCGTCGACTGCATGGGCGACTACGAAAAGAAGATCTTGGGCTAATTAGCCCTGAGTTTTGAGCAATGAGCAGTGAGTTTTAGTTAGGCGACAGAGTCGCGATAATTTAGCTCACAGCTCATAGCTGACAACTGAAAACTAAAATCCCGGTGCTTAGGCATCGGGATTTTTTTTGCATAAACGACCTACCACGACGGCTACCAAAAGTTTTTTTAAAAGCTCTGCTGGACAAGTGTTTGCGTGGTGCCAAAGCTGCGAAATTACTGTAAAAATGCTTGTGAAACGAACCGACAGGGCAGGTTGTAAGTTACATTTGTGCAGTAATAATACAGTAGGCCAACGGGCTTACAAATTACAACTTATTTGCTAAGCGCACGTTTACGCCTAGCAGAGCTTTTTTTAATTTCAAGATATGAAGTTTGTTCGTATCATCTTGCTTTCACTGGCTCTGTTGATGGGGCTGAACGGTTGTTCGTCAGAACTTGAGATCCTTGGTGCATTAACACTCGTTACACTCCCTTTTGCCACGGCAGACTACGGCCCAAAGGAAGCAAACAAAGACTCAACAGCCATAGAAGATGATTCGAAGGATTCAGCTCAGGCAGTAACGGTGACAGACACAACCGCAACACCCCAAGAATCCAGCAACCTCGCTATAAAGGTGATATCGGTTTCGTTAGGAGTAATCATCATGGCCTTGCCAGTAGCCATGCTCTTGTGCATAAGCGGTATCCCCGGCCTTGGGGGATAAAGACAGGATAAAAAATAACCCGAGTCTTTGACCCGGGTTTCTTTGTTTACAGATGATTTGCGGCGACGTTCCATTGCCGCGACAATCAAGAATTAAACTTCGTCGCTCTTCTTGAACTTGTTGACCACGTCAGGAACAATGTCCATAACCTTGGACACCAAGGAGCTGTCCTTGGAGATAGGCATAATGCGAACGTCATCGCCCTTGATGACCAAGAATGCAACCGGTTCCACAGAAGCGCCACCACCAGAGGCTGAGGTATCGCCCTTGCTGGAATGGCCGCCAAAGCCAAAGCCAACGGAAACGCGGCTTACGGGAACCACGGTAGATTCGCCGGCCTGGATAGGCTGACCGATAACAGTTTCAGCCTGAGTAATGAAACGGAGTTTTTCTAAAAGAGTTTCTGCAAGTTTTTCAATAGCCATGTTTTTAATATAGATAAAATAGGTTAAAAGTGGTTAGTGGTTAGTGATTAGTGGTTAGTAGCGGGCCTCGAAAACACGATCCGCCGCGTTAAAGAACTTCCTTTCTAGATCAAACCAATCCAGGTAACCCCAGACAACAACCACGCGGCCACCAGCCAACTGTTGCGCCATGCCTCGGGATATAAATTCAGAATCGGCAAAGCCATCTACGGTAAAGTAGACGCATTCGTTATCCTTTGCAATACCCTTGGGATCAACCTTATGAAGCTTTCGTGCCCATTCTTCGTAATTTTCGGGAGACACCTGGTCCCAACTACGTGCAACATTCCAACGAAGACCGCCGTCGCGATAGCTTTGAACCAGCACCGGGAACTTAGATTCCAAGCCCAAGAAATTCTTTGTCTGGATAGAGGTTCTCCCCTGTTCACGATGTTCAAAGGGTAGGCTTAAGAATGCCTGAGGAAATCCACCTCGATAACCGGGGAAGCCGCGAACGAAGTTCTCAAGGTCGCTACGTTCGTAACGGCGGAAGCTGTCGTGTCTAAAAATGAAAATTCGCTCATCCGCACGGAAACTTTGCTCCAAGAAATCACCTCTCAAGATCGGGGCACTTCCCTGGAACTTTCCGCTGTTCATGTAGTAATCCAAGGCATACACGTCGCTCTGGAATTCCATGATCGTCACATCAAGGGTGTCACCCACCATCACTGGATAATGATATCGGATGATCTTGGTGAGGCTTGTATCCGGATTGTTCAGTTCCTTGATTTCTGGAGTCGTAGAACGAATGGACTTGTAGTAGATTTCGCTATAATTCACGGGAACAACTTCTTCTTCCTTGCAGCCAGTAGTTGCCGCACATAAAGCAGCTAGGGTCAGCAGGGCGACAGCGCGAAGTTTCTTGGTGAACTTGATCATACGGATTTGAATTTAGTATTTCTTGAAGGCGTTAGCGGTCGTGACGCTCGGCATAATTGCAAAATTCGTATAGCGGACAGGTTCTGCAGTTTTCAGTAACGGCCCGGCAAATGAATCCGTCTTTACCTTCTTCAAGGAAGAACTGGAGAGCGTGGGCAGCAACGTAAGGAGCCACGGAGGGTTGTGCGGATTGCAAAGATTGGGTGGAGTGCGCGGCGACTAGGGCTGAGTAAAACTCGTTAGCCATTCGCTGCTTGGTGCGCCCGTCCAGTTCCGAGAACCTGTCGTTCTTGCCCGGGCCGAGGATTGCGAGAAAGCGGCGGCCACCCATAGTCAATGGAAGAGACGGAAACTTTTCTGCGGAAGCCGCATTTAGTCCAAGCCCAACAGGAGCAGGACCAATCAAGCGGTAAATTGCAGCACAAGCCTTTGGGCGAGGATTTCCCTTCCCCATGAAGTAGATCTCGCCCAAGTCTCTCCACATTTCCATCGGTGAGCGGGATTGGAGCCAGCCCAGCAGGTCCTCGTGACGACGGACGAAATGGCCCACACTCCAGATGATGCCCGAAGCGTGTTCAGCCACAGACCAACTGCGGTTTGCAAAAACCGACTTGACACATTCGTCAATGTCACAGTCCTTAGGTACGGGAAGCGTCCACAACTTTTCATCTGGAAACTTCTCGTAAAGAGCATTCAATAAGGCAGAAATTTCAGAGAAGGAACATTCCTGAAACAAGGTGGTTCCCAAAAGAACCCAAGCAATCTTTCCATTGACGGTAGCGGATTTTTTCGCTACCTGCATTACAGGATCAGGAACTTTGGCAAAACGTTCCACGAATGCAGCCGTTGCCTTGAATAGCACCGGTTCATCATGGATAAAACGTTTTACTGAAACTGGCATTATTAAAGGGCTTCACCAACCTTAACGGCCTGGCCAACACGGTTCTTGAACAATTCAGGATTGCGTTCGTGGATCTTCTTGTCCACAACTAAAATCACTGTGCTGCCCATTTCAAAACGGCCAAGTTCACCACCCTTTTCCACCATGATGGTTTCTGAGGGAGTCCAGTCCATACGTTTCTGATCACGGGGCAACTTGCCAGCGTTGGTCAAAAGATCATCGTTGTAAACAACACCAATTCGACCCACATTGGTGGCACCCACCTTTACAACCAAAAGTTCGGAACCATCTTCCAAACGGATGTGACTGGTAAGGCGTTCGTTAATGGAAAACAATCCTTCCACACGTTCTACGCTACCCACATTTACCGGCCAAAGAGTACCAGGGCAGTAGCTAGCGCCAATGACTTGGCCCTTCACCGGGCTATGGATACGATGATAGTTGAATGGCGCCAAATAGATAGTCGCAAAAGCACCACCATCAAAACGTTTGGCCATTTCCTCGTCGCGGATCAAATCCTTGAGAGTATAGGTTTTGCCCTTGGCCTGAATCAATTCCTGCTTTTCGTCGAAAGTCGCAGTCTGGGAAAGAACACCATCCACCGGACTTACAATTTCGGAATCGGCCACCGGACGCATACCAGGCTTAAGCTTACGAATAAACAACTCCCCAATATTTGCGTAATGTTCCAAGGGATACTCGGACTCGTCCATGTTCAGTTTGTAATAGCTGCAGAACAAGTTGCGAGCCAACTTAGAAATACACGGTAAACGAAGGCGGGTCACAGCACCGAAGGCACGGCTAGCGGCATTCTTCGGCAGGAGCTTCATAAAGACATAAAAAGCAGTATTCATAAGGTCAAATTTAAAAAATTAATGAGATTCAAGCTTGCTGAAATCCACGGAGAACATCTTCCAAAGTCTTGCGGCAAAAGGCGTAGACCATTCCTTTTCCGGAGCTACGCGGCTGGTCGTTGCTGCAGTAAACTTGGAATAAGTCAGGAACACCAATTCGCCATAACGGGCATCCCAAAGAGTCCAAAGGATTTCCCATACATAGCCGCCACTCTTGCCCAGGTCCGTATCCATGGTCACATTAACCATCACCGGAATAGAAAGATAACGAAGGCCGTAACGACTGGCAACTTCGTTCAGCATGTTCTTCAACTTGGCAGGGACTTCGCGGGCATAAGCCTGTTCAATACCTTCGCGATCAATCCAAGGAGCCAGATTTCCAAGTTCAGCATCGTCGGCAAACTGAGATGCAAGAAGCCGAACAGACAAGCTATCAATGTAAGAAGAATCCGCTTCGGGAACCTTGCTACCCGGCAGCATCAATTCTCGATTCATTTTTGGGAAAGCTTTTACAAACAGGGAATCTTCGATGCGAGCCAAGTCAAAGTCTACAGCATCCGCACTAAAGCTGTGGCAGAATTTGCAAACCTTGGGACGATTTGCATTCACCTTGAGTGCAGGAAACACACCAACTACAGCGTTGGAATCAATTCGGCTGTAGGCATCCTGGTTCCACTCGCGGTAAAAAGTTTCGTCAATAATTTTCAGTTCAATGTCACCACGCTTACCGCATTCTTCGCAGGGGGTGTCCATCATTCCGGAGTCGCCGCCAGCGCCGCCACCTACGTTATCACGAAGGCCCGCACAAGAAGTGAGGAAAAGTAAGGCTAAGAACAAAAGTGTTGAATAAATTTTCATACTCAATAAATTATAAAATTAAACAGCTTCGATTGCTTCGGCCTTCGGCCTCGCAATGACATTAGGGATTATTCAAGCATAATGGTAAAGGGGCCGTCGTTCACAAGGCCCACTTGCATATCAGCGCCAAAGCGACCGGTCTGAACATTAGCAACTTCCTTACGACACTGGTCAATGATGTATTCATAAAGTTCGTTAGCCAACGTAGGATTTCCAGCGCCATTGAACGTTGGGCGATTTCCCTTATTGCAATTGGCATACAACGTAAACTGGGAAACCAGCAAAAGTTCGCCGTTCACATCCTTGATGCTCAAATTCGTCTTACCGTTTTCATCGGCAAAAATGCGCAAGTTCATCATCTTACGAATTAAACGATCCGCATCCTCACGAGTATCCGTTTCACCGACCCCAATAAGAACCATGTAGCCCTTATCGATTTTGCCAACGGTTTCACCTTCAATATCTACTTGGGCCTGAGTAACACGCTGAATTAAAAACTTCATCAATTAACCTAAGAAATCAAAATGTTTAATGAAAATCAAATTACGCCATTTCAAAGATCTTGCGGAGTTTTGCAGGATTCTTTGTTTGAGTTAACGCAAGACGTAAAAGGACTGCGGCCTTCTGCGGAGGCAAAGTACCAGCGCTGACGCGGGCGACACCATCGGGAGCCTGTGACAGGGCTTTGTTCAGTGTAACGGTCCCGTGATTGATGCGTGTGGACATAACTACAGGAATATCAATATTGGCCAAGGCCCTGGACCAGGCGAGGCTGAACTCACCAGAGCCTGCACCTGCAATAACAACACCATCGGAGACACTGGCGGCGTATTCCAAAAGGCGCGGGTCAGAATCCACGGCGAAGTAGACAACGTTTACCACGGGCAGTTCCGTAAGGTTTGAAACGTCAAAGAAATTCCTGTTACAATCGCAATCTAGAACAGAGCAGTCTCCTGTATCTCCAGGATAATTAACGCCCATGGGTTGCAATAAGTCTGCACTGCATTTCTGAACTCGGCGGGCATCAAACAGTTCGTCGCCAAAATAGACCCACACGTTATTTTCGGGCTTATCATCAGCCACGGCAAACGCAACCGCAGTCCTTACAGCTCCCAACAAATTGGCAGGTCCATCGGGTTCCTTGGCTGTTGCAGGGCGCATGGAACCCGTAAGAATAACAGGCTTATCCGTGTTCAAAGTCAAGCTTAAGAAATAGGCGGTTTCATCCATGGTGTCCGTACCATGAGTAACGACAAAGGCATCTACAGATTGAGCCGAATTGTCGTCATCAGCCAATTCATCAATGCGGCGAGTCAATTTCAGCCAAAGTTCCGCAGTCATGTCATCTGAATTCACATTGCAAATTTGCTCCACCGTCACATCGGCATAATCCGCAATTTCAGGCACCGCAGCAACAAGATCCGCACCAGCAATCTGACCTGACACGTAGCCCGTATTAGCCCCATCCTCGCCTACACCGGCAATAGTTCCGCCAGTCGCAAGAATAACGATATTCTTTTTTGCCATATTACCTAGCCTCATCCAGCAACTGTTCCGCAGATACGGAATAATACTTTTTCAAGGCCTTATCAACATCTAGATGACGAAGGCTTTGAACAAATTCTCTAAAAAATTCGAAACTTCCGTTCCGGTTCAGCATTTCCCGAACCATACGTTCAGAATACCAGTAAAGTTTTTCTGCGGAGCTGCGATTCGCCTCATTTATAAACGGTTCCGTCAACGCATTCAAAGAGGGAGAACCTCCCGATGGGCGGAGCTTATTTATTCGGGAGCCATCAACAACCTGTGCAATACCTTCGTTAATCCAGAGAGGAACCTTAGCTCGTGTCATAGCCCGAACAAAGGCGTGCGTCAACTCATGAAAAAACATAGGGCGATAAACTTCGGGATATTCCATCACATTTACCGGAACTCGAAGTTTTCCATCATAAACGGCCCCCACCCAATCCGGGCGCGGCCCTACACCTTGATACTCTTCGGACTGGAACAACACCAGGTGCATTTTATTTTCTGGGCTAAAACCGAACAAACGGCAAAGCGAATCGTAGGCCACTTCCAGAACAGCCAAGGCTTCCGCCACATCTCGTCTTGAGAGGCGACCTTCGAATTCCAAGCGAAAGTGAGCCGAACGTTCCAATCCCAAGGTCGCCATTTCCTGCTTAAGCAAAGCAGATTTCTGACGGAGATAATCCAGTTCCTTACTTTCATATCCCAAGGATTCCACATATCCAATACAATCGTCGTAACGTTCCTGCTCATAAAGAATTCCTGCCAAGTGCAAATGCAGGTTCTTGTCGTCGGGAGTTTCTTCTAACAACGCCCTTACACTTTTCTCGGCGCAAATCCATTCGCCAGCATCCAAACATTCGTTCGTTTCCGCCACCAAGTTTTCATGTCTGTTAAAAGCCTTCAGTTCCGCGGATCGTTCCTTAAACATGTGAAGTGCCCACACAAGAACCAGCAATAGGACAACGACAAGGACTATGGGTTTAGGAGATTTCATTATATTTTAAGGTAGTAAAAAATGGCACATCTATTCCGACAAATTCTTGACTTTTTGGCCATTGGCTATGGAGCCCAGGGCGTAGCGGCAGCCAGCGGTGTGCTGACAGTCATTCTCATATTTTCAGTCATCATCGTCGGAACAATTATGAGTGGCATTGAAAAAATTCAAATTGTCATTCTTTCCAAGCTGTTCGGCGAACGAACCGCCCTATTCATTTGCAATTACATTACCATTGCAGGCACCATCATCCACGAATGCGCCCACGCTCTGTTCGCAACCTTATCCGGAGCTAAAGTCACAGAAATCAGTTTCCTCGACACCAAGGGCAATTCCCTAGGGCACATAAGCTACGTTGGGCGAGGACCCATTTTTATGAGGGGAATCCAGGATTCCCTTTGCGCCTGCGCTCCGGTTTTTGTTGGACTGATTTGTAAATTCATTATCATCAACCAAATATTCCATGGAACTTACCCCATCTGGGGACAAGTCATCCTGTGGTACTTGGCAATTTCCGTCATTGACCACATGTCAATGAGCCCTATCGACATTAAACATTATTTCCAAGGAATCTGGGCGGTAGTGCCCATCGTATTCGCAGCAGTTTTCTGCTACGGATACTTTATCGTGACCTAAAGTACCCTTATTTTTTTTGCAGCACTCGCCTTCTTAAATTTCTCTCTAATCAGCTGTAAATCATGCTGATAGGGGTTGCGTACAAAGTCCTCGAAAGCCCAACTTGTGGGGTGGAAAACACCCTTGGCATAAGTCAAGAGCATATCTAGCCAAACACCCTTGCCAGCGTAAAGCTTGAACGGTCCACGCTTATAGCTGGGCAACACCACCTTGTCCAAGTCCATATAACCGATATCAATGTTCACGTGACGATGATCCGGATTTTCACTGGTAGCCGTGGTCAATTCCAAAGCATTGCTACGTTCCTTTTCGTCAGCAATGGTCTCAGGAGAAATAGTCTTTTCAAAGGACACCACACCACGATACAATCCATCACCCATTTCCGGCGTGTAGTAGGGAGTTTTATCAAAAGCAAAAAGCCTGCCCTTGTGGCGAATCGATCCCCAAGTCTTTTCCAACATTTCCAAAACTGCAGGATCCCACTCCGAACCTTTTTGAAGGACAAAGGCAATCAGCTGAGCTTGTTCAGAAAATTGAGAGGCTTTCATATTACTTCCATTAGTGGGGATAAATTGCCAAGGTGGCGCGAATAAAATCAAGTTGTTGTTCAGAGAAACCGTCGTATTCACTTTCGGTATCATAGGGGAACATCACATTGCTTGCATCAGGGCATTTTCTAAAGTCATATAACCTTTCTGCAGCGGAAATCTTGATTCTTGACATAGTCCAATCGCCGACATTTAGATCAGAACGTTTCTTGAACAAAGGGCTAAGCCAAAGCTGTTCGCAGAAAGGAGTGTCTTCAAAACCATCTTCCTTATTTGACAAATCTCCGCCTTCAAAGACATCGCCACTTGCCGTCGTCGTATGACGCAAGCCAAAGAAATGACCTGTTTCATGAATTGCCGTCGTAACAATTTCATTCTTTTCAAGAGAGCGAACACTTGTAGCCCCCTTCACAAAAGCTCCAAGAACTACGGTACTTCCTGCGCCGCCACCCATGTTTCCACTGAACAAGTTACTATACCCCAAAACATCTTCATCGATGATATAGTCCACAAGAACCATATCCAGAGCATTTTCGATTCCTGGCCATCCACCAAGTTCGCTGACCATTTTGTCCTTGGAAGACCACCCGGCATACCATGGTTCATTAGCAGGATACTTTGAGCCTAAGGTAGGATGTTCATTTGCATAGTTCACATACAGGGTATCAATTTTGATGCTTGAGTAAATCTCTCTAAAACTGGCAAGCAAATCCTCTGCAAGTTCATCAATGGTAAAACCTTTTATCTTTGCAGCCACATTGCCAACAACAATCAAATTCAAAGACATTCGATCCGAATAGGCGCCATCACCTTTGAGGCGAACGTTATTCGTCGTGCCTTCATAATAGGTTTCATGTTGGACCAAGGTCAACGCCCAAGTTTCACTAACACTTTTCTCGCATAAGAACTTGTAGACATATCGACCTTCTTCCAATTTTCCAGAAACGTTTTTGACTTTGTATAGATTAAGATAATTTTCATCACCCTCTACAGGCTTGGTTCTATACAGTTGCAAAAGAGGAGCTTCCGCAAAAGATGTATCCGCATCAAAGGACAACTCGTAAGTTGCATTAGGGTGCACCATAAAGATCAAACCGTGTGAAAGATTTGCAGACGCAGAATCATTGACCGCTGCATCATTAGGGAACAGCCTAAAACGAAGACCATTGTTCGGATAAACGTTTGGGATTTTTTCTTCTGAATCGACCACACATGCTGAAAACATGGCTGACATAGCCATTAAAAAGACTGTCAAAACACTTTTACAGATTTTTTTCATAACAGCAGGGTCCAAATTCAGAAAAAAAGCGTGTATACAGAAAATTTCTCTCCGTAATATAGGTTAATATGCTTTGCCGAAACAATTTTAATATGTTTTTCTGGAACCAAATGGAGCAATTACTGACCCCATTGTCTGGAAAACCAGCCCTTTTAAGCGCCATCGTCATGGCAATCACATTTGCTAGCCTAGATGCTCCAAGTTTTGCTTTCGCATTACTTATTCCCATTATCTTCGTAAATCATGTTCTGCCCCGTTTTTTACAATGGGTCATCTTTATTTCATTAGCGGCGGGAATCATCTGCCACGAGGTCTCACTTTCAGAAATCAGCGGGGTTGAAACTGCAGCAAAACACAGCGCAACGGAGAATACGCAAGAAAAAGGATGTGGTATCGTGGAAAGTAGCCAGGCGAAAGCCTCGGGCCAGGCAATTATTATCAAGATTACGGATTCGACAGACAGGGGCAAACGTATCCGCCTGACAGAAAAAAGGGACTTACCCATATTGCCTCTGCCCGGCGATTCCATTTGCTATGAAGCGTCCTGGTATCCGATAAATCCACCCACAGTTCCGGGCGGATTCGATACAAAGGGATGGCTGCATTCTCAGGGACTTGCCAACTATGGTAAGTTCAAGCATTGGACGGTCTATAAGCATCATTGGGTTCCCGAGCGGAGCTTTTACGAATTTCGCAAATGGATTTCGCGGCGATTCGCCCAGTACTTGCAGCCTGCGGAGACCGGACTATTGCTTGGTTTGCTGGCTGGCGACCGTTCGGGAATTCCCGATGCGCTGCGCAGTGATTTCCAGAGGTCCGGCCTTGTCCACGTTCTGGCAATTAGCGGGTTCCATGTGGTTCTTTTGGCAGGAATGCTTATGATTTTTTTGAAGGCCACTGGACTCCCCCACCACATTGTGCGAGTCGCGGCAATCATCCTGCTATTAGTTTATATTCCCGTAACTGGAGGTTCGCCTGCCGTTAGGCGCGCAGTTTTGATGTTCGCCGTTCCCCAAGTGGGCGCGTTATTCCAAAGAAAGGCCAACACCCTAAACAGCCTAGGCGTGGCTCTACTTTTCATCATGATCCCCGAACCGGCCGTTATTTGGAATCCCGGATTCCAGCTTTCTGTTGCCGCAACCATGGGCATTCTGATTAGCGGTCCCATGAATCCCCTAAAAAAGATTCCTGAACCGCTGAAAAGAAATAAAATCTGGAATTTATTTCAAGGTTATATTCTTGAGCCCACATACGTTACTTTATGTGCAACGCTTTCCACAGCACCATTTCTTATCCATCACTTCAAGACGCTATCCCCCTTCGCTTGGCTTGGGAACATCGTTGTGGTTCCCGCCATTTCCATGGGGATGCAAGCCGGCCTCTTCGCCCTCATCTCTCCTGTAGACTTTATTCGGGAATACTTTTGTTACGCAGCCCAGCTCTTTCTAAGACTCGCTACCCTCCTTACAAACAAACTGTCCGATTCTGCCCAAGCCTCCATGACTGTAGGTCCCTTCGGTCCTAGCATTTTGCTGCTTTGCGGAGTCTTGGTGGTCCTGCTTCCCTTGAGCAGGGCAAATAAACTGGCCCGGGCCTATGGCTTTATCTGCCTTCTGATTTTTTCCATCTTTTTTGCCTACGAGGGTCTATTCAAGGCAAACCACCCCAGCTGGAAACTTACCACAATCGACATCGGTCAAGGCGACAGCCACCTGATTACAACCCCCTCCGGCAAGCACCTGCTCATCGATGCCGGCGACTCTGAACTCCTTGGTGGCAAAGGGAAAAAAGATTCTGGCAAGGACGTCATCGTCCCCTACCTTCACCACATCGGCGTCTCCCGTCTGGATGCTCTCATCATAACCCATCCGGACCTGGATCACTACGGCGGTTCTCTTTCCATACTCAAGACTTTTCCCGTCAAGGAACTATGGATTACAGACTGCGCCCGCATCGAGAATAAGGATTCCTGGCAGAAGGTCATCGAACAGGCTTTCAAGCGAGACGTTACCATCCGGGACATAGCACGAGGTTTCACCTGGAAAGAGAACTACTTTGAACTACAGGTGCTTCATCCGGACACCCGAACCTGCTACGATGCCAACACCCAAAGCATCACCTTCAGAGCCAAGGGCCTTGGCCACTCCGCCATCCTTACAGGGGACCTTACCATTGCCGGTGAAAAAGAAATTCTAAAGAAAGATGTGGTACTAAAAAGCGACGTCTTAAAGCTTGGCCACCATGGATCAAAAACATCCAGCAGTCCAAAGTTTCTACAGGCGGTTGACCCCAAGGTTTCCATTATTTCAAGTGGTCGTCGTAACCGTTTTCGTCACCCAAGCAAAAAGGTAATCCAACGTCTGGATTCCCTTTCTATTCCTTACCTAAATACTGCTGTTGTTGGAACGATCGATATAATTTTCAGTAACGACTCGATGCAAGTCAAGACAATGCTTGAACCGAACTAGAACGCTTGCTGAACGAACAGGGCAATCTTCTTGCCAGAATTATTGTCATCCTTGAGAATGCCAATATCAAAGTCCACGCGGATGCGAGTGCCACCCAAGGAAACTTCGGCCTTGGGGATAATATCAGCCATAAAGTCGCGGATAGGATGCCTAATCGTTGAAGAGGCGGTCACTTCGATCATGAACAGGAAATGTTCACCAAAGTGCAAAGTGGGCTGGGTACCAAGTTCAAGTTGAGCCCATCCATCACCCTTGTCCACGCCAGAAAGTACGCCGACGCGAGCTTCGTAGTAGTTAGAGAACACCTTGGCGATGTAATGTTCCTTGCCATAAGTCAAGATCACTGCAGTTCGGTCATTGCGGTTCAGGCCAAAATAGCCATCCAATTCAATAAAACCGGAATTACCAATGCGGTAACGACCACCGAAGTCAATGGAGGCAACCACATTGCTCAAGCGATTGTATGCGAACACATCAATTTTAGCACCGAGATCCCAGTCTCTGGCAACCTGACCAACAAGATTGATGGGAAAAAGCACCTGGTCACCAAAATCAGATTGAAGACCAACACCTGCAGCCAGCTTTTCTGCAGGGCGACCATCCGGCCCAAAAGTGTAACGCATATTCCAAATACGATCTACAGCAAAAGAACTTGAGGCAAGCAAAGCTACCACAAGACACACAATAGATACAATAGAAAAACGATTCCTACCCATATACATAAACTTAACTAAAATTTAGGGAAAAAAGTTCCAAGGTTTGCTAAATTTGTGATAAACAGCAAGAGGTTTTAACATGATTGAACCGCGTCCGGAATTATCCAAGCTTTCTGACTACGTCCCTGGCAAGTCCATGGACGAAATTCGTGCTAAATACGGCCTAACCGATGTGGTGAAGCTGGCATCCAACGAAAACCCCCTGGGTCCTTCTCCCAAGGCCAAGGAAGCCTACCTGAAGATTGTGGACACCTTGCATCTGTATCCTCGCGGCGATGCTCCCACCTTGATTAACGCTCTCGCTGATTACTACAAGGTGAACACCAACCAGCTGGTGCTGGGCAACGGCTCCGACGAAATCATCGACATGGTGGGCAAGGCATTTATCCGTCAGGGCGACAACTGCGTGGGCATCACCCCCACCTTTAGCGTCTATAAGTTTACCACCCTCTCTAACGGCGCCGAATTCATCGGTGTTGGTGAAGGAGACCAGAAGACCGACTTGAACAAGCTGGCAGCAGCCATCAATGAAAAGACCCGCGTGGCCTTTATCTGCAGCCCCAACAACCCCACTGGAGTTTACTACACCGGTGCAGAACTTTGCGAATTCCTGGATAAGGTTCCAAGCAATGTGATGGTGTTCCTGGACGAAGCCTACTCCGAATTTGCAACCGCAGACGATTATCCTCGCATGTTCGAAATGATCGCAAAGTACCCCAACCTGCTTATCAACCGCACCTTTAGCAAGATCTACGGTCTGGCAGGCATTCGCCTGGGTTACGCCATTTCCAGCGAACAGGTCATCAAGGCCATGTGGAAGATTAAGCCGCCCTTCGACATTAACCTGGCCGCCCAGGCAGCAGCAATTGCAGCACTTGGCGACAAGGAACATGTGGAACGTACCCGCCAGCTGAATGCCGACGGCATTAAGGTGCTGAAGCCTTTCTTCGAAAATCTCGGTTTCAAGGTGCTTCCCACCCAGGGCAACTTCATCTGCGTCCACATTGGCGAAAAGGCCAAGGAAATGGTGCAGTTCCTGGAAGAACGTGGTATGATTATCCGCGGTCTCACCAGCTTTGGCCTGCCGGAACACGTGCGCATTACTCTGGGTAAGGCAGAAGAAAACAAGTTCTTGATGGAACTTGTGGAAAAATGGGTGAAGGGGTAACCCCCTTTTATTCCCCGCAAGGATAACAACGTTTTTTCTTGCGGGCGGGGCCCCAGCTCGGAGTTGGGCAAAGCCCCAAATCCTAGCCTCATCAATAATCAAATAAATTTGATTGCTGATTTCGGCTTACGGATTTGTGCGAAGGCCCGACGCGCAAGCAGGATAGAACATTACCGCTTTTAATTACGTCCTTTTTGCTGGAGAGATTATCTTATGACCGCTACCGCAGAAAACAAAGAACTTTTGAACATAGCCTTGAAGGCTGCTGAACTTGCTCAGGGGAACATCCTGAAGTATTTCCAGCAGGACGTGGGCGTGGAATGGAAGGCCGACAAGACTCCCGTCACCATCGCCGACAAGAAAACCGAAGAACTTTGCCGCGAATTCTGGGCAAAGGAAACTCCGGGCTTCGGCGTCATTGGCGAAGAATTCGGAATCGAAAGTCCCGACGCAGAATACCAGTGGGTCATCGACCCCATCGACGGCACCAAGGCATTCATCCACGGGGTTCCCCTATTTGGCACCTTGATTGCCTTGTACCGCCGCGGGGAAGCAATTGCAAGCTTGATTCGCATTCCAGCCATGAACACCGCCGTATGGGCTGTGAAGGATGGCGGAGCGTTCCTCGGCAGCAGCGCCCAGGATTGCCGCGTTTCCAAATGCTCCCCGGTAGACAAGTTGTCCGACGCCCTCGTCTTGAGCGGCACCGTCAACACCATGGAAACCGCAGGCTATGGCGAGCAGTACGCCGCCGTACGTCGCGCAGCACGCCTCCACCGCGGTTGGGGCGACTGCTACGGTTACTACCTGGTTGCCGCAGGCCGCGCCGAACTGATGATTGACCCCGTGGTTTCCCTCTGGGACATCGCACCGTATCCGCTGCTTTTCAGCGAAGCCGGCGGCAAGTTCAGCCTGCTGAATGGCGAAACGAAACTCTTCGACGCAAACGGCAAGCCCACTGCCCCCATTTATGAAGGCTATACCAGCTTCGCTTCCAATGGACTCATCCACGACGAAGTGGCAAGTTACTTCAAGAAGTAGTTCTGCCTTCGTCATCCCCGACATTCCAATTTGTCATCCCGGCCCCTTTATAAAGAAACAGCCTCGGTTTCCGACCGGGGCTGTTCTTGTGCCAGACTTTCGTCCAGCACTTTGGGGGTTAGGAGGAATTATTTCACAGTGAACACGCCGTTTTCGTAGTCGATGACCACGGGCTTTGCGGCGGAAATTGAGCCAGCAAGGATTGCGTGACTCAGGGGGCGTTCTACGTTGCGTTCAATAAAACGCTGAATAGGACGTGCACCGAATTCCGGCTGGTAGGCGCCATCGGCGATTGCCTCCAAGGCGGCGTCGGACAGAGTCAACTGCAGATCCTGACGGGCGGCACGCTTTGCAAGGCCAGCGAACTTCAGCTTTACAATGTCGCGGATCTGAGGCTTGGTGAGGCTCTGGAACACCAGAGTTTCATCCAGACGGTTCAGGAATTCCGGACGGAAGAAAGCATGAAGGTTGGCGTCAATTTCATCCAAGGTCACCGGCGCCGTATTGCCAGAGGCCAAGCGTTCACGGAACTTTTCAGAGCCCAAGTTAGAGGTCATCAAAATCAACGTATTCTTGAAGTTCACCGTGCGGCCCTTACCATCGGTCAAACGACCATCGTCAAGAACTTGCAGCAAGGTGTTGAACACATCGGGGTGAGCCTTTTCGATTTCATCCAGCAAGATGACGCAGTAAGGCTTGGTACGTACAGCTTCCGTCAGCTGGCCACCCTCTTCGTAGCCTACGTATCCCGGAGGAGCGCCAATCAAACGGCTAACCGTATGCTTTTCCATGTATTCGCTCATGTCGATACGGACCAGAGCATTTTCGTCATCGAAAAGTTCCACAGCCAAGGCCTTGGCCAGTTCCGTCTTGCCGACACCCGTGGGGCCCAGGAACAGGAAACTTCCGATAGGAGCGTTCTCGCGACTCAACCCACTTCTATTTCTTAAAATAGCTTCGGACACCGCTTCCACTGCATCATCCTGACCGATGACACGAGCGTGCAGGCGTTCATCCAAGTGCAACAACTTGGACTTTTCACCTTCGCAAAGCTTGGTTACGGGCACGCCAGTCCAGCGGCTCACCACCAGTGCAATGGTATCTTCCGTCACCTCTTCGGTGAGTTCGCCGTCACCTGCAGCCTTCGCAACAGCCGCAGTCTTTTCAGCGATTTCCTTTTCCAGGTTCACGATTTTGTTGTACTTCAGTTCTGCGGCGCGGTTCAAGTCGTAGCGGGCTTCGGCCTGTTCCATTTCGTCCTTGGCCTGCTGCAAAGCTTTCTTCAAGTTCTGCAGCTCAGCACTCTGGGCGCGACGATCCTGCCAGCGCTCCTGCATAGCCTTTACGGCGGCAGCAGTCACAGCCAGATCTTCACGCAGTTCCTTCAAGCGCTTTACGGAATTGTCATCCGTTTCCTTCGCCAGAGCCTGTTCCTCGATCTTCATCTGCAGTTCCTTACGCTGCAAGGTATCCAGAGCTTCAGGCACCGTATCCATCTGGGTCTTTACAAGGCTTGCGGCTTCATCAATCAAGTCGATGGCCTTATCCGGAAGGAATCGGTCGCTAATGTAACGGCTAGACAGCTTAACAGCAGCCACCAGCGCATTGTCGTGCAAACGGACTCCGTGGTGGGCGTCAAAGCCGTCCTTAATACCACGGAGGATGGAGATAGATTCTTCTTCGCTAGGTTCGTCAACCTGCACCGGCTGGAAACGGCGTTCCAACGCGGAATCCTTTTCGATGTACTTACGGTATTCCTGGGTGGTGGTAGCGCCAATGCAGTGCAGTTCGCCACGAGCCAGCTTCGGCTTCAGCATGTTACCCAAGTCCATGGAGCCCTCGGTCTTGCCGGCGCCCACGATGGTATGGATTTCATCAATGAACAGAAGAGTATTTCCGTCTTCTTCAAGAGCGTCCAGAACAGATTTCAGACGTTCCTCGAAGTCGCCGCGGTACTTTGCGCCAGCCATCAGGGCGGACAAATCCAGGGCGAAAAGTTTCTTGCCCTTCAAGGCGTCAGGCACATCGCCGCGATAGATTCGCTCGGCGAGCCCTTCGACGATAGCGGTCTTACCCACGCCAGGTTCACCAACGAGGCAGGGGTTGTTTTTCGTCTTTCGGCTAAGGATCAAGATAACACGACGGATTTCCTCTTCACGGCCTATGACCGGCGAAAGCTTGCCATCGGCAGCCATTTCCACCAGTTCACGGCCATACAACTTCAGCGGAGACTGTTCCTCGGCATTGGCGGCACCAGCGAAAGGATCGGAGAGCCAAGTCTCCACCACTTCCACAGAGCCCAGGGCGTCCTCAAACACCTTGGCAAGGCCACGGTCCCCCGCAAACTTCATCAGGGCCACCAGCATGTCGCCGGGAGTCACCATACGGTTCACCTGACGGGCCGCCTGCACAGCAGCACGCAAAACACGGTTCAAATCGCTATCGGGGCCCACATCCGGGTTCGCCCCTTCCACACGGGGCACCTTCTGCACAAAGGGTTCCAATCGCCCGCGCAGTTCATTGCCCTTAATACCCTTACTCTTATACAGCTTTTTCAGGGTAGCGTCAGGACCTTCCACCAGACCCACAGCCAAGTGGGCACATCCCAGGTAAGAATGGGAATTACGGTCCATCAAACTCTGGGCCTTGGCCAAAACCTTTTCTGCATCGTTATTAAAATCAGACATATTCGCCTCTTTTGGCGCCCGGGGGCGCGCTTTCCTTTTATTTATCGCTCCTTCTTATGCAATTGTCATGCCAATTTTCAAAAACGCCCCTCTTTTTTGAAAAAATGGGTTTTTGGGGGCAATTTTGATTAAAAACGTTTAAAAAAGAGCTGTTTTTATATCAAAAAGAAGCAATATTCAGCCTTAAATTGAGACATTACCGGGTGTGGCGCTCGGTCGGGTGTGGCGCAAGCGCCACCCACTGCGGCTCGGTCATGCCAGAATGCAAGCATTCCGGCGCGACACTCGCCTTGTAGGGTGTTGTAAAGTCATACAACACTTTGTCATCCTGGAGTATTCCATCTTGGAGGAGGAATATGTAATTTATGGATACAAAACCAAACATCCCATACACCAAAAAACGATCTCTCCATCTCGGAGGGATCGTTTTTTTATAGCCCTATATGCATCAAAAAAGAAAACCAGGCCCTTCGACCTGGTTTTAAACTTTTCTGCTTCAGCCAATCAACGATGTTTGCTTTTTACGTAGCCTTAGCGGCCGCCAACAAGGATCTGGTCCACCTTAATGGAGGGCTGACCCACTGTCACAGGGATGTGGCCGGAATTAGCGCCGCAAACGCCTGCGGCAAGTTCCCAGTCGTTGCCCACCATGCTAATGCGGGGCATGATTTCGTGGCCCTTTCCGATGAGAGCAGCACCGCGGACCGGTTCGCAAATCTTACCGTTACGGATAACGTAACCTTCGTCCACGGCGAAGTTGAATTCACCAGTAGCCGGGTTCACAGAACCGCCTGCCATACGGGCGGCATACAGGCCGTAATCCACGCTGGAAATCATGTCGTCCAAGGTATCCTTACCCGGGGCGATAAAGGTATTGCGCATGCGGCTTACAGGAGCGTACTTGTAGCTTTCGCGGCGAGCGCTTCCAGTGCGGGCAATACCCACTTCCTGGGCGCCAACACGGTCAGACATGTAAGTCTTCAGCACGCCATTTTCAATAAGCACGGTGCGTTCCGTAGGAGTTCCTTCGTCATCCACCTTCAGGCTTCCCCAGACACCGTCCAAGGTACCGTCGTCAATGGCAGTCAGGCAAGGCTGGCCAATGACTTCGCCCAGCTTTCCGCAGAAGGGGCTTGCATTACGACGCACCGATTCCGTTTCCAGCGGATGGCCGCAGGCTTCGTGGAAAATCACACCGCCAAAGCCGTTACCCATGACCACAGGCATCTGCCCACCGTTGATGTAGCCAGCAGTCAGCATGCGAAGTACGCGTTCACCTGCAGATGTTGCCATCTCCTCGGGAGAATAATTCGCCAGCAGTTCGTAGCCGCCAATGGCACCCGGGCGTTCTGCAGACGTCAAACGTTCCGTTCCATCCGTAGCCGTCACACTGACGCTCAAGCGCAGGTGAGAACGATCCATTTCGATGTTCAAGCCTTCGCTGTTCAACAAATGAATATGAGTGCAGTCATCAGCAACACTGACTGCCACCTGGGCAACCTTGTCGGACATGGCACGAGCCGTCCTGTCCGCACGGAACAAGAAATCCTGTTTTACCGCCTGCCCCAAGATGCGGGGGTCCTTAAAAGCAGCCGCATTATAATCGCAAACACGCTTTGCAGGCGCAAACTCAAAAGGCTTCGCAGCAGAGCCTGCCCCACCATTCATGGCGGCAATGCGGCCGAAAGCCAAAGTCTTCACCAAGTTAATCAAGGCCTCTTCGGACTCATCGCTGGTAAAACCGTAAAGCACCTCGGTACCATACAGCAGACGAATGCCAATACCGTAATCGGTACCAGCCGTAGCCGATTCAATCTGGCTAGACTTCAGGCCCAGGGAGGAACTGCGAGTTTCCTCTTCAAAAATTTCCACAAAGTCAGCACCGGCACTCTTGCCGGCTTCAAAAATCTTTACCGCAACAGACGGATTCATCGACTAAACCTCGCGAGTAGCCACGCCACCCTTGCGCATAGCATCCTTGATTTCAGGAATGGTGTAGTCGCCAAAGTGAACCATGGAAGCCACCAGGGCAGCATCTGCGGAAGTCTTGTTGAACAAGTCCACAATATGGTCCGGAGTACCGGCACCACCGCTAGCAATCACCGGAATCTTCACAGCGCGGGCCACCTGGTCGGTAATATTCAATTCGTAACCGTTCTTCACGCCGTCGGTATCAATAGCATTCAAGCAAATTTCACCAACGCCCAGTTCTTCGGCCTTCTTGGCCCATTCCACGGCATCCAGACCCATAGCCTGACGACCGCCGCGAATATACACTTCGTAACCGCTGGGGAACTTCTCGGAAACGCCAACGAACTTGGCATCCATACCCAGCACAATGCACTGACGGCCAAAAGCCTTGGCTCCTTCAGCAATAATCTCAGGATGAAGAACAGCCAAACTGTTCACGCTCACCTTTTCGGCACCGGCAAGCAAGGCCTGGTGCATATCATCAAGATTGCGGATACCGCCGCCAACAGCAAAGGGAATAAAAACACGCTTTGCAATCTGACGGATCATCTCCATGTCACAGGGGCGATTTTCGGCACTGGCGGTAATATCATAGAACACCAGTTCATCAACGCCTTCATCGCTATAGCGGGCACCCATCTCCACCGGATCGCCGATATCGATATTACCCTTGAACTTAACACCCTTCGTCACCTTGCGGTCACGGACATCCAAGCACACAATCAAACGTTTAGTAAGCATAACGCAAATTTAGAAAAACCTGAATCCAAATTAAAAGGAGGATTCCGAAGAATCCTCCAAAAGTCTTTTTCCGTAGACCAGGAATTACAGGTTACGGTCGATAACAGTCTTCACAGTGTTCTTGGGAACTGCGCCAACCACATTACCCACTTCAACACCGTTCTTGAACAGCTTCATATTGGGAATGTTGGTGATACCGAAGCGAGCGCAAATATCGCTAACACCCGGTTCATCCACGTTAATCTTGGCGATGATAGCCTTGCCTTCGTATTCGGCAGCAAGTTCTTCAACAACCGGCCCCATCATCATGCAAGGGCGGCACCAAGTAGCCCAGAAGTCGACAAAAACCAATTGACCAGAGCTAATCACTTCATCAAAATTTTGAGCAGTAAGAGTCAAAGCAGCCATTATAGCCTCCATTTACGGTACACAATTTAGCAAAAATTAGAACGCAAAGCCAAGGGTATAGTTAATATCAAAGCCTACACCCTCATTTGTCACATCATTCACGTCTTTTTTGGCGCCCTTATCAATAAAAGCCTGGTTATAGATAAGACCCGCATCCAAGGAGGTGACAAAATGATTGCCAATCTGATACTTTCGACCCAGATACAAACCGAAGCCAATGCTGTTGCCAGTATCCTTGATATCATCGTTATTAACGTCGTTGAACTTATGCTCCACCTGAATGTATTCAAAAGTGAAATTGGCAGATGCAAACCAGCCCACATGCTTACGGTCAAAATAATAACGGAAACCTTCGGTCAAACCGTAAATTGAAACCTCACCACTTTGAAGACTCTTTGAAATGGTCTTACTGGCGTAGTAAGGACGGGTAATGACAGATGCATTTGAATTAACGACAACTTCCACAGTGGCATAGAAGGTCAAGCCATGACGGAACATGGGGTAGAACGTCAAGGAAATGGGCTGGATTTCGATGGCGAATGTAGGTTCGTCACTCAAAATCAGCTTAGGCTTTTCCGGAGTCTTTGTGGAATCCTTTACTGCGACTGCAGCGGGCTTTTCCGAAACTTGTTCTGCAGAAGCCGGAGATTCAACGGGGGTTGTAGTTTCTTCAGTCGCAGCTGTAGTTTCTTCAGCAGGAGCAGAAGGTTCTTCCGTAGTGGTCGCAACTTCAGCAGAGGCAGCAACCTCCGCAGGGGCTGCATGTTCTTCAACAGAAGTTGCAGCTTCCACAGGAGCTGCATGTTCTTCAACAGAAGTTGCAGCTTCCACAGGAGCTGCGGGTTCCTCTGCAGGGGCAGCAACTTCAGCAGTATCAGCAGCAGATGCAACAGAATCTACAGCAATAGCGGTATCGGCGGTAGGAATCGCAGTCGAGTCAACAACAGAAGCAGAATCAACTGCAACCGCAGCCGTGTCAACAACAGCAACAGCTTCTACTTCCTGTGCAAGGGACACTGCACAGAAGCTTGCCACCCCGACAATAAAACTTCGAAAACTACACACCATACATTTCCCAATCTTTCATCGATTAAAACTAATAGCTAAAACGAATCTCGTCTGCATACAATGCCGCACCCACAGTTCCCTTATAGTAATTACCCATGGCACTAGATGCCATTGCAATGCGAATGTGGGTCACAGCAAAGTCTTCCGGTTTGTCGGTTTTCACAAGATGGTTATCAATGCCATTCTTATTTTTCAGTGTCGAATTAAACGTACTTGAATTTTCAATCGGAGATCCAGCAAAGGGCGTTCCATACTTCAATTTCATTCTAATAGTTGTATATCCTTCACGACTAGCCGGCGAAATTGAAACCACATCCGGATCATCCTCGGAATCCACTGTGGTAGCGCGATACCAAGCAGAAGCTACCATAGTATTTTCCGCTCCAGACCTATACTGGTTTTTTCCATCGTTTGATGTAGATGTTCTGTTTTCCAAAACAACATAAAGGTCACACGAGTCTCCGGCCCCCGCATACTTCACGTCAAATTCCACATAACGGGGACGAGCTTTAAACGGACGGCCAAAATCAATCAATTCGTTACCATCTTCATACTTCAATAAATTGTCACTACCGAGGAGTGCGGGAACTTTTTTGGGATTAAAATAACCAACAAACATATTGCCACTTGCAATTTTCCCAACAATATTTTTTGTCACCATTTTTACAACAGACTTATTTTCGTTGACCGTTAAAGTCTTTCCTGCAGTTGCAGCATCATTATTACCATTATCCCAACCATCCACATCGTTTGTTCCGCCAAAAGCATCAGACACCCACGTGTTAAAATCACTATTCTGATACTGGTAGCCCGCTCTGATTTCATACCTTTCAGAAACAAATCCATTGGAAACTGTAACCCACTTTGAAGTGAGATCATAGCTCTCGCCATTTTCCAGTTCTTCAACAGAAGCGTCCTCAGACAATTCAATTCCGCTCACTTCCAGTTTAGACAGATCCGTCATGAATTTCAGATTATCAAAATGAATCCAACGGAACCACTCGCCGTTTTCTTCGATACTATCAATAACAGCATCGTTACCGGCAATCTTCATTGCAGTAATTCGAGGTGCCACAGCAGCTTCCTCAAAATCAGCAGAAATAGTCCACTCCACAGTGCTGCCATCTTCAGCCATGATAGTCATGGTCACTGGTTCGCGCAAATCCAAAGCCTCAGCTTTCAAGTTCTGAGAAGCGGATTCAGAAACCTCGATAGCCAGCTCAACAGAAACGATTTCCTTCTGTTTCTGAAGATGAACAACAACAGTTTTATTTTCTGTATCAATGGTCGCATCTGCGATTTCATTCTTGGCAGAAATAGAAACCAATTCCTTTTCCGTAGAGGCAGGCTTTTCATCTTCAGCCGCAATATCAACCACAACAATCCAAGTCTGCTTGGTCTTGCCGTCTTCTGCAGTCACCACAATTTCCTGGGCATTGGACCAATCCTCAATCTTTTCAGGATCCGGAGAAATAGAGGCTCCATCAGAAATCTTGTAGGAATTCACCGTAGCGTCTTCAATCTTCTGGTCGCTGGCCAACTTTATGGAAATGGTATCGCCTGCGTGACCAACCTTGAACTGATTCTTGAAAGTCAGCTGCAAGTCCGTTTCCGTTTTCAGAGCCTTTTCACTGCTGCTAGAGGATTCTGCCTTTGCAGAACTGCTAGAACTTTTTGCATTCTTGACACTGGAAGAAGACTTTTCGTCCTTGGAGTCAGAAGAAGGTTCTTCCTGTTCAACACCGGGAATGGTGATTTCTATTTTCCAAATAGCCGGGTCTCCATTTTCTGCGACAAGCATAACATAGATAACCTGGCTCTTGGGAATACGAATCTTGCTGCCGGCCTTAAGGTTCTTCTTCACATAAGAAACTTCGTTTGCCAGGGAATCCAAAGCAGCAGAGTCACTGGGAAATTCCTTGAACTTCCCGTCCACCAGGTGGAGGGTCGCCAAGTTACTCGCACTAATGGATTCAATGGTCAAGGAATCCCATGTTTCCAAGGATTCCGGCGGAGCCACCGTGGTCACTTTAATGATGTGTTCTTCTTCAGAAACAGAAGCGTCACCATCTTGCTCCTCAAAAACGATGTTCTTGAAAGCCTTGTAGTGGGACGCCTCAAACTCATCGTAATCGGCGGTACAAGCCACAAAGGAGAGTACCATCGCTGCAAACGTAAAAAGGGAGAAAAACTGTTTCATACTAACCCCTTAGTAGTTTAGCTTAAATTCATCAATAATCAACTGTGAGCCTTCGCCACCGCGGAAATTCTTTTTCATTTGAGAACTTGTACCACCATCGGCCACGTAAGCCAAGGCAGAAGAAGCAAACATCACACGAATGGAGACAACTTCTTCGTCACCCGTTCCGAGAGTAAGGCCCTTGACGCCAATAGCTTCATCGGCGATCAAACCTGCATCACCACCATATATCAGCGGTACAGTCTTCTTTCCCATTTCCACAGAAGCACTGTCGGAAATTTTGCCCGCAGCAACGATCTTGTTATCGGCGCTGACCAACGCAACGTAAATCAAGGAAGACTGAGGGTAAGTGTTATTGGTGTTACCCACATGATTGTATGCATAGGTTACATCGAAGCTTACAGGGTGGCCTTCAAAAGGCTGACCAAATTTCATATACTGGGAGAAATCGGCAGGGCGCTTATCTGCACCGGCATCTTTGTTGTCGGCCATATAGATGGAAGCGGCATCCGTACCTGTGTAAGATCCTGCAAAGTAGAATCCACCAGCCATTTTCCAGCCACCCTCAATCTTAAGGATGCCCACGGCAGCAGTTCCAGAAACAGACTTAGTAGTCAGAGTAATTTTTGAATTATTGAATATGGCATTAGCTTCAGAAGCCATGGTAATATCATAATCGACAACCACATTGAAAATTCCGTAACCCTTGGTCGCCATAGCATCGCTGGTACTGCCCCAGAAGGTCTTGTCCCAACTATCGAAACTGGAACCCGGCAGCTGCGGTTGGTCCGCAGAAGTACTGGATTCAATAACCTCTTCACTAGAGCTGGATTCGTCAACAGCTTCAGAAGAGCTAGAGTCTTCAACGATTTCAGAGCTACTAGAATCAACAACTTCTTCAGAGGAACTGGATTCTACGATTTCTTCGCTGCTGGAACTTTCCTCAACAGGTTCTTCGCTAGAACTAGATTCTACGACTTCTTCACTAGAGCTAGATTCAGCAGTTTCTTCGCTGCTGGAGCTTTCCTCAACAGGCTCTTCGCTAGAGCTAGACTCATCCTCTTCTTCAGCGGAGCTGGAGGATACCTCATCATCTGCCGCTTCAGAGGAGCTAGAGGAGCTCTTATCCTTAGAGCTAGAAGACTTTTCTTCAGGGAAAGAAACCTCCCACACCGCAACCGTACGGTTTTCATCATCCAAGACAACAATTCGCACGACATTACCATCGCCGAACTTGATGACAGAGCCTTCCTTCAGTTCTGCGTCCCAGTCAAAAGACGGATCCACCGGATCATCGTCCGTAGCGACAAAATACTTGCTTCCGCCCAGAGCTTCCAAAGAGCCTACGACCAGGGAATCAACTGCACCAGACAAGGTGATTTCGTGATTCTTGGCATCAATTGTAAAATCAACCGCCTCAAAAATGTCTACTGCGACCATTTCATCTGGAACAATTTTTGTACCAGAATCTTCACAGCCCGCCATTAGGCCTAAAGAGGCAAGCAAAGCACCACCAACAACCAACTTCTTTAAATGTTTACGTTGCATAGTGATTCTCCTTAGAAGAATGCGACCAATGAGAAATTCAAGGCCAAAAGGTTAATGGTAAAGTTTACGACATTCGCCACCACACGGCTATGGCTTTTGCCATTCTCTTCTACATCCAGAACCGAGGTGCTCAAGCCCAGCAAGCCCACAGATGTTTCAAAAGCAAATCGGTCCAGCACCATAATGCAAATGCCCGGATTGATGCCGACCTCAATAGACCAAGAACTATTTTTAGACTTGTCCAAATCCTCACCATTGTCGCTTTGAGAAATACCGTAGGAATAGCCTAGCTTAATCGATGTTTCATTAAACACATACAAATTTCTAGAAGAAATCACCTTAAAGTAATTTTTCAGCATAGGCTGGAAGAAAAATCCGTTGCTCACGTACTTGCGATGCTGCTTCATATCCAAAAGATCTTCGAGCAAGGAAAAATCGATATCGTACCAAGTACGGGAGTAGCCAGCCCTCATACCAATGGCCATTGCATCCTTAACGAAGTAACCACCGAAGGCTTCCAAGGTAAAGGTATAGCCATAGGCCTCGTAGACATCGCCAATCATAATATTCAAAGCGTCGTCTTCAGAATTAGCCTGAATCAGGGAAAGGGTCAAGCCAGAATAGATATGTCCCTTGGAAATAGTTTCGTCGGGTTCTACAGGATACAAGGCGCCAAGCACGCCGCCAGTCTTAGAACTGGAGGAAGAATACATGGCCTCTACGGAACTAGAAGAAGAGGACACCGCCTCTACTAGACTTGAAGAACTTAACACTACGGAAACAGAGCTGGAGGATTCCGTGCTGTAAGAATCAACGACCGCAGAACTGGAAGACTCTACGACAGCAGGTTCGGAACTAGAAACAGCTTCCTGCGCGTCTTGAGCAAAGGAAGACACTCCACCTAACAAAAATGCAAATAATGCAACTAACCCAAAATTGTTTTTCATAATGATTCTATTAATCACTTTTTTAGAAAGCAAAGATAAACCCTGTTGTAAGAAGGCCCAAGCCAACAGCACCAAGACCTACACCAATTCCAAACTTGATATCGCCATTATCGTTCAATCGATTATTGTCCTTAATCATCTTCTGAGTATCGGGACTATCAAATGCAGCCAACTTTTCATAGGCATGCTTCTTATCAGCAGCCTTGCTCCAATCACGTTCGGCAAGCAACCACAAAGTTCCGCCAACAACAATAGGAGCAATAGACGCGTACATCATAATACGGCCTTTACGATGTTTACTACGTCTTGCGTTAAACTCGTTCTGGGACTGAATGAAGTCAAGGTCATCAAGCACAGGCGTCATTTCAACGTTAATCAAGTTCGGCATGTACGGTCTGATTTCCGTAGTCACGGAGGTATCGCGATAACCGACCTTACGCAAGTAGATCGTCGCACTCACCTGGGGCTGAACGTTATCAACCACCATATCGGTGATGTAGTGAGGCATTACGTACTCCGTGGGAGCTTCGTTGACGAAAACTTCAACAGCTTCGGGGTCCGTATTCAAGGTCAAACGGGTTGAAGGACGGAGCACAGGGATTGTCACCTTGTTCAGGCTATCCTTGTTAATGCGAACAACGGCGGAGCCCCACCATTCCACATCCTTAAGGACCTGCATCACAGAGATAGTGTACTTGCCGGGCCTGATATTCTTGATGGTATCCGGAGCAACCTGCTTCAGAGGAATACCGTTCACAAAGAGGGAGCATGCGGCAGGTTCAGAAATAACAAGGAGGTTTGCACTGCCCTGAGGATAAAGATCGATTTTTTCTTTCTTCTCGATAATTACGGGAACAACGTAGTTGGAAAGAGAAAGGTCGATCATGGCCTCGTCTTCCAGGTTGTAAAGTCGCTTCAAATCCAAGCGGAAAATCTTGATAAACGGATTTGCCTTGTCAGCAGCAATGCTATCCTGAATTTCGCGTTGGCGGATTTCCTCTTCGACCTTGGCAATCTCTTCCATTTTCTTACGGTCGTCTTCCTTGGCCAAGGCTGTTTCAAAGTCGTCATCGGCACCGTCGTCTTCGGCCACAGTTTCAGCAACAGTTTCGGACTGGGCGGCAACAGACTCCTTGATGGCGTCGGTCATGATAACGGAGGTGTCCTTTTTGATTTCGACCTCTTCCTCGTCATCTTCCTCGGTTTCCTCAACCTGCTGGCCGTTGCTTCGCTGAAGTTCGGCATTGGCGGCATCCGCAAGACGAGCAAAGCGCTTCATCTGCTTTTCTGTCGGCTTCTTAAGGTAAACCGTATCCTTTTCAATCTTTACGAAAATAGCTTCCAGTTCAACAGAGTCGCCACTGACCCAATAGCGAACAGCGACTTCCCTACTTTGGGGGACTTCAGGAACAGCGGCTTTCACAGAATCTACAATAGTCTTGGACGTAGAATCCACAGCAGCGGGAGCTGCGGTTTGAACCTCATCGGCAGATTGCGCAGATGAACCCTCAAATACAGTTGCTTGAGCAGAAGAATCTTCCGTGGACCAGTCATCATCATCCTGGGCAAAGGCGATTACGCTCAAGAACGAAAACAGAACAAAAATCTTCCTCAACATGTAAAGAAAGATACATAAAAAAAGGGGGGTTACCCCCCCCTATTTTCTAGGTTTTCACCAATTTTGCGCAATAAATTGGGCCCCTACCTTCAGAACGGTCCGGAAGGATGTGAATTCCCAATTCCGTACGGTCTGCCCCAGGCAACAAATCAGCGATTTCAACAGACTGCATAGATGGGCGTTTTTTCAGGATTTTTCTCACGACATCGTCATTTTCCATGGGGGAAAGAGCGCAAGTTCCGTACACAATAAAGCCACCCGGTCTGAGGGCGTCTACAGCGGAAGCCAAAAGCGCGCCCTGTTCCACAGAAAGGCGCTTCACGCGCTTACTGGACCATTCCGCCAAGTGGGTCGGAGACGCCAGAACATGCCTGTCCGAGGAACAAGGGGCATCCAGCAAAATGCAATCGTAGGATTCCTTCTTATGAAGGCCAAATTTCATGCCATCATAACCCGTAACATTGATAATGCTACGCCAATTTTCCGGCAGGGAATCATCGATGACTCGCTTCAGACGCATACGACGATCCGGCGAGCGATCGTTGCTCTGCAACGACCCCTCCCCCTTCAGTTTGGAAGCAATAACAAGGGTTTTTCCACCCGGGGCAGCGCACATATCCAGCACATCCATTCCCGGCACCACCCCAAGCGCTTCCGCGGCAAAAACCGAAGCCTCATCCAAAAAATAAGGTTCCAGATTATCGCCAAACTGCAATTTCGTTGCCCTGCCCTCGCCCTTCAGAGCTTCTAGCAGCTGAGGCCAACGATCGCCATACAACTTTTCGTAGTAGTCAAAAAATTCCATCACCTACAAACATAGAAAATGCTAGAACCCCCTTGCCTTTCATCAAGACTCTGCAAACAATGAAATTGTTTGCAGAGGAGGTCTTAGGGGGACACCTCCCCCCTTGTCACATAACGAAAAAGCCCCTCGTTTCCGAGAGGCTTTTTCATTGAGTTACCAGGATTCGAACCTAGACAAACAGAGTCAGAATCTGTTGTGCTACCGTTACACCATAACTCATCGTGTGAGCCAAAGGTAGTAAAGCTACTTTTCCTTGGCAAGGGGGTTTTCAAAAATATTTTGACTTGGAACCTGGTAAGTCATGCCCTGAATCTGCTGAATAGCTCCTTCCGGGAGGGTTACACCGGTCAAAGTCACGTAAATCCAGCTGGGAGCCTCAGATTCCAGCATCTTAGCCATAACCTTGCGGTCACCACTGTACAGCACAACTTCCTGTGCTCCAGCAGGCATATCTCTCAGGACAAAGGTCTCGCAGGCAACGTCGCGAACGAAGTGAGACGTACCCTTGATACCCACAACCACACTGTTCAGCATGCAGTTATTGCTCTGGGTGGAGTCATTCTTGTCAACAATCACGTTAACCTTGCTCACCAGGCCAGCGGCCCTAACCAGAGTATCTGCCCCAAGGTCCAAGGTATCCTTCAGGTCCTTAATTTCCTTTTCAAGAACGTAGCGAGAAGTTCCAGCCTGGGAAACAACATTGTCCTGGATCTTGCGGTATTCCACTCGGAAAGAGTCTTCGGGGACTTCCTTAGGAACGTTCAGCCACCAACGGCCAAGACTGTCCGTCGTAGTCATCACGGTAAACTTCAAGGAATCGCCTTCAAATCCGAAACCGTACAAGTCCGTAATCAAGTTGACTTCGACACCTTCGCAAGCCTTACCGTTCTTGCAGAAAACCTGGCCAGAAATTCGGGAAACCAGCTTAGCTTCCGCTTCGTTTTCCTTGATCAAGGAATCGATTTCAGCGGTGGGGCTCCAAATAAAGGGACCAATTTCAAGAGTGTCGCCAGTTTTCAATTCGCCGCCCATGCTCCAGGTACGATAGACCACTGTATCGGACAGGCCAGAATTCTGGAGTTTAGCCACAATCTGGGCATCACCCGGGTAGAATTCCATCCACCAGTTACCTTCCGGCAGCAGAATCTCGAATGTATCACCGGCAAACACGCTTTCATAGAACGGAGTTCCAGAAACGCCAACGATGAAATGAGAGCCTACCTGGACTGCAGGTTCAAGCACATCTTCGTAGACCAAACTACTCTTGAATACAGCAGCCTTAGACAAGGTAATCTTGTCAAGATCCTTGGCCTTGCGAGTCGCCTTGGGCAGGAAGAAAATTTCAGAAACAGCAGCGTCAATGACTGCCAGCTGGAAGGTGTCAGAAAGAACGGAGTCGAAAGAGTAAGCACCGTTAGAATCTGTGGTCACTTCGATCAATTCGGGAACGCCAACACCGCTTTCTACGTGGGTTCGAGCAATACGGACAATTGCATCAGAGGCTTCGGAGCCATCGGCACGATAAACCACGCCGGCAACGGTATTACCCGTATCGGTAACTGTTCCCGCGACCTTATCTGTACATCCCACCAAGCCCAAAATCAGGGCCATAAGCATAGAAGATTTCAAAATAATCTTACTCATTTTTCATCCTCTTCAGTTTCGGGTGGAAGAGCCATTTTTTCCTTGCTCAGGGGGAAGAACTGGATGTTCATCTGGCAGACCATAGCTTCGCCTTCGTCGGAACGGATGATATCCACAATTTCCTTACGGAACAAGTCAATCTTACTGATAATGCGTTCCAATCCTTCGGGAGAAACGCTCATCGTCATACAAGATACATTTCTGCGTTCAGTACTGTAGTGATCCAGCGCATTTTTTCCCAAATCAATCATTTGCTTCTGGAATTCATGCACAAACAAAGGTGCAATTTCACTACCGCTGAAGATGGCCTTGTTCTCAGAGTGGAAGAAACCGTCTTCGCCAATTTCAATCAATCCCAAGGAACGAAGCAACTGGATAGTCTGCTTTGCCTGAGGCAGGGTAATCTTGGGGTTGAGGAACAAAGCCAATTCCTGGATGTTCTTTTCGTTAATCTTCAGAACTGACAATGCTTCACGGGCTGCAACATAATACCACTTGCTGTAGTATTCCTGCTGGCTCTTGGTAAGAGATTTGATAGCGCTAGGCAACAAGGCGGACATTTGGTCGAAGATGGCCTGCTTGGAGGCAGCCGTTGTCGCATGAGTAAAGTCAACCATCAAAGTAAAGTAGCGGCCTTCCTTTTCATTCAGACCCAATGCCGCAATAAACTTAGGCAGCATTTGCGGAGTCAGGGACTTGCGGCCACGAATCAGATCCAAATAGAAACCAGACGAGGAATACCCCGCCTTCTTAGCGAAGGATCTGTACGAAAAATACCTCTGGACGGACTTACGATAGTCGTAGTAGTCCTGCAGATATTTTCTGTAGTTATAATATGCGTATACGTTCATCGGGTATAAATATAATTTTTTTGACGATTTTTGGGAACACCTAAAAACGTAAAAATAGGGTCAAAACAGGTGTATTTAAACACATTTTGCCCTTGAGACCACTATGAGAACACCTGGAGAACACTTTCGTGAACACTCGTCGTTTTTAGTATACCCACATCAAAAAAAATTGCCTATATTTGGGGAACACCCAATCCCATCCCTCGGACTTCCGCTTCACTCCAAGCGGAAGTCCTTTTTTTTGACCAGGCAGGGATGCGGAATAGCAAAGGAGTTTCGCAACGTTCCTTTGGGAACGGGGATTTTCTATCTTTGAACTCATGAGTTTAAAGAATATGCATTTGGGAACAAAATTGAAGGAACTATGCTTTCGAGCACTACGCCTTATCGGAGTATTCGCCCTGATCTACGCCTGCATGGTGTTCTACCTTGCCCTTACAGAACGCCAAAAGGCATTCCCTAGGGCAATAACCCACACAGAAGCGAACGCGGCTATCCAAGGCAAAGCTAAGCAACTCACTTGTAAACTGGAAGACGGAATCGTCTTGAATGGCTGGAGTATCGGCAACGAAAGCGACCCCGTATTGCTCTACTTCCCCGACGCAGAAGAAGATGCAGCGCAGTTCCTGGCCGAGGTCGAATCCGTTTCCAGCAATCAATTAGTTGCGTTCAACTACCGCGGCAGCGGCGAAAACAAGGGAAAGCCCTCCGAAGAAAATTTCGAATTGGACGCAAACCAAATTGCACAATGCGCGGTACAAATTAACGGGAAAGCCCCTCAAACCCTCGTAGGAAGAGGTACAGGAGCAATTTTGGCAACCAAGCAAGCCCTTATCTACCAGAAATACGGAACAAAAAATCTCATTCTCTTAGATCCACTGTTCAGCATCGCCGATGCCGTGTCTGAAAAATACAGGAAACTTTACCCCAAATTTCTCGTAAGAGCAGACGTAAGCATATCGCAAGAAGAACTTAACAATTCGGAAATCACGCCTGTAATTATCATCGACAGAAAGCAGTTTGAGCAAAGGACTTTAAACTCCGTACAAGATATGAAAAAGCGTGACATACAACACAGAAACGGAGAAACGCTTAAAAACATGTTGATAAAAAACGTTATTTTAAGCGCTTTCCAGGGCGATTCATTAACAATAAATTAATTTTCCTGTATACAGGACTTAATTTATTTCAAAAAATTCGTTCAAAATTATTTAATTCTTTTTTTCTTACAAATGTTGCTATCCCTATTGGATTTTTGTTAATTTGCTGTGGGTAAAACAAAAACATTAGTGAGGAAATAAAATTATGGAAAATGTACTTGTTAAAATGGACATCCGCGGATTTCTCCGCTTTCCGGCAGAAGCAATCAAGGCAATGAAGCTCGACAAACTCGCCAAGCAGGAAAGCAACAAGAATGGTGAAACCGTAGACGTAGGTCCGTTCGCAGATATCGAAGTCGATCCTGTAGGCAAGCGCATTGCCATTACTCCCACCAAGGAAGCCAAGGCAACCTCTTTCCGTTTCATTTTGGGCGTTAACGGCTCCAAGTCCAAGTTCCTTTACTTCAAGGGTGCTCTTAACGCTATCGGCGAAAAGATCGCAACTGGCGCCTACACTCTGGAAAAGGAAGGCAACAAATACGTGTTCACCAGCAAGAACGCCTCCAAAAAGAAGGGTGAATGGCAACTGATTGCCTGCCGAAATGCCGTCGCAAACAAGACAATGCTCTCCATTGACTCCCGTGGAACCATTATTTTCGACAAAAACTCCAAAAATGCCGTGAACACCGTCGTAAATAATACTATGATTGCAGAGTACGACGCTGCCAAGAAGAATTTCAAGCTGACTTTCAGCAAGAAGGGCTTCATCAACGTCCGCACCATTGCTAGCCACGCTAACGCATCCTTCATGGGTACTCTTTCTTCCCAGGGCATCGCCCTCCCCAAAAAGAGTTTCCGTACCGAGTGCAAGATTGACGGCAAGGTGTTAACATTCAACATCGCTGCATTGGTTGCCGAACAAAAGGCTGCAGCCAAGGCCAACAAGAAATAGTCAAACGACGCCACGAGGTTCAACATGTTTGAAGTCCTTAAGACCTTTTATATGACGCACTACAACTTTGCTGCACTCAGCTTGTTGTTGTTGCTTCTCTTCATCTTTCTTATGACAAAGAGGAACGTCCGTATCGGTGTTGTCGTACTGGCAGCTTTCATTGCGCTCAACGTCTTCCTCTTTAAGAAAACCGATGGAAAGGCCTGGACCATCTACATTGATCAGCCCGAAACAACCGACATCTACGGTCAGCGACAGACCACACCCCCTATCGAAATGACCTTCTCCGCCAAGAAGAACTGGACCATTACCGACGAAAAGGGCGAAGTCCATCATTGGTGCTGGTTTGACGCCGCTTGGGACCGTTTCGCAAGCACCGACGTTGTCGCTTGGATCTGGGGTGAAAACGCCTCTAAGAAGATGATGAAATCTTCTGAAACCCGCCTCAACGAAGACGCTAGTAACAACTAGTCTGTCTAGAAAGTCGAAAGACTTTTAAAATTCTTTCAGAGAAATTTCACCTGCTTCCATCTGGAGGTAGGTGAGTTTTTTCATCCAGTCACCGGGGGAAGCCACAAGACCTCGTTCCACATTCCAAGTACCAGGAACATGGTGATGTCCAAGAATGCAGAAATCGCAGTTCCTTTCTTGCATAGCATTGCCAGCCCAATCAAGGTACTCGTCCATCTTGATAATGCGGGATTCGCCATACTTACGGCTATTTCTGCCAACAAAGCGTGCAAGAGCCATGCCCCAGTCAGGATGCAACTGCTTGAACAGCCAACGGTTCAAGGGAAGATCCAACACTTTACGGAAAAACCTGTAACCGTAATCGGACTTTGCCACACCATCACCGTGTCTGCAAAGGACTTTCTTGCCCTGGATGTCAAGAACAACTTCCTTATGGACCTGTACGCCCAGCGCCTTCGGGAAAAAATTCCCATACGCAAAGTCATGATTGCCCTGCAACAAATACACCTGGGTACCGGACTCCACTAGAGACGACAATGCGGCAAACAACTGGAAATGATCACGACTGACGTAGTATGAGTATTCGTACCAGAATTCAAACAGATCGCCAACAACCACAAGGTGGGAGGCCTTACCCGCAATGGATTTGAGAAAATCAACCAATCGAGCCTCGCGATTAGCAACACAGCCCGGAGGATCAATGCCAAGGTGGGCATCACTGATAAAATAAGCGTTCAAATCCATGCGACTAATTTAGATAATACTATCTTTAAAGCATGAAACTGACCAATTTTTTTACATGGTTTTTACCCATCTCCTTTGCAGGGACTTTGGCAGGCTGTTCCGTAAATTTGACCCGAGGCAACCTAGATGGAGTTCCCCTGACAGAAGAGAAGTACAGTTTCTTTGGAAATATTCCTATGGTCTATAACGGAGACACCCTGCAATTGAGCCAGAATCTTCTGAGGGCCTATACAGCGGCAGCAAGTCCTGCAATCTACCCAAGAGAACACTGCAGAGGCACCGCCACCATTAACGCAAGCGTAAAGCAGAATTCCAAGGGTTCAGCCTTGGCAATTGGCGCCGCATTCATTTCGCTCTGGCCCATTTTGCCCGTAAACGAAACGTGGACCTACCAACTCAATGTAGGCGTGTACTGCGACGGAACCTTGGTAAAGCACATTGAATTTACCGAAGAAGACCAAGTCCGGGCAACGCTCTACGGAAAATTCCGCAGCGACCTTCTAAACAAGGCTTCCGAGGAAATGCACCGTAAGCTGGTTCAGCGTCTAAGCTACGAATTGGGCATGAACAGACCCGTTGACCAGAATTCCGTCAGCGACTTCAGCATTTAGTATTTTACAAGATAAGCATTAGAGACTATGGCACACACCTTATACATCGTCGCAACGCCCATTGGCAATATGGAAGACATCACCTATCGTGCTGTCCGAATTCTTAAGGAAGTTCCTCTGGTTCTCGCCGAAGACACCCGTCACTCCCGTGTTCTTTTTGACGCCTACAACATTGCGACTCCGATGGAAGCCTACCACGACTTCAACAAGGAAAAGGTTACGCCCAAGTATGTGGAATTCCTAAAGAACGAAGGCGACATTGCCCTCATCAGTGATGCGGGTACCCCCGGCGTTGCAGATCCCGCTTTCAACTTGGTTCGCGAATGCGTCCGCGAAGGCATTGATGTTCGCGCTGTTCCCGGCCCTTGCGCCATGATTACAGCTTTGGTTTCCAGTGGCATGCCTACGGACCATTTTACCTTCCAGTATTTTTCTCCCAAAAAAAGCGCCCAGCGCATTCACCTCTTGGAAAAACTGAAGGGCGAAGAGGCTACCCAGATCTTTTACGCAAGTCCCCATAACATCGACAAATTCGTCGAAGAAATAAAGCAGGTTTTCGGAGACATTAAGATTGCTCTGATGCGAGAACTGACCAAAAAGTTCGAAGAACACCTTATTGGAACACCTACCGAAATTTCTGCCCACTTCAAGTCCCATCCGCCGAAGGGAGAGTTCGTCTTGATTTTCAACCCTCAAGACAAAAGCGGATTGTAATATAGCGTAAAACAGAACGATTCCATTCTAAAACGTCTAGCGAAATGAAGTTCAAAGAAAAAATCAAATCCGTTCCCAGAGTATTCTGGATCTATGCCGCGATCTTACTGTTGGCAGAGATCGTCGTATTCGCATTGCGCCCTGACGAGCCAGGGCTGTACACCCACAATCTCCAGATTATTCCCTTTGTTATTGCACTTCCCTTTCTTGCTGTCAAAAGCGTTCGTTCCAACTTTACGCATTGGATTTACACCTATAGCGCTCTTGCATTTTTATTCCTCGCCTTGGACTACACAACCGCGGATTACAACGGAGCGGGCCACGCCGGTTTAGTTCAAATCGCTCTGACATTCCTGCCGGCAGGCTTGTTCTGGATAGCCCTTTTCATCCGCTGGAATTATTTCCGATTTAAAGAGCCCGACTCCCGTGCCGCCCTGATTCTTTCTGCGTTCGCCTGGGGCCTTTACGCTTTCGCATTCCCGCCCATGCCCCTGGGTCCTGCAGCATTGCTGCTTCTCGTCCCTTGGTTCTTGGTAATGAACAGATATGGAAGGCCGCAGGCTATTTTCGCAACATTCTGGTCAGGCATTCTTTACAACTGCATCAATTACTACTGGATCTACAACGTCATGCACGTTGACGCCGCCCCCTCCGGACTGATTCTATTTGGACTTTTCCTACTCATTTCCTATTTCAGTGTCTACAACGTGCTGGCCGCCTACGTCTACACTTTAGCAAAAGATGCAACCATCAAGGGCAAGAAAGTATTCTTCTGGTTATTCCCCATATTCTATGCCGGCCTAGAAATGACCCGCACCCGCGGCGACTTCAGTTTCCCCTGGAGCCATCTTGGTTACGCCTTCGGAAACCATTTGGAACTGCTGCAGGCGCTCCCCTGGATTGGTATATTCGGCTACACCATCTTGATTGTAGCATCAAACCAAATTGTGGCCTACAGCTTTGAACGAAAGGCGTTCCTGCAAGAAACCAGCATTCTTGGCAAGGTCAAAAAAATCATCCCCAACATTTGCGTTCCCGCCATCATATTCCTGGTCCTCCTAATCCAAGGGTCTATAGTACTGTCCGCCCCCGAAGCGGTTCCTTTCTATAACGCAGAAAAAGAAGAGAATCCCAGTATTGCTCTAGTACAGCCCAGCATTACTCAGGGTATGAAATGGAGCAAGGACCGTTTTGACTCCATCGTTAACAAGACCTTGGGCATGGCCAAGGACAGCACAAACGATAGTGTCAATATTATCGTTCTTGCTGAAACCGCAATTCCCGACTACATCAGACGCCAGCCCGATGTAACACGTCGATTGCAGGTTCTTGCCAATCGAAAAGATTCCTACCTCGTTACTGGCGCCCTGGATTACAAGCGTAATCCGGCAGGATCCATCCGCAAGTACGACATCTACAACGCAGCATTCCTTTTCTCCCCCAAGGGACAAGGTTTCCAGCGCTACATCAAAAAGCATTTGGTTCCTTTCAGCGAACGCATTCCTTTTGACGACATCTTCCCCATTCTCAATTACGTCGACCTTGGTGAAGGCGACTTTGTTCCCGGAACAGAAACGCCAGTCTACGCCCCGTACAGTTGGACACCCTACATTTGCTATGACGCCATCTTTGGAGACCTGGTCCGTGCAGCAATCCGCGAAGGCTCTCGTCTGATGGTGAACATCACAAATGACGGTTGGTTCGGGAAAAGCACCGCACCCTACCAGCACCTTAATCTGGTCCGTTATCGCGCCATTGAAAACGCTATGCCTGTCGCCCGTATGGCAAACTCCGGCATATCCGTTTTCATTGACCAGTACGGCCATTTCGACATGAACACCGAAATTTTCACCGATGCCGTCATACAAAGAAAAGTGCCTCTCAAGACGAGAGACACTCTTTACACCAAAATCGGCGATGCTGTAGAAACCGCTCTACTGTGGTTTTTCTTGTTCTTCTTTATCGCAAGCTTTGTCACTTGCAAAATCAACAAGAAGTTTAGAGCAAAAGCATAGGTGGCCAATGCCCGGCCTTAGGCCTTTCCTTGAATTCAGCTCCAGGTAACAACGGCTTCAAGGACAAAGTCATCTCAGGCTTGATTGCCTCATCCAATCGACCGTAGAGAACTTTGGTTTCTCCGCAAACGGGGATACTTTGTTCAATTCTGTTTTTCGCAAGATAGCTCAATCCGTCACAAAGGGCCTGTGGTTTCATTTTCTCGGCATTTTTAAGCCAATCCTCCTGCCATTCACCAAATTCATTTTCGTACAGTTCCATGAATGCATTTAAGGACGGTTCAATTGTTGTCAAAGTGCGACGTGCCATAAACTGAAGATTCTGTTCCGTCCAGTTACCTTCTTCAGAGCAAAAGTCCGAAAAGGGCGACAGGAGAATCCACTTTTGATCCTTAGGACGATCAACAGCATTGCACATCAAAGTTAACGCACCCAAGCCCCAGCCAACAACGGTGGAGGCTTCCTTTAAACCCGGCAATTCGTATATATGATCCAAGCAACCGGCCATTTTTTCATAGGGCACAAAAATATGGTCTGCGGAAGAATCAACTGCCATCAAGTCGTCCTCCCACATTCCTAGATCAGCAGCCCAATCAGGTAGCCAATACCATTTTTCGCTCATAATGAACCTCGATCAAAGCACCAATAAAAATCTCAGTAGTTTTAATATATCGCGTTTTCAAGATAAATGCATTTCCATCTAAAAAAAACATTTGTACTTGACCACTTCATATTGATTAAATAACTTTATGTATGTGATTTCTACAAAGTTTTTTTCATCATATTCCGCAACTGTGATACAAATCTCACAATACGAAAAACGTGTTCCAAATTGGAATATTCGTGGAGATCAAAAGGCCAAATTTTCCTGGACCTTGATTTCTTTTTTTCTGGTTGTATGTCTATTTTTCGCGACCAATGTATTTGCGGCTGCAAAAAATTTGCCAACGAGGCCAACCAACAGCAATGTCTATGACGAAGTCCATTTGATGTCCACTCAGGAAATTCGTTTATTTAACTCTCTATCCGAGGAACTCTATAAAAAGACTGGTGTAGCCATAGCTTGCGCACTAATGAATGACATCGGCAGCGCAGATTACCGCACTTTCGCAATGCAAACTGCAGAACAATGGGGCGTTGGTGGAAAAAGTAACGAAGGTGTCCTTATATTTGTCAGTTTAAAGCAACGCCGCCGAAGTGTCGAAGTAGGCTACGGAGCCGAAGGATACCTACCCGATGTGCTTGTGGAGCGCCTCCAACAGAAAACACTTGTTCCTGCGTTCAAGCAACAGAAATACGGCGAAGGAATCATTAGCCTCGCATGGGAATTGGCGCAGACCTCAGCAAAAGCCAAAGGTGTCACACTAGATCTTCAGCAAGATCTGTATATTGACGAGCAGCAGACTCCTCCCAGCATGATTCTTTTTATCATGTTCATTTTCTTCCTGCTTATAATGTCCAAATTCAGCGGAGGCAGGGGAAACGGATGTTTGTGGTTCTTGCTGGGAAACGCCATCGGTTCGTCTTCCCACAGGAACTACGGGTCCCGAGGCGGTTTCGGTGGTGGTTTCGGAGGAGGCCGAGGTGGTTTCGGAGGTGGTTTTGGCGGAGGTCACTTCGGTGGCGGCGGCTCCGGTGGAAGTTGGTAAGGTATATAATTATGAAGAAAAATTTAAGCGTACTTGAATTGCAGAATTCGATTTGGCCCGAGCAGTTAAAATCGGCATTAGGTGAAAACTTGATTTCGGCTTTCGTCCATGGGGACTGCCTTATGGAGGGGTTTAACTCCATGGAAAAGCCCTGGACAGTCAGTTTCATTCTTAAGGACAATTCAAACCAGAGTTTGGACGCTCTGCGAACTCTTTTGCCCAAGGCAAAAAAGGAAAATCTGGAATTCCGTTATTTCTTCACCTTAAAAGAAATCCAGACCTCCGAAGACGTCTATCCACTAGAGTTCCTGCACATCGCAAGCCGTAACGAAACCATCGCAGGCCAGCAACCGCTTCCTGGCTACAAGCCCAACTTAGAAAAGCTCCGCCTAGAATGCGAAAGAGAACTTCGCGGTTTTTTGATTCGTTTGCGTCAGTCTTTCATCTATCTTAAGGAAGACCGAAATCCTCTTGGATTTTTCGTCCGCGCCAACGAAACCATGTTACCGATTATGTACGGCGTATATTACCTGCAACACGGAAACTACCCGAATTGCCATCAGCAAATCTTTGATGCATTCCCGACACTTATGACTCCAGCTAGCAGCCGAGACGAAAAACTGTTCTTGGAAAGCGTAAATAACTACATTAGCACTGTCACAGAAATTGTCAACCTTGTGGATACCATGGAGGTAAAATGAAAAAGGTCATTCTCGTAACTTTGGCAGCCATCATTCTGCTCGGCATCATCATTGTGAGCAAGAGCGTTGGCGTATACAACACTATCATCAGTCTGGACGAAGGTGTAAAGGCCCAGTGGGCTCAAGTAGAAAACACTTATCAGCGTCGTTTTGACCTTATTCCCAACATCGTAGCCACCGTACAAGGCGAAGCAGACTTCGAAAAGAGTACCTTAACCGCCGTAGTTGACGCTCGCAGCCACATGGGTGGCGTGGTCAAGGTAGATAACGAAATGCTTGGCGATGAAGTGGCCATGAAGCGTTTCCAGGAAAGCCAGGCAACCTTAGGCAACGCCCTCCAGCGTTTGATGGTCGTTACCGAAAACTACCCCAACCTCAAGAGCAACGCCGCGTTCCAGGATCTTCGTATCGAGTTGGAAGGTTCTGAAAACCGCATCGCCGTCGAACGAATGAAGTACAACGAAGTGGTCAAGGAATATAACACTACCATCAGACAGTTCCCCAACAACCTCATCGCTGGTTTTGCAGGCGCCTCCCCCAAGGTTCCATTCTCTGCCGATGCAGGCGCAAGTACTGCTCCCCAGGTCAAGTTCGACACAAAGTAACATAAAAAAAGCTCGCCACTCGGCGAGCTTTTTTTTTCGATTCAGGCTTTAGAAAGATTTTTTCTTTTCAGGAATCTTTTCCACCGCCTTCACCGCATAGATGTAAAATTCATTTTCAGCAATAATATCACCATCGCACAAGGCGCAATCCACTCGGATATCCAGTTCAATGCCATCTCTGGCCATTTTCATAAATGTCTTGTTTTCTAATTCTGCATTTTCAAACAAGACATCAATAACTTTCTTATAGGTTCCGTGGTGGGTTGTTCCCAGGACTTCAGTACAAAGCATCTAATTATCTACACCTTCTAATAAATTAACGTCTTCTGCTGGAGGTAGAGCCAGTGCTGCTAGAGCGGCTATCGCTACGGCGTTCAACGTGAGCAGGAGCACTAGAGCGACGGCTGCTGTTGTCATTCCTATAGCGATCATCATCGTTACTAGAGGATCTTCTAGAGTAGGATTCTTGACGCGGAGCGGAACTCTGCTTGGCCTCAGTACGTGCCGGAGCACGTCTTTCAGAATTCTGAGCCTCAATGCGAGCCGGGGCATGACGTTCGCTGCTACTCTTTACCACAGAAGTGCTGGTATTCTTCACAGAGGCTGCCTGAGAACGTGTCGAACTTTCAACACGAGCCGGACGACGGTCACTGGACTGTACGCGGCGATCATCCCTACGGCGATCCATCAAACCAGCCCTCAAGTCATCACGACGCGGAGACGGGGACACTTGACGCTTGCTGGGGGCAGGAGCCGGACGGTAGTGGGGCTTACGAGGAGGCGGATTGTAGCGGCGCGGATGATGGGGAATCGGACGGTGCGGATACCAGCGGTAATCACGGACATAGATGTAGCGGTAGTGCCAGTCGAACCAGCAGGAGCCCCAGCCCCATTCACCGTACCAAGTACCGAGCCATGCATGATGGTGGTATCTTACAGCAGGGTGATAGTGGTCTGCATATACATAATAGACTACGTGAGGATTATAGACCGGAACATAGACATATTCTGTACGAGTCGGTTCGATAACAATCTTTTCGGTCTTAGTCACCACAATCTGGTCATCAGACTTCAGATGGCCGTAATTATAGGCAACCTGACGCATACGCTGAATTGCATCCAAGACCTGATCCTTCTGGAAGGAAACTGCATCGCCCAGCTGGTCTGACCAAGTACGATACTTAGCCATAGTAGCAAGAACTGTGGGGAACGGTATCAAGGCCTGAACGCTCGGGTCGAACTTGAGGTTTGCGTTTTCCATTGCTGTTGCAAGGGCTTCGCCATTCAAGTTTTTGTGAGCCTGGGCCCAAGCATTAGCATCCGGAATTTGGTCGCCATAGGTTGCAGCAGTAAGTACGTGAACCAGGAGCGGGTCCGGATACAAGGCAATGGTCGAAACAAGAGTGTCAAGTTCACTATTCGTAAAGCCTTCAGCTGCTTTTGCAGTCACAGGGAAGCAAAGGAATGCTGCGAGAACAATCCACAACAGCTTCGACATCGGCTGTCTAAAGATTTTTGTGTTAAGCATAATAAACCTCCAATATTCAAGATACAACAATTTGGTGCCTGAGATTTTCCATTGGTTGCATTGAAAACAATTTTTTATAAAAAAAATTTACGTTGCACAAATTTACACGTTTTTTTCTTTGACAAGCATCTCATTTTTAGGAAAAACATGCTAGCCGGTATAAATTAAGGTCGTGTTTTTGGAGGATTATATGGCAGTTCATCATAAAGCCATCGCATCTGTCGCATTAATTGCCGGCGCATTAACAAGCAATGCAGCGGCACAGACCATCGACCTTCCCGCTATTTTTGTTGACACCAAGCAAAAATGCCTAGACAATAAGGTCTCACAAAAAATCCCGGCAACCATGAAAGTCCTGGATGGGAAAACAAATTCCATCGCAGATAGTGCCAAGGGAAAGCTCTATGACATCGGCATCAAGGTGAGAGGACAGTCATCAGCCATGTTCCCTAAGCCTGGCTACAGCGTGGAAGTTCGTGACTCCGCCGGAGAAGGCATCGATGTGAGCATGCTGGGGCTCCCTCCCGCAGACGACTGGGTTTTCCATGGTCCCTATGTGGACAAGTCCATGATGCGTAACTCCCTAGCCCACTGGCTCTTTAGACAGGCAGGCCGTTACAGCCCTCGCACCATGCACTTTGATTTGTATATCAATGGCGTATACCGTGGAGTTTATGTTCTTATCGAAAAAATCAAACGTGGTAAATACCGCGTCGATGTATCCAAGTTAAAAGACGAAGACATTAGCGGCGATGACGTAACTGGTGGCTACATCTGGGCGTTCGACAAGACCGGCACAAACACAGGTGGAGCTGGCAGCGGCAGCGTCAACGCTGAAGGCTTCGGTACCTCCGATGGCTTGAACGTCATTCTCCATTACCCGAAAAAAGAAAATATCAAACCCCAGCAGGAAGAATACCTGAAGAAGTACTTGAACGATCTTGAAGGATTGTTCAAGAACGGCGGTAACGGGAACGGATACGAAAACTATGTGGATGTAGGTTCCGCAGTAGATTATGTGCTTCACCAGGAAGTTACCAACAATGCAGATTCCTACTGGTGCAGTTTCTTCTTGCACAAGCCCAAGGATAGCAAGGGCGGTAAGGTAACCTTAGGTCCTCCCTGGGACTTTAATCTCGCCATGAGTAACGGCAGCCAACCCGAAGGTCAAAACAACAACGGAGGCTGGGGCGGGGGATTTGGCGGCATGGGTGGCGGTTTCGGAAGCTCCGGAACCACCGGCTGGCAAATTGAAAACAGCAGCAAGCAGATTGCCGACGGAAACGGCGGCGGCGGTATGTGGGGCGGATTTGGCTTCGGCGGAAGCTCCCTGAAGGCTCCCCGCTGGCTTACCAGCATGTGGAAAGATCAAAAGTACCAATCCGAGCTAAAAAAACGTTGGGCAGAATTGCGCAGCGGCGTATGGCACACAAAGACCTTGGACGTATACTTGGATTCCATGAAGGTTTACTTGAAGAACGCTGCCGATAGAAACTTTAAACGCTGGCCCAATCTGGGCAAGGCTAGTGGCCAGAATGAAGCCGACCCGCAACCGATGAAATATTGCAACCAAACTAATGGCGGTGGCATGAGCATGGCCATGGGCGGTTACAACGCAGACACCTGGGATGGTGAAGTAGAGCATCTCCGTAAGAAAATGAAGGAGCGCATGGCCTGGATGGACCAACAACTTGGTTTCACTGAACCCGCAAACCCCATCGTAACGGAACCTGTAATCCATATTCCTACCATCGAAGAGAAGAAGGATGATTCGCAGGATTCCGTGACGGTCCCCCCCATCACCCAGAATCTGGATTACAACAGGCTCTCCCCCACCAACTACTTTGTTGTTGACGGAAATAGACTTGAAATTCAAACGGACATTGGCGGAACATTCGCCATTATCGACCTTAAGGGCGCAACCCTATTCAAGACAAAAATCAAGACTGGCTCAACATCCATGCAGATTCCAGACAAGGCGAAGAACACCCACTGGATAGCAACACTCAACGGAAAAATGCTAAGTCGATAGGAATTCCCCCTACAAAACACAAAAAGACCTCGTCGAAAGACGAGGCCTTTTTATATCTAGCCAAGTCGCGAACGATTCGTGCTACTTACTTCGCAGGATTGAAGGAATCCTTCAGGCCCACGGTGCGGTTGAACACCAGCTTGCCCGGCTTGGAATCGTCGGAGTCCAGGCAGAAGTAACCGAGACGCAGGAACTGGAAGCGGTCTTCCATCTTGGCGTCGGCCAGGCTGGGTTCCAGCTTGGCCTGCTTAATGACCATGGATTCGGGATTCAGGTAGTTGTGCCAATCTTCGCCTTCGGGAACATCGGACGGATCTTCCAATGTGAACAAATTATCGATGAGGCGGACTTCGGCGTCCACAGCGTGAGCGGCGCTCACCCAGTGAATGGTGCCCTTCACCTTGCGACCATCGGGAGATTCGCCACCCTTGGACAGCGGATCGTATTCGCAATGGATAACGGTCACCTTGCCATCGGCATCCTTTTCGACGCTCTTGCAGGTAACGAAGTAGGCGCCCTTCAAACGGACTTCGCCTTCCGGCTTCAGGCGGAAGTACTTCTTGGGAGGTTCTTCCATGAAGTCTTCGGCTTCGATGTACAGTTCCTTGGAGAACGGTACCATGCGGGTGCCTGCGTTAGGATCGTTGGGGTTGTTTTCCACTTCCACCATTTCCACCTTGCCGTCTTCCCAGTTGTCGATGACAACCTTCACCGGGTCGATGACAGCCATGGCACGCTTGGCGCTCTGGTTCAATTCTTCGCGGATGCAGAAGTAAAGCAGGTTCACGTCCACCATGGATTCTGCCTTGGACACGCCGATGCGGCTGCAGAATTCGCGGATGGAGCTGGGAGTAAAGCCACGACGACGGAAACCGCAGACCGTGGGCATACGGGGGTCGTTCCAGCCAAGAACAGCCTTGGTTTCCACCAGTTCAAGAAGCTTACGCTTACTCATCATGGTGTAGGTTAGGTTCAGACGGGAGAATTCAATCTGCTGGGGGCGGTTTTCCAGGCCCAGTTCAATAAGGAACCAATCGTACAGGGGACGATGGGCTTCAAATTCAAGAGTACAGATGGAGTGGGTAATGCCTTCGATCCAGTCGCTGATGGGGTGAGCGAAGTCGTACATGGGGTAGATGCACCACTTGTCGCCAGTGCGGTGGTGAGTGCAGTGCTTGGTACGGTAGATCACCGGGTCGCGCATGTTCATGTTGGGGCTAGAGAGGTCCACCTTTGCACGGAGGCACTTTTCGCCATCGGCATACTTGCCGTCACGCATTTCGCGGAACAGCTTCATATTTTCTTCAACGCTACGGTCGCGGTAGGGTGACGGCTTGGAGGGCTTACCGGCGTCGTTGCCGCGGTATTCCTGCATTTCGTCGCGGGTCAGATCTTCAACGTAGGCCTTGCCCATTTCGATCATCTTTTCGGCGAATGCGTAAATCTGGTCGTAGTAGTCGGAAGCAAAGAATTCTTCCTTCCATTCAAAGCCCAGCCACTTCACGTCTTCGCGGATAGAATCCACGTATTCCACGTCTTCCTTGGTGGGGTTGGTGTCATCGAAGCGGAGGTTGGTGAAACCACCAAACTTCTGGGCTGTACCGAAGTTCAAGCAAATGGACTTGGCATGGCCGATGTGGATGTAACCGTTGGGTTCCGGAGGGAAGCGGGTCAGCACCTTGTTGCGCTTACCGGTTTGCAAATCATTGACAATGATGTCTTGAATAAAATTCGAAGATTCAGGAATATCCATTTTTTTAACCTTTTAGGGTTTTGCCATAATTTTACCTGAAAAATTTAGAAAAAACCATTTACAAGTAGAGAAAACAGCCTTTTTTACCCCTACTTTTTAGCGTTTAAAATAAAAAAAACAAGTTTTTCGTTATTTACATACAAATTAACGTTTAAATCCTTAGCCTCAAGAAGTCTATCCAGCTCCTCACATACCCAAAAATCAACAATAATAGCCGTCCTAATTATTTTTTGACGTTCCTAACTCATTGAAATAAACTACATTACGAGAAATTAGCTAGGAAGGAATCGTTCCATGGAAAGTTCTAGAAAAATTATCAACCAGTTTCTGAAGAACAGCTTCTCAGGAAGAGAAGTTAAGACCGAACTCTATAAGGCCGGTGTTGCAGCAATGGAAGAAGGTTGGACCTTCATGGACGCCAGTTTCCAGCTGGGTGGCAAGGCTCGTGACGAAGGTATGGATGGCGACGAGGTCGAACAAACTCTCCGTCGTGCATTCTCCGAAGAAAAACGTTCTTCCGAAAGACCGGAACCTGCACCGGCTCCAGTTCAGCAGCCTCAGCAGTCTGCAGCACAGCAACCCGCCCCCGAGGCAGCACCGGTTGCAATGCCGATGATTTCTCCCCTTTCAGCTGGCATGATTTCCATGGAGCAGATGCTTGCTCTCGGTCTGGATACCCAGTCCTTGGAATTGTTACAGAACTTTAAAATTGACCCGGAAGCACTTTCTATTCCTTGGCCTGCAGCAGACTGGCGTAAGGACTTCGCCAAGCTCCTGGAAGCCACTTTTGCTCCGGACGAAACCATTGAATTCAAGGTTTCCAACACTCCTTCCAGTACTGAAGAAGTTGTTTCAAACATCGTTGGCCAGGACGATTCTATCAAGAAGATCATGAAGAGCCTTGATAGTCCCGAGGGCGCACTGCTTTGCATCAACGCCACCAAGGGCGGCGAAGAAGCTACCGACGAAAGCTGGCATTACCGTTACGTAGTCGTGGACAATCCTAAGATGTCCTTGGCTAAGCAGCTGGCTTACTACAAGGCATTGAACCTCCCCTGCGCAGCCTTGGTGAACACAGGCGCAAACTCCGTGCAGGCTTGGATCAAGATTCTTGCTTCCGACGAAGAAGAATATAACGAACGTGTAAACTTCCTTTTCAACACCCTGGATTCCCAAGGCTTTAAGGTTGACGCATCCAACCGCAATCCGCACATGATGGTTCGTATGCCAGGCGTGCTCCGCGGTGGCAAGCAGCAGTACCTCATCGGTCTGGAACAAGGTGCAAAGAACTTTAAGGAATGGCAGGAATGGGTCGAGTACTCTCTGGACGGCAAGCCCCTGATTGAGTTGGCAAGCGACAGTGAAGAAGCTCCGAAGAAAGACCCGTCTATTGTAGACAACATGCTGCGCACGGGCGAATTCTTCCTGTTCACTGCACCACCGAAGAGTGGTAAATCCTTGGCGCTTATGGACTTAGGTCTGTCCATATGTTACGGCGAAGATTGGTTTGGCAACGCAACTACATCTAACGACGTTCTATTCGTGAACTTCGAATTGACCAAGTCTGTGTTCCTGAACCGTCTCTACATGCTGGGCGCCAAGAGAAATCTTAACGCCAGCACCCCGAAGTTCGGCTTCCTGAACCTTCGTGGTACAGCACTCTCCCCCATTGAAACGGCACAGCTCATTGCGAAGCGTATTCAAGGTGCAAAGCGTCTGGAAAACCACGATTACCGCGTAGTGGTCATCGACCCCATTTCCGCAGTACTCCACAACCCCAAGTCTACCCGATTGAACGGTGCTCCCCATCAGATTTTGATGCAGATGATCGATACAATCATTGCCCTTACCGGTTGCGCCGTGGTCTCCTCTTGCAACCTGGATGAATACCCGTACCTGGAGGCCCGTGCCGACAGCGTTATGAAGTTGACCCCAGTTGAAGGCAGTCTGAACCAGTATCAGATTAACGGATCCTTCCGTGAATTCCCCAAGATGCTTGCCCGCGAATGCTCTTGGATTTATCCGAGATTCCTGGTGTAGTTCCTAGGGAAATCAAATAAAAACTCTATATGTACAAGCAGCCTAAAAGAAATTATTCCACCCGCCCCGTAAGGGAAGAGCGATTGAATAGCGGTCGGTCTAGCGGTCGCCGTTCGGTGCGAGACGATTACGTAAAACCCATTGACAGTCAACGAGATACCGCAGTCAAACCTAAGCCGGCAGTTCGTCCTAAACTGACCTTTGAAGATTTAAAGCAGCAGCTGACTTCTTGGGCCACTACGGAAAAGATTCCTGGAAAGATTCAGGCATGGTTTACGGCAGACGCTAACGCAGAAAACGCTGATTGGCGAATCACTAAGGTCTATCAGGGCGAACACGAAAAGCTCACCATAGAAGCCCCTAGCTTCGAAATGGAAGCTCCCGAAATAGTCTCCAAAATTTTTGAACAACTGAAGAAAGACCACCTTCGTATTTTCAGCAAGGCTCTGCGTCAGATTTGGTTCCGTGCCGCAGGCAATGGAAATTTCGCATTACTGGTCCAAGTGAATTTGAGAGGACGCAACTCCGCTCACGGCTACAAGACCTTTGTTGACTTCCTAGAACGCAACTGCCCCCAAGTCATCAGCTGTCACCACATCCAGTGTCTCCCGGACCATCTGTTCGACCCCGCAGGAACACTGGCGATGAAGGTGGAGGCAAAGGCTGCCTTCGGAAACGATTTCATACAAATCGGCGAAACCGGTTCCTACATGCACGTTCTGGACTGGGCTCCGAGAATTCGAGACGCTTGGAATGGACTTCCTTCCCGTATCGCAGGCGCCATCCACCCCAATCCCGAAGATTGTTTCTTTGAATTCTACTCCGGAAGCAGTTTCGTAAGCTCCATGCTGGCCAACCAATTCAAACGCGTGGATTCAATGGACTGTCGCGAATACGCCATGCTTTCTTCCAGAAAGAATGCCCGTGGCGTCATTGACGAAAACATGCACTTCCATCGTGGACATGTTGAAGCAGAATTTTTCACCAAGTTCTTTAACAAGAAGGAAAACGAAGGACGTTGGACCTTCTACTTTAACCTTCCCAACGACGAATCCCTGCCTCCTGGCGTAGAACAGGCAGCCGCACAGGCTCGTCCCGAACGAATCCTGCTCCAGACCTCCGACTTGGAAGTAGCCGTCAAGGAAATCAAGCGTTTCCGTCGAGAAAGCTACATGCTCCGCAAGAGTATCCCCCTGTACCTGGAACCAGGAAGCGGCAAATTTGACATTTTGTTCATTTTTGTGCCCGATAGAGCTGGTATTTTGGGTCAAAATCCCGCTATGGCAGCAAAATCTCATAACGTTCAGCGCCCTCAGGAGCGTGTTTCACGCACTATTCGCCCTGAACAGACCCATTTTGCAATAGAAATGCCTACATTTAAACAAAGAAAAGGCTAAATTTCAAACAAATTAGCCTGTAAGGAATATTATGCGATTTTTCAAATGTGCATCCATCTGCCTCGGTTTGACCGCCCTGTTGGCCTCCGCTTATGTCGTCAAGCAGGGTGACACCCTTTGGGACCTTAGTGACGAGTTCCTTAAGGATCCGTTCGCTTGGCCGGACCTTTGGGAAAACAATCGCCACATCAAGGACCCGCACTGGATTTATCCGGGTGATTCCATTTACCTTGGCGAAGGCATAGACCAGAAGGCAGCAGAACAGAGAGCCAGCAAGAAGTTCCCCTGCGATGCAGCAGTATCTGATGCGGATCTTCCCAAGGGCATTACCTCTGCAGGTTGTGATTCCGACGGTCGCGACGAAAGCTTTGAATCCATGTTGGGCGACCTTCGCGACAAGGATACCAAGAACAAGAAGAAAAAGCGCGAAGAAGACAAGTTCAGTTACTCACAGCGCCCGGCTCCCAAAATGTTCAATGGTTACTACCAGGCTCTCGCACCGCTGGTCTATGTGCTGGACTCTTTGAAGAACGATTCTAGTTTCATTTCTATTCGCTCTGCCGAAAAGAAACAGCCTCTCGTTCATATGCCCGAACACGAAGTTCTCGTTGGCCTAGGCAAGAAGACTCACGAAAATCTCAAGAAGGGCGACCTGATTGAAATTTACGACGCAAAGGCTATCGACGCCCCCGGTAAGGGCCGCACCTTCGACAACTACGCTTTGCTCCGCCTCTCCGGCATCGCAAAGATTACCGCTATCGGTGACACTCTTTCTCGCGCACAGATCGTCCAGAGTTTCCGCGAAATCAAGATATCTCAGGCAAAGGCTCGCGTCAAGATGCCGTTGAACACCATCAACGTTTCTGGCTACACTGCTGAAAAGGCCGTCATGATGGATTCCCTCGCAATGATTCGCTACGCCATGGATCCCGCTCTGGTTATCGGAGCCTACTCCTACGTCCTGGTCGACAAGGGTGCACAGCAGGGCTACAACACAGGCGATGCAATTGCAGTCTGGGAAGAAGACGTCTCCGACCCGACCATTCCTCCGCACCTCCTGGGTCGCGGTGTTATCGCAAGAGCTGCTGAAAACGAAGCCGCAGTTCTCATTAGAGAAATATATTCCAACAACCGTCGCATCGAAATCGGCCACAAGGTTTCTGTGACCCATCGTGCAAACATTGTCAAGTAATTGCTTTGCGTTTTTCACGGTTGTTTAATAACATCCCGCTATAAAGGATAAACATGCAGGTTTCACGCAACAATCTGCTGTTTATCTTTTTATTTGCGGGTGGCATTATTTTGCCGACCGCAATTCTTGCGTTTTTAAGTTTCCGAAATATTCAAAACGAAGTTTATCTCGCGCAGAAAAACTTCGATGAAAACAGCATTTCTTTCCAGTCGGAAATCGAAGAAGCGGTCTCCAAGGAACAGAAGAAAATTCATCAGGAAGCCAAAGGAGCCTCCCTGTTCTTGTACGAACAGCCCCGCGGCTTGCTGGATTTTGGAAACGCAACCGAATTCAAATCTGTTGACGGTATCGAGGCTATTTTCCTTTTCAACAACGGAAGCCTAGTTTACCCGGACATTTCCTCACGTCATTTTTCCAACATCCAGGATTTTTCCACAAGCGTTCCGTCCAATCGCGAAAAGAACATTTTTAAGGACGAACAGGAAAATCCGGAAAATCGAGAAAAAATCTATCAAAGCCGAGTTACAAGAAGCATTCATCCTTCCGCAATTTTCTTTGACACTCCCGAGGAACAAATCCAAAATCTATTGGGAATGATCCGTTACAACTTCCAGAACAAGAAGTACGACGCAGCCCTTGAACTTTTGGACATTTTGGAAAAGCAACCACACCAGCAAGGTTATTTGCATGCGGACTTGACCAGGTCAGCCAACTTGCTTCACTTTGAAATTCTCGTTGCACAAAAGAAGCACCAAGAAGCGCAAGACTACTGTCTTTTCATATTAAATCAATTCCTTGAAGACAAGCACATCAAGGACCTGGCTTCCTCCAGATTTTTCTTTGAATCCGCATTCACCCAGATTCTCTCCTTCGAAAAACTTCCGCAAGATAAGCGCGAAGCCTTTTGGAATCTCCGCGAGAACTTTAACCGTCAGCTTGGTTACATGGACATTTTGTTCAAGCACAAGGACTTGTTTGCAGAGCTTCTCGAAGACGACGTTTCCTCTAAGGAAGGTATTCTCTACAAGCAAGAAGACGACGTAACTCTACTCAGAATGTCTTATCCGTATTTATCCGGAGATCAAGTCGTTATCGCAAAGATTGACAACAAGGCCTATAGAGACCGGCTCGTGAGCAAGATGAAGGTTGTGGCCCAAAGCTGGAAGAACATTCCCTACTCCATCGTTGACCAAAAGGACAACATTGTTCTTGGATATATTCCCGACAGTTCTACCATCGTTAGCCAGGCGATCTTATCCGACGCCATGAACTGGGAATTTTCTCTTTACGAAAAAGATATGCGCGATATCAAGAAAGAATCCCGCAAGCGAATGTTCCTGATGTACGGTTTGATGCTGTTCGCCCTCTTCGCAGTGATTTTCGGTTCTTTCTTTATGTTCCGCTTTATTACCCAGGAACGCAAGCTTCTTTCCATGAAGGCAAACTTCCTTTCCAGTGTTTCCCACGAACTTAAGACACCCCTGACATCCATCAAGATGTTTGCCGAAATGATGGCCCGCGGTCGCGTTCAGAAAGTGGAAAAGGTGCAGGAATATTCAAATCTCATCGGCAAGGAAGCCACCCGTCTAGAAAACCTGATCGGCGCTATTTTGAACTACACCAGAATGGAACATGGTACAGGCGCCTTCAAGTGGGAGAAACTGGACTTTTCTATCTGTGCGCAAAAGGTTTTTGACGCTGTAGAAGATATCGGCATTGAAAAGGGCCTTGAGTTCCGCGTTCATTTTGAAGCCGGCGCCTACGTCATGGGCGACTACACCGCGCTTTATAGTTTGGCACAGAACCTCATAGAAAACGCAATTAAGTACACCAATGCCCCTGGGGAAATTACCGTAGATGTACAAGTCGAAGAAAATCACGTTGTATTTTCTGTAATGGATACCGGTGTTGGCATCCCCCCCGCCGAGCAAAAAAATATATTTAATGATTTTTATAGAGTCGGTGACGAAATGACTCGAAGCACAAAGGGGTCCGGACTTGGTTTGGCAATCGTCAAACGAGTAGCAAAGACACACCGTGCCACCATATCTTTAATTAGCAAACCAGGCAAGGGTTCCACCTTTACTGTAAAATTCAAAAAGGCAGAATAGCATGGCAGAGAACTACAAGATTCTGATTGTCGAAGACGAAGAAATCATCCGTTTCGGTCTGCAAGACAATTTCGAAATGGAAGGCTACACCGTCGAAACTGCAGAAGACGGCGAACAAGCCATTGAAAAGGCCGATTCTTTCGAGCCGGACCTTATCCTTTTGGATTTGATGATTCCCAAGAAAAGTGGATTTGAGGTTTGCCGTTATATTAGAAAGAAACACCCCGAGTGCTTCATCATCATGTTGACCGCAAAGACCGAAGAAACCAGCAAGGTTGCAGGCCTTGAGATGGGCGCAGATGACTACGTCACCAAACCGTTCTCTATCTTGGAGCTCTTGGCTCGCGTCAAGGCATTCCTGCGCCGTCGCTCTACCCAGCAGGTTTCCACAGAAGCGGCTGCAGCTCCCGATTGTCTGGATTTCTTCGACATTCACGTCGATATCAAGAAGTTCGAAGCCACTAAGGGCGGCGCACCTCTGGAATTGACCACACGCGAATTTCAGATTATCAAATACTTCTGGAGCCATAAGGGCGAAGTTGTCTTGCGTGAAGATCTTCTCAAGGAAATCTGGGGCTACACCGATGAGAACATGCCCTCCACAAGAACCATCGACAACCATATCGTCGCCCTTCGTAAAAAAATTGAAGACGACCAGACCAACCCGAGAATCATCATCTCTGTACGAGGAGCAGGCTACAAGTTCGATGTGTAATTCCAAGAGACATTTTTGGATTACCAAGGCCATTTTCTCAATGGTCCTGTTCTGCACGTTCTCCGCAGTAGATATCTTTGCTAATTCGATGGAAACTTCCATTCAAGAAGCAATCTACCTGTTCGAAATGAAGGGAGAAAACGCAGAGGCAATCCGCATCTTGGAAAAGGTCGCCCGGGATGGCGACACAGAAGACAAGGAACAAGCCTACTTCTACCTTGGTAAAATCCAAGAATTAGCCGGCAATAAAACATCGTCCAACTTCTACTACAAGCAAAGTCTTTCAAGAACAACGGAAGCCGCCAAGGCCTATTGGCTGTCCGAACGCGAAGCCGCCACAAGTTTCCAGCCAGAGAATTTGCAAAAACCCTTCATTCCCTTAAAGAAGGTGTTGTACACAACCTACGGATCTAATCCGGCATTCCTTAAATTCCGTGACGGAAGCATTCAAAAAATTGAGGATGACAAGCTTGCCAACCTCCCCATTAATTTGCCGTCCAACGTCAACGTGCTGTACGTCAATAACAAGGGCGTCTGGTATCAGTCCGAAGCAAAAGATTCCCTATTTTTCCAATCTATCTACTCTGGGAAAATTCTTCGTAGCTACGCAATCTCTTCCATCGTCGATTTCTGTGAAAATGGAGAAGAGGCTATTGCAATCACAGAAAACAGCCTTCACATTTTCAACAAAAAGAACGAATCCATCCAAATTCCAGAAAAGTATAACCAATGCCAAATTTCTGGTTTCTTCAAGCCCACAAATGAATATGTACTGAATTGTTCTGACAACGCACTTCACTTTTTGTCTTCTGAAGACGGAACCGAAAGCAAAGCCATCGCACAATTCGACATCATTCAAAAAATTCTTATTGACAAGCACCAGATTTTCTTAACATCCGTCAATTTTCTGTACAGCTACCTGCCTAAGCACAGCAATGCTCCTATCTGGAAAGTTCCAGTCAACAACGTGGAAAACATAATTTCTTTCGGCAACAACATTGTCATTCTTGAGGCATCCGGCAAGGTTCAGTTAATTGACAAGCCCAGCGGATTTACAAAGGCAGCCATCCGTAGCGACGCCGCCTCAATCTACCCTTTGGCACAAGGAACCTTGGGCCTCTTTACCAACGAAGGTTCCATCACTACCGTAGATACCTTGTTGCGTCCCATCTGGAATTTCAACTTTACCAAGCCTATTACCATTCCGCCTATCCATACGAATGGTAATATCTACCTCTATTTCGGCGACAACAAGCTTCGCGCTATCGCTCCAGATTATTACGGCAAAAAAGAACTTTTGTCCAGTACTCTCGTTAGACAGGCTGCCCAGATGATCGAGGACGAACAATGGGAAGATTTGCCGGCCCAAATTGATTCGTTGCTGACTGCAGAACCGGGTAACGCAGAGGGATGGTTTTTCAAGGCTCTGTATCTTGAAAAGACAAACAAGACTGACAAGGAAAAACAAAAAGCATGGGCAGAAGCAGTTCGTTTGTCTGCAAGCAACCCGCAAACAACCCAATACATTCTCAATCGTTATGGCAAGGCCATTGGCGCAAAATTTGTAAGCCTTCTTCCGATTTCTCCCAAGACAATCTATCCGCAGTTCTTTAGCAACAAGAAAAACCTCTTTACCATTGACCCTGCTGCAAATAGATTGCTGTGCATCAACGTTGACAACGGAGAACTCCGTTGGACTAGAAACGTAGGCAAGCTAGACGAAAGTCCCGCCATTGCAAACAACGAAAACACCTTGGCAATCGCCTCCGGCTATGTGTTATCGGTCTTCGACTTAGCCAAAGATGCTACACCTGCAACAATTCAATTACCAGGCAAAGCCTTCGAAACACAAATTTCAGACAACGCAATTTACGTTTCTACCTGGAACGGATTCCTTCTGAAGATTGCGGGCAACGATAATAAGCTGGCTTGGTCTAGAAAGATTTTCTCCGTTCCATTTCTTATGGCAAAGAACGGAAATCAGATTCATCTGAGCAATCTTGAAGGGGAAATTGTTGACATGGATGACGAATCAGGTCAAGTTAAAGAAGGTTCTTCTCGAAAAGTTATCGGTTCCGTCACTCACATCGTTTCAGCTGATTCTATCCTGGCCGTTGCCACAAGCTCAAACAAGCTGCACCTATACAATCTGAAGCACATCGACAAGACTCCCACCCAGATCCTTCTAGAATCTTCCGTGACTTCGTTGTCTATTATCAACGACAAGGGCGAACAGAAATTCATTATCGGACTGGCGGACCAATCCATTTTGCTATACTCCACTTCAGGAGCACCCCTATGGAAATTCCAGGGTAGAAACTCTATTTTCACAAAGCCGTTCGTAAAGGATAGCGAAGTATGGATTGACCAGAAGAATGAAGTGGTCGCCATATCCTTGAACGACGGGAAAATTGTTAGAAAATTCAACACCCCTGGAGGTGCAGGCACGCCCTTCGTAACGGGTAAAACCCTGTTCAGCGCCTCCCCCAAACGCCTTTTGTACGGATTTTCTCTGTAATATTATGAAAACGCACCCTTTTTGGGTGTTTTTTTCGTAAGTGTAAAAAAAAATTGGTGGTTTTTTCTATAAAATCTCACTAAATTTCTATTGGTTATAATCATGGAAGAACGATGAGCTTAAATAAGTTTTTTAACACATTGTCAATGGCTTCAATAGCACTAGGCACCCTGGTCCTCGTTGGCTGCAACGAAGATAAAAAGGTTGTTGCCGAAAACGAAGCTCCGGAGTATCCCCGTAACGAAACCCTGTATATCGGCGGTTTCGACTGGGCACCCCCGTCCAGTTTCAATCCTCTGGACTACGACCCCAACTTCCCCATTGACGGCAACGTTCGCCTGAGCTACGAAGCGCTTTATGCTTACAATCAGCATTCTGGCGAACTGGAACCCATGCTCGGAGACAGCTACATTGTTACCGACTCCAACATCACCGTGCACCTGGACCCCAGGGCTAAGTGGAACAATGGTACTCCGGTCACCGTCGACGACGTCGTCTACACCTTCCATATTGACTCTCTGCTCCCGACTTCCCGCCATGGAAACTGGAAGTTCCTGAGCTCTGTCACTTCCGACGCAAACAACAACATCTACTTCAACTTTGGCAAGATCAAGAATCCGCTCATCATCTTGAACGCCATTGCTGAAACATCCATCCTGCCCAAGGCCGTATTCGAGCCCCTGGTCCAGTCTGCCAAGTCCGGAAAGAGCTACAGCATGGATAAGATTACGGAATTCAAGAACGACTCTCTTCCGGTCGTCTCCGGTCCGTATAATCTCAAAACGTTCTCTCCCGACCAGATCGTTCTGGAACGTAATGACAACTACTGGGGTAATGTCAAGTACAACGGTCAAAAGCCCGCACCTAAATACATCATCCATTCCCTCTACACTGGCAACAACCATTTCAACAGTGCTATGACCAAGGGCAACCTGGATATGTCCTCCGTGTTCCTGCCCCGCATTTGGGACAAGGCAAAGGACAGCATCCGAGCCTGGAGCCGTAACGAACCGTACCATCAGCCCGGTTCCATCACCACGCTCTTCATCCAGCACAAGAAGGAACCGTTCAACGACGTGGCTATGCGTCGCGCGATGGCTCATTCCATCAACTTTGAAAAGATCAAGTCTCGTGCAGTTTCTAACTACACTACCGCAATTCAGCCTGGTTTCATCTTGCCGTTCGGCACTGAATCCAAGTACTTCGTCAAGGAAGACGCCGACGCCTACGGTTACAGCTATGACTCCGAAAAGGCAAAGGCTATCCTTACCGAAGCAGGTTACAGCTGGAACGCAGAAGGCAAGCTCCTCGACAAGAAGGGCCAGCCGGTTCGTTCACTTACCATCGAATGCCCGCAGGGTTGGACCGACTGGGAAGACGCCATCAAGGTTGTGATCGAATCCTTCAAGGAAATCGGTATTACTGCTGAAGAAAAGTTCGTAGACTACGGTATCTGGGACAAGGACCTCCGCCACGGAACCTTCGACCTCGCTATGAAGACACAGACCGCAGAACTTTCCGCAGCTACACCCTGGAACCGTTTTGAAGCAGTCATGAGCAGTGACTCCTACAAGCCTGTTGGCGAAGATGCCTTCTCTAACCAGGGTCGTTACCAGAACGTAGAAGCAGACAAGCTGATTCTTCAAATTCCTAGCATTACCGATGAAAAGGAACTTGCAGAGGCTTATCGTCAGCTGAACAGGATCTTTATGGAGACCATTCCTGTACTGCCGGTCATGTACCGTCCGACTCAGTACTACCAGTTCTCCACGAAGCACTGGACAAACTACCCCACCGAAGAAAATCCCTACGCACCTCCTCAGATTCTTATCGTGGCAGCAGGCGTTAAGGCACTCTGGGGAATTAAGCCCGCGAAATAAGCGAAGGACTTAATTTTAGTTTTTAAAAAACGCTCCTCTGGGGCGTTTTTTTTTGCTTTTTGAATGTAAAAAAACTATCTTTCTCCCAGCACTATTTTTAGTGGAGGTTTTGAATGGGTAAGTCTCGTTTTATTTTGCCTAACGCATTCACTAGCATGAATTTTTTGCTGGGTGTTTTTGCAATTTGCTGGGTTACCGGCGCCTTCAGTTCTTTCACCAACGCCGACCCGATTCGCATGGGTGCATACTTTATCGTTCTTTGCGCACTTCTCGACAAGTTGGATGGTTTTGCAGCACGTTTAGTTAACGCCAGTTCCGAATTCGGAGCTCAGTTCGATAGCCTTGCCGACTTGATCGCATTCGGTGTCGCTCCGGCATTCACAGTGTTCTTCACCTACAAGACAATGTCCCCCGAATGGTTCCAGAACAACTTTGTCTTGATGATTGTTGCTTTTGCAATTTATGTTCTTTGTGCAGCAATGCGTCTCGCCAAGTACAATGCTTGCGACGCAGATTCCTACCACCACCATTTCTCCGGCCTGCCCTCCACCTTTGCAGGCGGCATCAACGCAGTTCTGGTAGTATACCTCAAGTCCAAGGGCATTTTTGTAGACCCGAACAGCGCAGTCATTTTCATTCCCATTTTCGTACTGCTGGTCACCGGCATTATGATGGTCAGCCCGCTGTTCTTGCCCAAGCTCCAGCCCCGCAAGAGCCAGGCTCTCAACATTTTCCAGATTGTCATGATTATCATTACCTACATCAGCGGTTTCACTTTCGTATCCGAAAAGATCCCGTTCGTTACCGAGTTCCTGCTGCTGCTCATGGCTTGCTACATCGTTATCGGTTTCGGTTTGGGTATAGCAAACCGCAAGCAGATTATCGCCGAAGCCGAAGCAGAAGCCGCCAAGAAATAATTTTCAAAGGATTTATGAAAAGGCTCCCGGAAACGGGGGCCTTTCTTTTTTCAGTTTTTTAGTCACAATAGCTCTGGGCTGCGGAACACTCCTAGATATTGCACAGAAGTTCCGCAAAAGCGGCTCCAAAGCGGTCAAAGAGGGCCTCCAAGGGCATTCTAGGCAGTTCCAGAGTAACGCACTCCAGAGGCGCCCCTACGAGTCTTTCTGCAGGGGCTACTGCTGTTTGGCGCTCCTTGCACCAGGTTCCTAGGCTTCCGGGCGTAGGATAACCTATATCGGCCTGCCACGGCAAATTAAAGCGTTCACACAGGGCGTCCACCAGTTCGGACCTTACAGGGGCATCTACGCAGGCAATAGGAGCATGCATAGACAGGATTGATTTAGGTTCCAGTTCCTGAATCAAGTTCAGGAGGGCTTGAGTTTCCGGCTCGCTACCGGCGACAGAACCGGGAGACAAAAGCGTATCCCTCGGGGCTTCCAGAACGGAACGGGAGGAAACCAGCTCTGGACTCCAATTTGATGTCGGAAAATTGCGATTAAGGTCCACCCCATTGGCATTGCCGCGGGTCCCTAAGGTCATGCCGTCGGGATTGGCGCAGAGAACGAAGGCAATATCCTTCAGGGGCGATGCAAACGCACGAAGGGCGCGGCTCAAAAGGAACGTTGTTTCCGGTTCTTCCCCATGAATTCCTGCCATCACCAAAATGCGGCAGGCTTCAGTGCAGGGAACGTAATGCAAAGGAGCACCAAGGACGGAGCGCCCGTAAACTTTCAAGGGCAAGCGAAAACGACCGCGAGTTTCTTCTACAAATTCCATCATAAACCTAAATGAAATAGGGGTAGATGTAATCGTCGGCAAGACGGTCCAAGTTATCCAACAAGGCGGATTTGCAGGCGATATCCGTACGTTCGTAAATCGAGCGAAGTTCTGCCAAGGAGAAATTTTCCAGGCGCTTTCTGGAAGTAGGCAGATGAGCGATATGCCACTTTTCCGGCTGGATTTTTCCGCGGCCGGGAACAAACACGCGGCTAAAGCCGAAAGATTCCCCAGCATCCATCAGTTCCGTCAGTTTTTTGTGGAAAGGCGCGAACATCCCATCGCATTCCGCAGGAGTCAACTGCACCTCGTAACCTTCGGGACAAGCATTACCATCAACCACATCCAAGTCCGAGCCCAGGTGGTGTCTGCTGGCTCCGGGAAGTGCAGACCAAGTCAAAATCGCATACATCAGTTGTTCTTCGTCTGCAGGGCGTTCCATAGGATTGCCAAGGGCATCCAAAAGTTTCAGTTCACCAGACGCCTTACGGTTCCAAATACTAAGCTGGCGTTCAAAAGGCCTATAGGCGGACTCCAAGCGAAGAGCGAAGCCCTCCCCAGCCAAGCGGTCTTTTAATTTGTTGAAAAAAGGAAGAACTTCTTTGTCAACAAAGTAACCTTCAACATTTTCAAAATCCGAGGATTCTACGTTGCGAAGGCCATAGCAATCCTTTGTCAAGTCCTTTGTCATTGGATCGTCCCTCCCATTTTTTCAATCAAATCCATCCACTGCTTCGTGGTGGCCTTTTTCTTGCGAGACGCAGGGCTGGTCCCTTTCTTAGCAGAGCCAACGAGAGCCGAAGCCAAGGGGGCAGGGTTTGCGTGAGTCAAGGCTATGGCTAAGGCGTCGGACGCGTCCAAAGGCAAATCCCCCCTTTCAATCCCCAGGCGGGCAAAAACCATATTGGCCACCTGTTCCTTGGAAGCACTTCCTTTTCCGGTAATGGACTGTTTAACGACTGATGGCGGATACTCGTTATAAGTCATGCCACGACGGCGGCATGCCACTAGAACTGCACCACGAATATGACCCAAAACTAAGGCACTCTTGGGATTCTTGTAAAAGAACACGCCTTCCATACTCAAAGCCTGGGGCTTGTACTTATCCAACAGTTTTTCCAATTCCGTAAGGATATGCAACAGACGATCTTCCAAAGGCTTGGTTTCTGAGGCGTGCAAAACACCATATTCCAAGACTTTTGGGCAATTTTCGCCCGTATCTAAAAAAGCATACCCCGTTGTTATGGAACCAGGGTCAATCCCAAGAATAATCATACCTTGAAAAATAAAAAATATGTAGATTTCAAGAAGTAAGAAAAGGAATCCGTTATGCTTATAGATCAAGAACATGCCGGTATTATCATGCGAGCCAAGACTCATCCGCGCCAGCTGGGAATCCCTCTGAGCCGCTGGGGTCGAAACCTTATCGCTTGCTGCCCCTTCCACTCCCCCGAAGAAACCTCTTTGTTCTTCTACGACGCCTTGGGATACTGGCGTTATCGCTGCTTGCAGTGCGGAAGCGAAGGCGACCTAATTGAATTTGTAATGCGTAGCCGTTTTAACGGTATGGAAGAACCTCAGGCTCGTGCTGAGGCTCTGGATTTCCTTGGAACTTTGGAACCCGAGCATGACTCCGTCCAGGATGAACATCCCTGGATCAAGGAAATCGGCGGCGAAAAATCCAAAGTTCTCGAAAACTTTGTGCGTTACTGCCATTGGGCCGCATGCAAGAGTCCGTCTTCTGCAGAATTTTTGCAGTCTCGCGGCTGGAGCATTGGACAGGCACAACTGTATGGTATCGGTTACTATAGCGGCGATCCGGAACCCTTTGCTAGCTACTGCATGCTCTCCGGCATTGAACGCCACCAAATCAACTTCTACCTGGACAACCTGGAAGCCTACCGCGAACCGCGAATCACCATTCCCGCTCGCAACTCCAAGGGTTTGATCCATTCTGTGTATGGCCGTGTCCTGGACGATTCCGACAGCAGCCACACTTACGTATCCTACGCATCTGGTCCCAGCGATATTCCCTTCAATATCCAGTCCGAGAACAGCAAGCCCATCATTGTGGAAGGTTTCTTTGATGCGTTAACCGCAGACCTGGCAGGTATTCCCGGCGTGGTTTCCACCATGTACCAGGAACTTTCCCTGAGCCACTTATACAAGTTGAAGGCTTGCGGAGCCGATTCTGTCACTGTCATACTCCGTCGCGAGCAAGACCGTCGCGAACAGGAATTCCGCATCCAAAAATACTTGAAGATGGCGGAGGAACTGAATCTTAAATTTAAGTCCATCGTGCTTCCTAAGGAAGAAACCGTAGACAAGGTGGTTCGCAAGAACGGTGCGGACCAGTTGATTAATTTGATCCAGCAGACCGAAGAAGACACCGTCCACACCCACCGTCGTTCCATGCTTCTGCAGGACATCAAGGAAAACTTTGACACCGCCATGGGCTGCCCGCCGGACGTTCGCGTAGGCTATTCCCTAAGCACCTTCCCAAAACTGACAAAGACCATTGACGGTATCCAATCCGGTTGTTTCTACGTATCCTCCAAGCCCTTCGGCTTGAAGACGACATTGATGTCCAGTATGGCCCTGGATTTGATTCAAAGCAATCCGAACCTGAAGCTGATTTACATCGCACTGGAAACACCTCGTCGTCAAATCTTTGACAGACTTGTTGCAATGCTTATTGGCGAGTCCGTTCTGACCGTACGCAAGCAGAGCGAAGACGAAGCTGTGAACCAGAAAATTCTGGAAGCCACACGCGAACTGATGGGATTCGTCCGCAACAACCGGCTTGAAATTTGGGATGACCAACCTGACCTCGACAACATGGAGTTCATTGCAACTCTGAAGGAAGAAGCAAAGGAACACCCCAACCTGGTTGTATTCATTGATGGCATCGATCATCTGAAGATTACGGATTACTTTGACTTGAATGATATTCACGAACGCCGTTCTTCCATCATTCTCGACCTGTACAAGGCTGTAGATATCCCGCTGTTCTTGGGCGGCGAACTGGTGGATTCCGAAAACGGTCTTGTGGGTCCTCGTGCTTACCTCCGCGACTCTGATGCCATATACTGGCTGGAATCCAAGGGTGGCAATTTGTTCCTGAACGTTGATTCAAAGCGTTTGGGCAGCAGCCAGGTTTATCAGGGCAACTTGTCCATTGATCCGCTTTCCAACAGAATGCAGGAAGAAGGCTAAAGCCTTTTAGTTAGCATAGAATGTTTACCATTGTTGACTTCAATAATTTCTGGAGCCCTTCTGGGGGCGGTGTTCGACGTTACCATTTACAGAAGATGGCTTTCTACGAGCAGCAAAGCGAGGTGCTTTCTGTATTCGTTATGCCGGACTCCAAAACATATACCGAAAAGAAAAGTGACGGTTTGGTTATTGAGCATGTTAAAGCGTTCCGTTTTCCAGGAAACTGGGAGTATCGCTTCATTTGGAAGCAATCCCAGATTCGTCCTATACTGCGGAAATACATGCCCGACGTGATTGAAGTAGGATCCCCCTACATACTGCCCTCCGTTGTGCGTTGCGCCGCGAAAAAGATTTGCCCTAATGCAGCCTTGCTCAGTTTCTGGCACGCAGACTTTCCCATCACTTATGTGGAACGTCCTGTAGCAAACAAGCTTGGCGCTGCAATGGGTTCATTCTGCAAGAAGGCGGCCTTCTGGTACGCCCGTCAGGAATTTAAAAAGTACGATGGCATACAGGTTTCCTGCAAGGAAGTTCTGGACCGCTGCGACGCCAATGGCTTGCCCAAGTCCCATTGGATTCCATTGGGCTGCGACATTCAGATGTTCTCTCCAGAAAAACGGGATGAGGAGTTGGTGAAGAGTTTAAAGGATGGTGATTCCGACCGTTTGACCATTTTTTTCCCCCACCGTTTTTGCGAAGAAAAGGGCATAGAACTTTTGCTGGGCGCTTACGACATCATTGCCGAAAAATTGAAGAGTGAGCCAGCCCTCGTCCTTGCAGGCACAGGCCCTTACCTGCCCCAGGTTCAAGAAGCCGTCGCAAAGCATCCGCGCATTCAGTATGCAGGTTTCATCAAGTCCATTGATGAAATGGCAAAGCATTACGCCAGCGTAGACTTGGGCTTGGCCCTCTCCGGCTGGGAAACCTTCGGTTTATCCATCTTGGAAAGCATGGCCTGTGGAAACGCCCAAATTGGCGCTAGCACAGGAGCTGCTGCAGAACACGTAATGGAATCAGGCGCCGGTACAATTCTCGAGACACGCACGCCTCAAGCTCTTGCAGACGCCATCGTAGATCTGTATCATTCCGACTTGTCTCAGAAGAAAGTCAACGCTCGCACATACGCAGAAAAGTTCAGCTGGAACGATTGCTTTAAGCGCCAGCTGGAACTCTACAAAGAAATTTCACAACAAAAAAGGAAACAATCATGATTAGACATATCGTTTGGTGGAAGTTGAAGGCAGAAGCCGAAGGCGCAACCGCAAAGGAAAACGGCGAAAAGCTGGTAGCAGCATTCCACGCTCTAGAAGGCAAGATTCCGGGCCTGGTCAGCATCGAATCCGGTTTGAACTTCAACAAATCCGAACTTGGCAACGGCGACATCGAATATGATATCGCACTAGACACCACCTTCCGTACCAAGGAAGCACTGGATTTCTACCAGGGTCACCCGGATCACCAGGCTATCGTTGGCTTCGTGAAGAAGGTCGTAGTTGAACGCCGCGCTGTGGATTTCGAATACTAATCCAAAGGCAATAAAAAAACTCCCTGAAAAGGGAGCTTTTTTTGCACTTAATTTTCCGGTTTCTTACTTGTCCTTCTTGAGCCAAGTTTTGCAGAGAAGCGTGGAGAAGACAACGCTTGTCACAAGGAAGATAAAGATACCGATACAGGCCAGGTCACCAATGCCTTTAAGGCCTCGATGAGTTGTAAAGAGGAAACCAACAAAGCCCGCAATTGTTGTCGTGGAACTTGCAATCACGTTTCGACCCGTGGTATCCATCAACTTACGCAAAGTCATGGTCTTATCAGAAGTCCAGGAAGTCAGCAGATGAATAGACGCATCAATGCCCAAGCCAAGAGTCATGGGAATCACAATCACATTGTATATGCTGATTTTGCCATAGGAGAAATACTGTGTCAAGAAGCCTAGTACACCCAAGGTAATCAATGCACCCATACCAAAGGGAACGCAACCCGTAGCGAACATTTTTGGCTTACGGAAGGAAATTACCAAAGTACCGAAGATTACAAGAAGAATGACTAGAGCCAAGTTCATGCTATCTTCCTTCACTGATTTAATTACATCGGAAAGAATGAACTGAGAAGAGAAGGTACGGAGGTTTTCTCCATCAAAGTTCCAATGGCCGTAACGGTCCTGGAAGGTTTGCAAGGCGTTTGCATCCCAGCTGGGGAAATTACCGTAGATAAAGCCAATCTTACCATAGGACCCATCCTTTTCGCGCAGGATATCCAAGGTCCAGCTAGGCACATCTTCGGCGGTAAACGGTTCTTCTACAGCGGCCATCAAACGGAGGTTGGCGATGTTGACGGAATCGTCACCTGTAGCGCGATCAAACACACGTGCTTCTACCAAGTCGCGTATTTCTTCAATGACCTCAAGACGAATCTTTTGGGAATCTGCAGGCGGAACAAAGCTACGGAGCGTGAGGAAGCTACCCAGCAGAGAATCCTTTTCCACGTTCAGGCGATACATCAAGGTGTCGTACAGTTTATCCAGCTGTTCAGGCTTGGAGCCCATCACAGCCGCCGGCGTAGAAGTCTTTGCCTTGTGACCATCGCGAGTCACACTGGTAGAAATCTTGGTCTTCTGAGTCTTAACCACCGTTGAGGCTCGACGAAGGTTCTTCAGGTCATGTTCAAAGTCAACACTCGGTGCATAGTAAATAGAAGCAATGCCTATGGCCAAGCAGATGGCAGCAGCAATCTTGAAGAACTTGAAAATCTTTTCTTCGCTCCAGGACTTGGGGAAAAGAGAATTCTGGGGAGCTGCGGGAATGCCGCCCATGCACTTAACGAACACCGGCAAGACAAGCACGGAAGTCATCATATTGAACAAAACACCCGCAGAGGAGACCACGCCAAATTCGTAAAAACCCTTGAAGTGAGCCACCAGAAGAGTCAAGAAAGCAGCAATGGTTGTAAAGCTAGCCAAAATAAAGGGCTTAAGCATCTTCTTCTGAGCTTCTTCCAAGACTTCTTCGAGTGTGGCGCACTTGTGCAAAAGCTTTTGAGCGGTGCCCATCATGTGAATGGAATAGTCAATACCCACGCCAAGAATAATGGACGCCACAAAGACCGTAAACGGGCTCAGCTTTCCGTAAACGAGTGCCGTAAATGCAAAGGTTGGAATACAGGCATAAAGTACCGTAGCGGTAACCAGAATCGGGCCCTTGACACTACGGAAGAAGAAACTAGTAAGAAGAATAATCAGCACGAGGCTAATGGCAAAGGAGAAGATACTGTCATTGGCGACTTCATCCACTTCCTTCAATCCTTCATAAGTACCTTCAACGCTGAAACGAGTTTTTGCAGAATAGGTACGTTCACCGAAGTGTTTGAGCAAGACTTCGGTCTGAGCCAGAATTCGAGTCACAAATTCGTAGTCGGTAGAGGGTTTGATAAGCTTAGCGTTCACAACGCCATTAAACCAAACCTTGCCAGTGCTATCCGGTCGGGGGCAGCCAATTAGGCGAGTTCTCAAGTGTGCAGGCACAGGGGCCTTGGGGTCCCATTCCTTCACCTGGGATTCTGTCTTAGCGGTATCCTTAGGCTTGTTCAAAAATGTTGCAAAGGCGCCAATCGCTTCGTCAGGCAAACCCAACTCCTGAGGCAAATCAGAATCAAACCATACTCTTTCCTTCTTTTCTTCGGAAGCCGATTCCTCGCCTAAAAGGTCAACAACCAGAGGACCATTCTTACGGCCGATTTCAAGCTGTAAATCTTCCAGATTGTCGCGAATACGCTCCAAGTGTGTCACCGGAAGGTAAAGGAGAGCATTATTCTTAAAGAACTGATTGTTGTTATCGATCTGGATTGAAACAAAGTCATCCACCCAGTTCTTTCTGATATAGTCACTGATGGAATCCTGCATCGCAGCAACAATGTCAGGATCTTCGCTCTGAATTGCAATGGTAAAACGGTCTGCACTACCAAAACGAGTGTAGGACTCTTCAAGCGCAATAACGCTGGGAGTATCCTCTGGAAGCAAGTGAGACAAGTCCGCATCCAACTTTAGACCTGGTTTAACTAAAATCGGATAGACGCAAAGCAATGCCAGCACCAAATAGAATGCTAGCGCCTTGTACGGATGCTTACAAATCAGTGGAATATACCACTTGGAAAATCTTTCTTGAAGAGACGGTTTAGACATAAACTCAAATATACTAATTAAAGGATTTTACCAACCAGTTCCAACAGCTTAATCAAGGCAGGCATTTTCTTGTAACCAAACTCAAGGACCCTGGCAAATGCATAGGAACGAATAATATCAGCACCAAAGGAGCCTGCGTGCTTCGTTTGATACAAGAAGGCATCCTTTGCATTGGCAATGACATCGTCGTAATACTCATTGATATGAACAGACTTGTCCGCATTTACCGTCACTGGGATTTCCTTCAGGTCGGTATAGAAGTTCTTGCGTAAAATCTTAGGCAAGAATACATCCATGCTGGCAGGGACCGGACGGCCACAGGTATTGATAATGCGTGAACCGAAGAAATGGAACACCTTACCGTTGGGAATGAACTTTTTGGCATAGGCCAACTGACAGTTCCATTCACCAGGCATTTCCTTGATGACATAACCAAAGGTATGATCAGTTTCTGCAAAGGATGCCATGTCGTACGGGAAGTTCTTGGAAACGCAATGCTGCCAAAGTTCATGCCATTTTTCAAAGAATTTGCGGCATTCTGCATTGTCCGGGGCATAAATAACACCGCTATTGAACAACTGGTCATTCAAAATCGGCGAAAAGCCCATATTCTTAGCGTTATTCAAAACCTTTTTGCGGTTGATTGCCTTGGAAAGATTTGTGTGGAAATCCAACACGGCGTAAATCTGGCCATTCCATTCTGCGGGAATAGAAAGATCGCCTACAACAGCAATGTCGGAATCCAGGAAGAGGAAATCACCGTCCACCATGTTGCGCATGGACGTTTTAAGGAAACGGGAACGGAGCATAGGAGTCAGTTTTTCATCCAACTCCATAACCTTAAGTTCATCAACAACTTCCTTTAAGACCGCACGATTACCAGTCAAAGTTGCTTCAGTTCTATCGTCAGTCAGAACCGTAACATAGGCTCCCGGATTGTGCGCACGCAAGGACGCAATCGCAACAATAGTTTGTTCGCAATAAAAGTCCTTGGGGGAACTGGTAAGAACAAAAAGGTATTTCGTCATAAGAAATCTCCGAACAATAACTATCAATTTTATGGTAGTTACACAAGCTCTTTTTACATCTATTTACAATTTCAAAAATAGACAAATAAAACGTGTTTTTCATCACCATCGACATTTATTTTTTACTAGATTTAGGGCAACATGGTACAATTGAGTCAAACATCGTGGCAAGAATATTCCCTTCCTAATGTAATGGAAACCTTGCAGTATGCCCCGATGAACATACAAATCGGTAAGACCCCGCTCTTGCACTACACCCTTCCTAAGGAATTGGTGGCAGGATCCAGCGTGAACTACTACATCCAGTGCGGGTTCAAATCCATCAAGTGGACTGGCATCATCAGTTCGGTGAACGAAAACAAGATCACCGTTCGTCTTGGAAATGGCCCGTTCCGCGGCTTCACCGCATCTCATCAATTTGTATCCGAAGATTCCATGACCGCCTGCTACGATGAATTTTCCTTCCAGGGTTTTACAACAATCCCCGAAGAAACCTTTGCAGCGATCATTAGCAAAACCAACGTTGTTTACGCCATGAACGCACGCAAGGATGCGCGCAATGTGATCATGGCCATGGAAAGCCAGAAGAAGACCCAAGCCTTCGAAGCTTTGGACCAGAGCGCAACCGCCGGCTAACCTTTCCAGGGAAACTGGACCTATGTATAAAAACCTTGAACAGGCTCTGCTGGATTTGGAAAAAGCAGGCATGCTTAGACGTGTCAAGCAAGAGGTGGATCCTAACCTCGATATGGCGGAAATCGCACGTCAAGTTTTTGAGGCAGGTGGCCCAGCTCTTTTGTTTGAGCACGTCAAGGGCAGCCCTTTCCGCGCCGTTTGCAACATCTTCGGAACAGAGGAACGTCTTCAATTCCTTTTTCGCAATAGCCTCTCTGCAACACAGACCGCAGTGCAGTTCAAGTCCAATCCTGTAGCATTTTTCAAGAAAATACAGCCTATCCAGTGGTTAAAAGCTGCAAGCGCTGGTATTTGTGCACTGCCCAAAAAGTCCGGCAGCATTAGCGACTTCGAAGAATGTTCGTTGCAGGATTTGCCTCAGCTGGTCAGCTGGCCCAAGGACGGAGGAGCCTTTTTAACGCTGCCCCAAGTAGCTACCAGACCCGATGAAAACGCAAGCATCATGACCACCAACGTGGGCATGTACCGCGTACAAATTTCCGGCAACGAGTACAAACTGGGTGAAGAATGCGGACTCCACTACCAGATCAAGCGCGACATTGCAAGGCACCATCGCAAGGCAATTGAGGAAGGGCGCCCGCTGAAAGTCAGCATCTTTTTAGGCGGTCCTCCGGCACATACTGTTGCTGCAGTGATGCCCATGCCAGAGAATCTTTCGGAATTGGTTTTTGCTGGAATGCTTGGGGGAAAAAGATTCCGCTACTTTATTCACAACGGATACTTAGTTTCTAGTGATGCGGATTTCTGCATTCTTGGCGAAGTCCAGCCGGAATTGAAACCCGAAGGACCTTTCGGAGACCACATCGGTTACTATTCCGACAAGCACAGTTTCCCCTATCTTAAGGTGGAAAAAGTTCTCTGCAAGAAAAACGCCATTTATCCGTTCACTGTTGTAGGGCGCCCGCCTCAAGAAGACACACTCTTTGGCAGTTTCATCCATCAGGTTACCAAGCCCATGGTTCCTGCATCTGTGCCCGGCCTCCATTCTATTCACGCCGTAGACGCCGCAGGCGTTCACCCGCTATGTCTAGCACTTGCAAGCGAACGATTCCTCCCCTACGCTAAGCCCGAAGACCGCGAGCCGATGGAATTGCTGAAAACAGCAAATGCGCTCCTGGGTTTCAATCAAGCAAGTCTTAGCAAGTACCTGCTCATCGCGGCTAAGGAAGACGAAAAGGAACGGGGTTCCGCTATCGATGTGAACAACGTACCGGAATTCTTTGGCCACATCTTGGAACGCATCAACTTCCAGCGGGATCTGCATTTCCAGACGGCAACAACCATCGACACGTTGGACTACACCGGATCTAGTTTGAACCATGGTTCCAAACTGATTATGGCAGCAGCTGGCGTCAAGCGCCGTGAGCTTAGAAACAGCCTGCAAGATATGGATTCACTGGAACTGCCGACAGGTTTTGACAAAAAAGCCATTCGAATTCCAATGCCTGGAGTTCTTGTAATTCAGGCTCCCGCTTTTAATTGCGCAGGCTCCTTAATAAAGGAACTGGAAACCAGTCTCGAACATTGGGCTTTCCGCGAAAACTACCCCTGGATCAGTCTCGTAGATTTCCATAAGGAACTGGATGGTTCCAAACTAGATGATTTTCTGTGGCTTACTTTCACACGTTCCGACCCTGCGCAGGACCTGTATGGTTTCCACGCTCATACCGTCAATAAACATTGGGGTTGTGAGGCGCCCATTATTGTTGATGCCCGCAAGAAACCGCACCATCAAAGCGCACTTGAAGTCTCCGCAGAAATCAAGCAACGTGCTCGAAATATCTTGATTAGCGAAAACATTTTGAAGGGCGAATAATGATGAAATTTCTATTCGCCGCCTTCCTTCTTTTGACATGTTCCATCGAAGGGTTCGCACGCAGCGGCCATTGCGGCACCGACATGTTTATGCGTCACCACAAGGCTCTCGAGGCTGACCCAGGTCTGTCTGCAAGAACCGCAATTTCCGATGTCAAAACCTGTACGCCAGATGACTATTACGATACAGTATATTCAAAGACTTCAGAGCATTTTCAAATATTCTACACACTCAAAGGGCCCCATAAGACAACCAAGGAATATATAGATTCACTGGCAGCCCATGCCGAGTTTGCATACAGGTTTCACACTCAAAACATCGGAATGTTGGCTCCCCTAGGCCAAGCAAAAACTCTGCATTACGAACAAGATGTAGAAGACGGCCTGTATCCCATTGAAGTCATCGACATCGACTACATGCGTAACACCAGAGAACTCATCGGAGGCGTTTGCCATGGTTGCTATGGCATTACCATTCCCCATATGACTCCCACTGGATCCAGCGAACTTCTGATTGACAACGATTTCCGTTATACACCTAGCGAGGGGATTCCTCAAAAGGATTCCGTTGAGTTCAATGGTAAAGTCTGCAAATACACTATCGCATCTGAAGAACTGAAAAACACGCTTCACGACTATTCTTACGCAACCCAATGGGATAAGGCCTTACGCGTCACAACCATACACGAACTATATCACGCCATTCAAATTCGTTATCTGGACTTGTATAAGCATCAATCCTTCTGGTTTGAAGCTTCAGCTTCTGGCATGGAAGAAATCGCAGCTCCCGACATCGACGATTACTATTCCTATTTACCGGGAATGTTCGAACATATGGGTTACCCTCTCGATGCCTCTGATCAATATCCCAACGTGAATGCATTCAGCAACATCACCTATGGTGCGGGCATTTTTCTAATGTACCTTTACAACCATGTAGATAAAAAAGTCGACAAGTATATCTGGGAAAGTTTTTCCAAAAAACCTGATGAGCCTTTTAACAAGCATTTTGTGGCCTTCGCTAAAAGCAAGAATATTTCCGCGGATTCAATGTTCAATGACTTCGCAGTACGTCTGGCATTCTCCGGGAAAAAATCATCCTTCCTGGATTCGGCTCAATGGATTACCAGTGACCAATATTTTTGGCCAGACTTCAAATTTGAAAAAAACAACGATTCCGACACCTTCAACCCCAGCATCAGCAAAATGGCCTACGCATACATCATGAATGGTAAGCCTGATTTTACCGAATACAAAGGTAATGTCAGCATTGTTCTTTTCAAGGGAAATTCGGCAGAATTCACGCACGCCCCCTCAATTTACAATGCTGAAAACATCTATAACGAAGCCATCATTAATTCTAACATCGATTCCTTAGGTTGGATATTCAGCCGATTTGACAGTGACACCTTTTATCCAGAAAACACCAAGGCTATTGCTATGCACGCCTATCCCATGCCTTGGCGCGAGGGGCATCTTTGCTTTACACCTCTCCCCGAAAACAAAAAGTTTGTTGAAATTCGAAATCGACGCGGAGACCTTATTACGCGACAAAATTACGAGGGCAGAGCACTTTGCATCGACGAATCCACCGTTAAAGAAATGATGGCCCCCGGAGTATACAAATTCAGAGCCGGAAGCTCTGGAAAAACGAAAGATTTCATTATTATCTACTAAAGCCGCCGCATTAATTAAAGCCGCCGCAACAGGGCGTTCAAATTACAGCCAACTAAAGATATTATTATCGGCTTCCAACTTCGGCAATACAGAATTTGCAGTAGGCTTGTCGGATTTTCTAAGCACGGCCTTGCAAGCTTCCGCAAAAAGAGCATGGCCATTATTGTAATGGACATCCAAACGACGACGTGCGTAACCATCGGCAGAGTGATTGTGAATCATAAAGGCCCAGTCAGAAGCCTGGAACAACATCAATTCACGTTCCATCTGTTTGATGTAACGGGTAATCAATTTGCAAGCCTTAGCCTTGGAATCCATACGGTCCAAAATCGTCTTAAGGTGTTGAATCATGGCTCGAAGTCGATATGACTGGGGATAATACTTATCCGTTTCACCATTGATCCAAACAGAACCAAAGCCGCCTTCTCCCCAGCTGGAGAATGGGGGTTCATGTGTTTCGGGATCCGCAGATTCAGTCATAACCTGATCAGCGCCGGCAAATTCAATGACAGAAGAGGAGGCAGCGTATTCCAGCATGGATTCAAGGAACAGCGGGCCTTCAAACCACCAGTGTCCAAACAGTTCTGCATCGTAGGGGCAAAGCAAGGCGGCCTTGTTGCCATCCATATTCACCAGCAATTCAGAAATCGTAGTTTCGCGATTCACAACGAACAAACGTGCATGATCGCCAGCCAATCGCATGGCGTTCCAAGGGCGATAAAGTTCCTTCTGTTCCGTACCGGTAATGCGATTGTACTTGAATCCGGAATCAATAGGCGTTTCACCAGAGAAGAAGTATTCACCCAGATAGTCGCGAGGGCGTTCTGAAGAAATATCCTTAAAGAATTCACGGTATTCAGGATGGCCCGGATAACCTGTGCGGCGACTCCAAACCTCCATGGAGCTTTTCTGTTCGCGGCCCATAAAGAGCAACCCACTCTTTGTACGCAGCGGGGTAAAAACACCATACTTAGGCGGCGGAGACGCCAACAACGCCCCGTGGGTTTCCAGGAAGAAATACTGTATTCCGAACTCGGCCAAATACGAATCCAAACCCGGGAAGAATCCACATTCCGGCAACCACACGCCCTTAGGCTTACGGCCGAAAGTTCGTTCAAAGCAGCGGACAGTCACATCCAACTGCATGCGAATGGATTCGGGATCGCTTTGGTAAGCAGGCAAGAACGGATGGGTACCCACACACGTCAGCAAATTCAATTTGCCAGCCTGTTCCAGGCGAAGGAATTCTGCAAGCAAGTTACGATGAATTCTGTTTTCCCAAGTATCAATGAGAGTACGCTGACGTTCCAAATAGAACTTAGAAAGGGATTCCAAAGGAGTTCCCGCATTGCGCTGGACTTCCTTTTCAATCAGTTCCAGTTGGCGGGTCAAATGGGTGGAGAACTTCTGAAGCAGAAGTTCATCCGAAAGCATTTCAATAAGAGGAGCAGAGACGCTCAGATTCAAGGTACCCGGTACACCCTTTTCGAGGAGACGCTGCATAGTCTGCACCAAAGGCAGGTAAGTTTCAGCAATAGCTTCAAACAGCCAATTCTCTTCGAAAAAGCGTTCATAATCCGGATGACGCACAAAAGGTAAATGTGCGTGCATCAGGAAAACAATTTTGCCAGGATTTGCCATCTAGCGAAATTACTCAGTGCGCTTCACAACGATAGGAACGATTGTCGTGGGGAAATCGCCATCCTTATCGGTTGCGAACACAGGAATAACCTTGGTGCAATCCGGGAGGTCTTCTTCGAAACTGAATGTGCCATCGGGATTCAGCGGGAAATCTTCACCGCGAACCTGGAGATGAGCGTCAGGACGGGTGCCACCGTAAACGATGAGACGAGTCTTAACCCACAGGAAGAAATCCTTACCATAGTTCACAGAATCCTTGGAAGCGGCAGCAAGTGCGGCATTGCTCTGGAGAGCAGCGCTAGAAAGTGCGCCAGAGAACATAGATTCGGAGGAGCTTCCGAAGTTTTCGCTCAAGGACTTGAGCCAAGATTCAGCAGTCTGACTGGAGAAACCGGAGCTCATGAAGTTGCCCAGAGTGTTGCCACCCAAAGAGGCCTTTGCGAAAGCATCGTCAGAAGCGGGAGCTGCTGCAGACTTGTCAAAGACTTCCACCGGAGCAGATTCAACGATCGGCATGAAGTTCTTGCCCTGAACAGAACCAAGAACGGCAACCACAGCCTTGCCGGCGGTGTTTTCCACATACCAGCTACGAGCTTCAGCCGGAACTTCTACGTCACGGAACTTACGCTTTTTGCTGCGCTGAACAGTCAAGTCAGAAGAAATATCAAACAAACGAAGGACCAACTTACCCTTGCCCTTCTTTGCTTTCTGAATACGTTTTTCAGAAACTTCCCAGAAAGCATGCATCCAGTTAGGATCCTTCTGCATCAGGACCAAGTATTCAGCATCAAAGGACTGAGCGAGAGAAGCGATGTTTTCATCCTTCTTGGAAGCCTTTTCTGCGACCTTGGCAGAAACCTTTTCTTCTACGGCTTCGGCAACTTTTGCAATTTTTGCGGTAGCCTTAGTGGCGGCCTTGGCAACAGCGGTCTTAGCAGTAGTCTTTGCTGCAGTAGCCTTAGAGGCAACCTTCTTCACTGCAGTCTTTGTGGCGGTCTTAGCAGCGGTCTTTGTGGAAGTCTTAGCGGCTTTCACCTTAGCCACAACCTTTTCTGCCTTTTCCTCGGCTTCCTTCAGGGAACTGACGGTTGCCTTTGCGGACTTCTTCACAGCAGTCTTCTTTGTCGCAACAGCTTCAGACACCTTAGCCTTGGCGGTCTTGACTTCAGATTCGACCTTTGCCTTAACAGTCTTCACCTCGGATTCGACTTTAGCCTTAGCAGTCTTTGCGACAGCCTTAATCTTAGAAGTTGCTTCCGTTACTTTTTTTGTAGCCATTTTCAGACCTCCTTCAAAAAATTTTATCGACGGCTCTGGCCCCAGGTTCCGATACCAGTCAAGCCAATGCGAATTGCAAAGAACGATTCTTCCCATTCAGTCTTGGCATCGGAGAAACGCTTACCACCCTGGAGAGCAAGATCAACCGTGGTGCCCTTACGGCCCATGGGGAAACCTGCACCAACCGATCCGCCAACCTCATAAACATCCTTTACGTACCAATTCTTGTACCAGGCACCAACGCGGTAATTGATACGTTTCCAGTAATCTTCGTAGAACAGCGGTACACCATCAAGCTGGTAACCAACAGAGGCCATAAAATCACTCTGGGTTTCGGTATAGTTAGGCATAGTCCAGCTGCCCGCGATATTCTCTATGTCTTCGTCCCAGGCACGCCACTGCAGGTCAAGCATAATGTTATGACGCTTGAACAAGCGATAGCTGATACCCGTTGCGAACATTGCCGGAACCTTGATTTCACGAGAATAGCTTGTGGGAACCAAGGTATCTATTTCGCTATATCTAAAGTCGTAGTCCAAATCGTTCTTCAGGGTATAACCCGTGGTATAAGAGAAGAAGTAGGACACCTGACGACCGCGGTACTGCAAAGCCGCAGCGTAGTATGCCGGATGGTTCTTGATTTCCCAAGTACCATCGACGAAATCGGAAACCTTCGTGTGACGCGTACCCCATTCATCCTCTTCGGTCACAGCACTATTGTCCGGGCCTAAGGTCAGGCTTCGGCTGATATTACCCAAGACCACGTGTGCGGCGGCACCCAGAGAGACGGAACGGAGATACGGAATACGGATTGCGTATGTGGGAACCAATTCGTACACACTTCCTTGATATTCAATCTTTGCGGCATCACTACCGGAGGCTTTTTCGTTCAAGTTGGAGGAATAATGCTGCCAGAGTGAAACACCCATAGCGCCGAAATCACCCATGGGGAAAGAAATATTGAACGACGGAATGGACATACCGTTGGTCAGCATGTGGTGGCCACTCTTAGAGGCGGCATCCATTTCCAGCGCAAAGTTCAAGTTGAAAACCACGTTCTTGTCAAACGCAAGACGAGCCGGGTTCACTACAGAAAGGCCCTCGGAATCGCCGGTCTTTGCATTGCCAGAGAAACCACGACCTGCTGCAGAAGCGGTTCCGCCCATCACCTGTTCTTCACCCAAGGCGTCAATGCCAATCATCGAGCCAAAGGACAGGCTGGCCAATACACCAAGCAAGGCTGCAAACTTCTTCATTAGTTTTCCTCCTTACGCTTGGAAGACATCCAGAGTTTCAAAGTCATGGGATTTTCTAACGACTTGGAGAAATCGTAACGGCCATGATCAAAGTAGTTCATAAATACGTAGTTGGTATCTCCGTTGGCAATGTAATCCGTGTAGGTAGAATCCTTTTCTTGCAGGAACGGATAACCCATCTTAACCACAATCTTCAGGGAATCCTTTTCCAGGTTGACCAATTCGCGAAGGCCACCGGTAATCTGGAGAGACAAGGAATCGCCTTCGTGGAAAATCAAGTTCTGGTGGCCATCTTCAAGGATACGTTCCTTGTTTAAACGGTAAGATTCCATTCTACGGACTTCGGTGCCTGCACTATCAACAAAGGAGCCGACGACTACCTGGATTGGCAGTCCAAACTCTGTTGCGTTACTAGAGGCAGCATCATCACGAGCCATGGTCAACTGAGCGAGCACAACAGTCTGGCGAACGTCATAACCGTCACCCTTGTTGTCCAGCGGATACTTTTCATAGAATTCCTGAATGGCAGGAAGAATCTGTTCGGAGGGAATAGAAATCACCACAGAATCCCTGGAACCACCGTGAAGGCATGTTTCGCATTCGTCTTCATCGTATACAAGAACGTTTGCGGCACGATACGGAGGAGGAGACGGTTTCAGGTAATTTACGGAATCTCCTACAGTATAAAAGTTGAAACGCGGAGCGAAAGAGCTAGAAACGTTGCCAAAGAAGCAATACAAGTGTTCGGCTTTGGGAGCGGAAAGTTTCAACTGCAAATGAGCAGCATAGGTCATTTTACTCAGCTGTTCAGTCAGTTTAGAAGGCAGGTACATGAAGGTTGTGGAGTCGCCTTTTTTCATGGAAATTTCGAACACTGCTTCATCAGAGTCGTCAGCTTCCCAATCACTCAAGGATGCCAGCCATACAGAGTCAGAAATCTTAGACAAGCTGTCTAAGAATTTTTTCTTTTCACTGAATTCAAGTTTCCAGCTCACTTGGACATTCATGTCTTCCTTGAAAGGAAGAGAATCCTTGGGGAAATTCTTGTTGTTGTAAAGCTTCCAGAACCAGAAGAAACTCATAAAGGTGTTTGTAGAATCAGCAGCCTTCAAGCTCTTGATGAAGGTGGTATCTGCAGCAAAAGCTACGTCCATATACATGTCATAGGAGACTCCGGCGGATTTACCCAAAAAGAATTCCATAGAGTCAATCAGACGAGGTGCAACATTCTTACCAAACTCAACAGAAGAGGGTTTGATATTTTCGATATCAAACACATGAACCTTATAGCTATCAGGCAGTCCGTGATCAGACAACCAGCTGCTAACACCTGCATCATCGGAATCAAAAATGCAAGAAGTCAGCAAAGCTGCAAACACGAATAAAAAGCATAATTTTTTCACTAAGAACTCCTAAGTTCTACCATACAGTTTACAACACAAAATATAGAAAGTTTGATAACCCGAAATTACCCCTAATCGGTGATTTTTAGCCATTTCCATCATTTAGTTAGTTTAGACTAACAAAAACGATTGGAGACGTCTATAAAACCCAATAGTTAAAATCACCCTCTGCGAAAAGCGCAAAAGGGGGTAACGCAGAATATTTTTTTCTAAATTTCAGCCCGTAAAAATTTTAGAGGATATTATGACTCAGTTTAACGCTCATTTCAGAAATATCAACGGTGACGATACCTACCCGGTAACCGACATCATTTACCGTTCCAAGGTCGATAACAGCCTGCTGGAAGTGGAACACGACCGCAAGGCCCTGGCCGAACGCAGCCCCGAAGAATGGAAGAAGCTTTTTGCCGAACGCCGCATGAGCTTTGAACCGGCTGACCAGAGCGGTATCTGGAGCAAGCGCGAAATGGTTCTCCCCGACATGCCGGTGGAAGACATCGTGACCATGCGCGAAGGTTGGAGCCCGCTGTTCGACGCAGCTCCCATCGCCAAGGAACTGGGCATCAAGAGCCTGAAGGTGAAGCTTTGCGGTAACTCCCATACCGGTTCCTTCAAGGACCTGGGCATGACCGTTCTCGTAAGCCAGGTAAACCACATCATCAAGAAGAACATTCATCCGATTGATGCCGTTGCTTGCGCTTCTACCGGCGACACCTCCGCCGCCCTTTCCGCCTACTGCGCCAAGGCAGGCATCCCCTCTATCGTATTCCTGCCCGCAGGCAAGACCAGCGTTGCTCAGCTGATCCAGCCTATCTCCAACGGCAGCATCGTTCTGGCTCTCGACACCGACTTCGACGGTTGCATGAAGATCGTTCAGGAAGTCACCAAGGACAACCGCATTTATCTCGCCAACTCCATGAACAGCCTCCGCGTGGAAGGTCAGAAGACCATCTCTCCGGAAATCTGCCAGGAAATGGGTTGGAAGGTTCCCGACACCGTGATCATTCCGGGCGGCAACCTGGGTAACGTCTCTGCTCTTGCAAAGGGCTTCGAAGACTGCAAGGCCATGGGCCTCATCGACCGCATTCCTCGCATTATCGTGGCTCAGGCCGAAAACGCAAATCCCTTCTACCAGGCTTACGAACGCGGTTTCGACCAGCTGGTTCCCATGCAGGCTAAGAAGACTCTCGCTTCCGCCATCCAGATCGGCAACCCGGTCAGCTACCCCAAGGCTGTTCGCGCCATCCAGAAAACCAACGGTATGGTGGTCAGCGTCTCTGAAGAAGAATTGGCAAACGCAGCTCACCGCGGCGACCGCATCGGTCTGTACTGCTGCCCCCACACTGGCGTAGCCCTCGGCGCTTTGGAAAAGCTCTGTGCTGCAGGCAAGATCGACAAGGACGAAAACGTGGTTGTTATCAGCACCGCTCACGGCCTGAAGTTCACCGAATTCAAGGTGGGCTACCACGAACAGAAGCTTGAAGGCATTCAGAGCAAGTACGCCAACCCCATCTTCAAGGCTCCTGCAGAAATCGGCCCTGTCATGGACATCCTGAAGAAGGAAATGGCTGCAAGAAAGCGCTAGTCTCGCTAATCTTGGTCGCGACGCGGGTTAGAACCGCGCAAAAAAAATTAAAGAGCCTCGGGAAAACCCGGGGCTTTTTTTTAATTGTCAAAACGCAAGAGCGACACTATCTCTTTCCGTTATACTGAACGTGAAGATGTTCGGCGGACTTTCCCGGTGATTCAAAAAGAACAACATAGCGTTCATCCAGTTTCGCTCTTACTTTATCAGCAATTTGTTTGCGTTGGGCCATGGAAATCTTGGGATCCTTCGTTCTAAAATCCAAAGCTGAATTTTTGTAATGCTTTGAATTGTATTTGTGGCCGGCGTAATCATTGCCGCTGGTAACCACAGGTACATAATCGTTCCCCAACACATCCCAATAAACACCAACAACCGTAACCAAAGCCGAATCCATCTGAGGCTTGAGGCGTTTTACGTTAACGCTTTTATCTTTCAGTTTCACCTGAGATAAAGCTTCTTTATGAAGTTCCGTCGTGTTAATCATGTCGTATTCGGTAAGTTTCGCTCCATTTAGAACAATAAATCGTTTGACCTGTTCCGCAGACTCCCCCATCAAGGCCTTTACCTTTCGTGTTACAGCAGGCGAGTTCTCCTTTACAGCTGCGGCAACACCGCCCACAGTTTCTACTCCGGACTGTATGAGCTTTTCTGCCGCAGGAGAAATTTTCACTTCGCTACGCCAATTGGGAAAGACGAAAAGCAACGCTCCCATTGTAACGAAAGCACCCAGTAATAAAGCAAACAAAAACTTCATAATCTAATGATACTAAAAATTCAATGACAAAACGCGACACAATGTCAGCTATTTTTCCAACATAGCCGAGGCGAAGAATCTGCTGAAAGACTAACTCGTAAGGCGAGTGAAGCGAAAATGAGTTTACTCATTTTCATTTCCGAACCGAAGAGTTAGCTTTTTTCGAGGGCATACGAGCACAAGCAATAAAGACTGTTTCTATTTGGAGCATCAGCATCCCTACGTTCTAAAAAGACTGCTTCGTAAGGCGAGTGTCGCGGGAGGCCGCTTGCGGACTCACATGACCGAGCCGTAGAAGCAGCTTTCTATTTGGAGCATTGAGCTCCAAATAGAAAGAAAGGGCCCTCCGAAGAGGACCCTTTCCTAAGAAGGAGAAAATATGAGCGGTCTACGGAACCTTGAACCTATCAGGAGGGGAGCAATGATAAAGTTGTTTCAGGATTTACCCTTCCACCGATCACATTCTATAATATACGAATTGTTTTTTGCAAGAAAACTATCTTTTTGCTTACATTTTGCACGTCAAATTAGTTTCACAAATAATAAATGAGCCGAACATTTCCGTCCGGCTCAAAATTTTTATTCTTCGCGGAAGATAATCTTGCACTTCGGAACGAAGCGGAAACCACCTCGACGATGACGTTCAATTTCAAAGAACTTCTTGACGCCTTCGGTAGGACGAGAAGGATCGTCAGAGCCATTGATATGAGCAATCACTCGATTCAAACGGCTTTCGAAATTAGGACGGAGCGGATCCATACAAATTGCCGGATCGCGTTTAAACTCACGGTTTTCGTATTCTTCACGGCCAGTAGCGGTGTATTCACGCAGCAAGTTGCGGAGAATACGAGCAGGCACGTTACGCATCAAGTGCTTGTTATTCACAGATATGGAATCGTCGCTCTTGTAGTAGATGATGGTAACAGAATCATTCATTGCTTCAAGCAACTGTTCCTGAGCCTTCTGGATGGGAGCCCAAGAATCAAATTCCTGCTTGACCACTGCACTCATCAACTTGTTGAAAGGTTCCGGAGCAACAACGTTTGCCTTGTAATCAAAGAAGACTACGCTTGCCGGTGCACCATAGAAGCAATCCTTGTGAATCAGAACAGAACCAGTCTTTTCGTCAACAACATCTTCGAGAGCCTTAATGCAAGACATACTCTTTTCTGCTTCGACGTCCCATTCAAGTCCGTTTTCTGCAATGCAATCGCCAAATGTTGAATAAACGGCAACCTTACGGCCATTTATATAAACACATTCGTCATCACGCTTTTCTGCTGTAGCACGATTTTCGAGAGCTTCGACAAAGGAGGTCTGGGATGCCTTGAATTCCATGCATTCGTAGGGCTGGGTATTCAAGAGAATGGGGCCAATCTGAACAAGGCCGCTGAACCAGCGCATGGGGTTGGTGACCAGAGCACCCGGAGTATCAAAACGGAATGAGAAATATTCCTTGCGGTTACCATCAACCAATTCACGACGAAGGAACTTGGGGGACTTAAGCAAGGTATAACGCTTAGGAATAATGTCCAGGCAGAGCTGACGGACATCTTCGGTAGCATAGAACTGAGAAATATACGGGAGGTAAGAGCGAAGGACGCTACGTGCGGGAATAGCTTCAAAGGTTGCGCAACGGTCAATAATGCGCTGGACAAAAGCATCCGGATTTTCGCCACGGTCGTACAACCAGGATACGACGCTATTCATAATAAGGCGATGAGAACTTTCATCAACGAAAGAATCTTCAAAATAAATATCGTTAAGCATCTTTACGTCGATCCTCGGATCGCGCTTGACCAAGGACAAAACATCCTTGACGGGATACGATATCAGCAACTCAATATGAGTTAATTGAAGAAACAAATTCGAAAGCACTTTTTACCTCACATTCCGTGGTTTCAACTGTTTTTTTTACAACACCAACCACACTATACGCTAAATTTAGCAAAAAAAACTAAATGTACTTGTAATTGTCTATATTTTGCCTATGAATTCGGCAAAAATCCATCTATTATCCGACGAAATCATCAATAAAATCGCCGCAGGCGAGGTTATTGAGCGTCCTTCCTCCGCAGTCAAAGAACTTATTGAAAACGCCATTGACGCTGGGGCAACCCGAATTCAGGTATCTATTGAACAGGGTGGCAAGAAAAAAATCCAAGTGACAGACAACGGCAAGGGCATGAATGCCGCCGACTTGGATCTTTGTTACTTGAGACATACTACTTCCAAGCTTTTTGATGCAGACGACCTTTTCCATTTGCAGACCAACGGTTTCCGTGGCGAAGCTGTCGCATCCATCGCTGCCGTTTCGAAACTGACTATTACCAGCGCAACCGACGAAGGCGATAGCGGCCGCGTTATTTTGAGCGGCGGAAATGTTGTAGAAAAACAGGAGGTTCAAGCTAGCCGCGGCACCACCTTCCTGGTAGAAGATCTTTTCTTCAACACCCCCGTCCGCAGAACATTTTTGAGTAGCGAAACTGCAGAAGGAACCCGAATTTTCGAAGTGGTCCTTAAGACTGCCATCGCCCATCCCGAAATCCGTTTTGACTACAAGGTCGCCGACAAGACCGTTTTCACAGGCGTTCCCGGAGAACTGCGTAGCCGTATTGCAGAAGCCATTGGTTCTAAGATCGCCAAGGCCCTTTTGCCCGTCGACTATACAGAAGCCGGGATTCATGTTTGGGGATATGTCTCCCCCACAACCGAAACAAACGGCAAGCGAAACCATCAGTTCCTTTTCATTCGCAACCGTCCTATCGAAAGCAAGATGGTCAGCAAGGCCGTGACCCAAGCATATGAGCCCTACGGGGCCCAATGCAAGCCAGTATCCGTACTTTTCCTGGACATGCCGGATATGGAATTTGACGTCAACGTCCATCCGGCCAAAAGAGAAGTTCGCTTTGCAAACGGCAATCTTGTTTTTCTCGTGGTATCCCACGCCATTCGCGAAACCTTCAAGAAAGATTTAGAAGCAAAGTCACCCTTTATCAATCTTGAAGAAGAACTTGGTAAAGAACAGGATGAAGTTGTACCCACTTGGCTGAGCGACGTAAAGCCCACGCAAAATTACGATTTCCCGGCAACGACAACAACTCCAAGTTCCGATGTGTCTACACCGGCCTACTCGGCACCTGCATACAATCCCCCAGCATTTACGCCTGTCAAGTCCAACAAGCCTGTAAGTGACGTGGCTCAGGACTTGTTCAGCCAGCCCGAAGCGGGCAAGATTATTTCTCTGGAAAATGAGTTCAAGCAAGAACCCGTCAAGGAAACAGTCTGGGTTCCGCCATCCTTCTTCCAGATTGCAAACACTTACATTGCCGGTGAAGATGTCAACGGTTTGCTGGTCATTGACCAGCACGCAGCCCATTCCCGGATCCTTTACGAGCAAGCATTGGACACATTGCGCAACGGTTCGGATCTGGACAGCCAGGAACTTATTTTCCCTGAATTCCTGGAACTTACAAAAATTGAGATAGAAGTTTTAAAGACCGTAGAAGACCAGTTTAGGCACCTGGGATTTTTCATCGAACCTTTTGGTGGCGATTCCTACCAGATTCGAGCAATTCCTAAGGCACTTCCCCTTTCCCGTGCCATCAAGGCTGTCAAGGATTTTCTGGATAGCATTGGTGAACGAAATGACGGAAGCGGCGATATGGTAAAGGTTCAGGACGTTATCGCAAAGGCTTGGGCTAAATCCAACGCTTACCAGGCTGGCGACAAACTGAAAAACGAAGAAATGGCAACTTTGGTGGGACAGTTGATGGCTACCGAGGAACCTCTCAAGTCGCCCTACGGAACCCCGACCCTAATGCGAATCACCTTAGACGAGTTGAGCAAGAAATTCAGACATTAACTTTTCAGAGTTATAATCTGAATTCAACTTTTCCAAGATCTCTTTTGAAAATGACGGCTTTAGAGCTGTCATTTTTTTTATGGCATCAGAAACTTGAGCGAGCAGCGTAGAGTCAAAATTTCTTGAAATATATTCCGGAAAAATCTTTTTTTGAAGAAGCAAATTGGGCAACGCAAAATGTTCTGTTTTCACGAATCGTTTCGCCATTTGCAATGTCAAAAAATCAGGTTTGATACAAACCACCGTAGGACAGTTAGACAAAGCCAATTCCAAGGTAGCAGTGCCCGGCGCAGAAAGGGATACCGCCATAGAACTATACATCCGGCAGCGTTCTTTAGTCGAAGCGGGAGCTTCTTGAACAGAGATTTTCTTGCAAACACCAGCGGAAACATTTCCGCTTCGAGTCGCCTTCAAAACTGCATTTTCAAATACAGAAACCAGGGATTTTCGAGCAGCCAAAATGACAATTTCAAAGTCAGAAAACTGAACATCCTGCACAACAGAAAGCGCAGATTTCAAAAAGACCGGAATATTTCTCAAAGCTTGGCTTTTTCTACTGCCCGGCAAAAGCAATATTTTTTTCAGACGAGGCTCAGCAACAAGTACCGAAGTCCATTGGGCAAAGGGATGGATTGTTTTCACGACATTACAATTTGCCAGTCGATAAGCCTCTACCTCAAAATCAAAAAACGTTGCTAATTGAATCTTAGAGCAGCCAGCAAACAGTTTAGCTCGATAAGATTTCCAAGCCCAGATTTGAGGTGGGGCCACATACAAAACAGGTTTGTTCAGTTTTTTAGCCTGCGCCACCAGTTTCATATTGAAGCCTGGATAATCAACAGCAACAAGTCCTGCGCACAAGTCTGACTTTAACGCACTCTCCAAAACCTTGTAAGACCTGCGGAGAGCGAAATACTTAGGCAACACATCACCGAAGCCCGAAACAGGAAGCGTTTCAAAATCCACCAGCGGGAGCAGGCCGGCATTTTGCATACGGATGCCGCCGGCTCCACGAATTTCAAAGGAGGTTTGGAGGCGGTCGCAAGCGGCTACAGCCTGCTTTACCAGGCCCTCCCCGATGCAGTCTCCAGAATCCTCACCTGCACAAAAAAGGATGTATGGCTTACCGTTTTGCACGGTTTGACACCCAGACCTTTGACGCGCCCAATTCCTTATGAAGGTATTGGAACAATTCCGGAGTATAAACCACCTTGTTCTTCTTCAAAGACAGAACATGAACGTAGCCAGCTTCCGTTTCTACATGGCATACGATTTCACAGGCACGTTCGGATTCATCAAAGGGAGCATAGCGTTCCATGACATCGTTCAGTTTTTCTACGAATTCGTCTGTCACCATTCCCGAGAAAACATTCATGTGAATGTGGGAAACCATGCTGGAGCGAACGCGATCCAACTGGACCACTTCTTCAACGATAACCTGTTTTTCATCGCGGTCACGCTGCTGTTCAAGAACGCCCTTCACAAGCACACGGTCATCCAAAGCCACAGAATCGCGCAACTGTTCCCAGGTATCCTTCTTGAAGAAAATGCCTACGTCACCATGGAAGTCCTGAATGTTTCCGGACCCCAAAGTATCACCGCGCTTGGTTTCAAAGGACTTCAATGAAGTCACTACACCGCCAACGATAACAGTGTCCCCAAGATGCTTGGAAAGTTCTTCATCGGCCAAGGTGCAGCTTGTAAAGCCATGCAGTTCCGGACGGAATTCATCCAGAGGATGACCTGACAAGAACAAGCCAAGGACATCACGTTCCTTGTTCAGCATTTCCATTGCGGTCCATTCTTCGGCTTCTTCAAGAACTTCGGCGGAGCTATCCATAGCAGGAGCGCCACCACCCAAGTCGAACAAGGAAATCTGGCCGCGGTCACGATCTTCCTGACAACGAGCTGCCACTTCCAAAGCACGGTCCACAGAAGCCATCAATACAGCTCGGCTACCCGGGAATTCATCCAGAGCACCAGCCATAATCAAGCTTTCCACAAAACGCTTGTTCATGGGGGCACGCTTTTCCTTTTGCTCGCCCTGATACTCGGCCACACGTTTGGTAAAATCAAACAAATCCTTGAACTTACCGCGACGTTCTCGTTCAGCAACGATGTCTTCCACAACACCGATACCTACGCCACGAATACCTGCAAGACCAAATAGAATCTTGCGATCCTTGTTGGCCGTGAACACGCCCATGGAAGCATTGATGTTGGGAGAAAGCACTTCAATATCCAAGCGCTTACATTCCAAAATAATGGTCACGATATCTTCGGTCTTACCCATTTTGGATGTCATGGACGCAGCCATGTATTCCGGACCATAGTGGGTCTTCAAATAAGCGGTCTGGTAAGCCACGTAAGCGTAAGCTGCAGCATGGCTCTTGTTAAATGCGTAGCCGCAGAACGGAAGCACAGCATCCCATACCTTCTGAATCATGGCATGGTCATAACCGCGAGCTTCACACTTGGCAAAGAATTCTGGAGTAAGCTTATCCATCTTTTCCGGCATTTTCTTCGCCATGATACGACGGATATTGTCAGCGCCACCCAGAGAGTAGCCACCCAGAATCTGGGCAAGCTTCATCACCTGTTCCTGATACACAATCACGCCGTAGGTTTCACCCAGCACTTCTTCCAGGTCAGGATGATAGCAGTCAATTTCTTCGCGGCCTTGCTTACGGGCAATAAAGTGAGGAATTTGATCGATAGGACCCGGACGATACAGGGCGTTCATAGCGATCAAGTCGGCAATACGGTTGGGCTTCAGTTCGCGCAGGTACTTCTGCATACCCGGAGATTCGAACTGGAACACAGTAGTGGTCATGCCCTTACTGAGAAGGTCAAAGGTTTCCTTATCATCCAAAGGAATGTGGCTCATGTCCACTTCGATCTGGCGATTTTTCTTGACCATATTCACTGTATCCTGAATGATGGACAAGTTGATAAGGCCAAGGAAGTCCATCTTCAGAAGGCCAATGTCTTCTGCATAATGTTTATCGTACATCACCACCGGCGTATCTTCGGCGGCTGCACGATACAAAGGAGCCAAATTGTAAATAGGAGTCGGAGTAATCACCACACCGCAAGCATGCACACCCGTTTGGCGGGGCAAGTCTTCGAGCGACAACGCGATATTCCAAAGGTTCTGATAAGAGGCTCGGCTATTGACCATCGCCTGCAACGGTTCCGGACTATATTCCGGTTCTAGCACGTTACCCTTCTTATCCTTACCGGTCCAAGCCTGTTTTAGGCTAAAGTTCAAAGTACGCTGCGGAAAGAGCTTTGTAATAACCTTAGCTTCACCCGGAGCAAAGCCAAGAACGCGAGCCACGTCGGTAATCACAGCCTTGGATTTCAGCATACCATAGGTAATGATCTGGCCCACGCATTCCTTGCCGTACTTTTGAGTCACGTAATCAATCACGCGGCCACGGTCTCGGTCTGCAAAGTCCGTATCGATATCAGGCATGGACACACGTTCCGGGTTCAGGAATCGTTCGAAAAGCAAGTCGAACTTCAAAGGGTCAATGTCCGTAATACCGATGATATAAGTCACCAAGGAACCCGCAGCAGAACCACGGCCCGGGCCCACAGGAATGCCATTGTTACGAGCCCAGTTAATGAAGTCCCACACAATGAGCAGGTAACCCGCAACGTTCATGTTTCGGATACAGTTCAGTTCCTTGTACATGCGTTTGCCCACATCGGTTTCGTGCTCCGGGAACTTAAAGTTCTCTTCAGGGAAACGCCACTTCAAGAATCCATTACAAAGATGAATGATGTAAATATCGGAATCAGAACCGGGTTTGCACCAACGATGAACAGCCTTCGCAATGGCCTTCTGGTCATTTTCGTCGTACAGTTCCGGAGCAGAACGCCTTTCGATTTCAGCCTTATCTTCATCGGTCAAGGCATCGGGTTCGATGCCCTTTTCAGCGCAATACGCTTCTTGAACCTTCTTGCGTTTATCCTTGGCATAGCCCTTGGTTTCGCGTTCAAGAATCACCGGGTATTCCGCATCATATTCTGCCTTCATGATGGCCTTGATTTTCTGGTATTCCTCACCAGCCAAGAAATCATCAGGAATCTTAAAGCGTGGCCAGAATTCGTCACCGATACCCGTCTTAACGATGTAGTTACAACGTTCTGCAATTTTTACGGTGTTGTCGATGGCTCCCGGAATATCACCGAACAGTTCGCGCATTTCGGCTTCGGTCTTATAGTAAAAGCCTTCTGTGGGGAAACGCTTGTCGGGGGTATCGTTTAGAGTTGTCTTGGTGGAGATGCAACGCAGGATTCGATGAGCCTGGGCATCTTCCTTTTTAATGTAATGGATATCGCCTACAGCAACAACTTCGCGGCCCAATTCATTTGCCAACTGGACCGTGTAATCATTCACCAGTTTTTGCTGAGGAATTCCATTATCGCAAACACTAAAGTAAAGATGATCATGGTCAAAAATCTTGTCCAGGCGCTCCATGTACTCGCGAGCTGCAGAATTTCTACCCGACGCAACGCTTGTACCGTACTTACTGAAAAAGTCACCTGCAATGGCAATCACGCCTTCCTTAAACTGTTCCACAGTTTCCAGAGGAACTGAGGGAATTTCTGACCAGCGGTCACCATCTTCGTAGCGATAACTCACAATGCGGAGCAAGTTATAGTAGCCCTTCTCATTTTCAACCAGGAGGGTCAAACGCTCGTACGTCGTTGTATCCTTGGGCGTTGCGCTGGGAGTGTCCACATAGATGTGACAGCCGTAAATGGTCTTTACAGGAGGGAGTCCCTTTTCCTTACGTTTCTTGTTCAGGCCCTGGCCACGGGTTTGGATTTCTAGGATACCAAACATGGCGCCGTGGTCAGTGAGGGCCACTGCGGGGGCGTTATCGTCGGCAGCTGCCGCAAGGATACCGTCCAATCGGGCAGACGATTGCAAAACAGAGAATTCAGAATGTGTCTGGAGGTGAACAAAAGCCATAGTCTAAATTTAAAAATTCCAAAAAAAATGATTACCTGTAAAAGGTAATCATCTCTTATTTTCCGTTTGTCAAAATCTATTTCAAAAAATATGTTTCTGTAATTTTCTTGACCTTGGTACTCACGTCACCAAACTGTTTTTCGTAGCGGTTCCGCGTAGCTAATTCTTTGGGCAGCATAAAGATAGCTTCAGTCCAGGCCTTTGCTAAAGCCCCGCAAATAGAGGCTTTCGAAAGTTTTTTCCCGTCACCAGACTGGCCGGGAACACCCTTTGCCATGGAAAGATAGCGAGACACCGCGTAAAACGGAAGCTTAACTATTTCGCCCGCCGGAAGCAAACGTACCGCAGAGCGCAAACGGTTTCGTTCGGAGTAGTACAACTTGCGGGGAGAATAACGCACCGTGGTCATGGAACGTTCGTGGAACACCTTGGCACTTGGGCAGAATATGGTTTTGAATCCGGCAAGATTATGGCGGAAATACCATTCTGTTTCTTCAAAGAACAAAAAGAAACTTGCATCCATGGGGCCGGCAGCCACCGCGGCTTCCTTGCGGAAACTCATCACAGCACCGTAACAACCAAAGACTTCCTTTTCACGGACGTCTGCTTCGGAAATATCCAGGCCGCTAGCCTCATTTTTAGCAAAAAGATCCGGTCCAAACTGAACGCCAACTGCATTCACAACGCCACTCTTTTCCATCACCAAACTAGCCACGGAACCTGCCTCCGGGTGCCTTGCAAAGCAATCCCGCAGTTGCTCGGCCCAGCTGGAATCGAATTCCAGGTCCATATTGCAAAGAACCTGAATTTCGGAATTCATGTTGTCCAAAAGCTGATTACAAGCGCCTGCGTAACCCAGGTTCTTATCGCTTTGAATAATCTTGCAGCGAAGACCGGAACTTTTCAGAACTGCGATGGAATTATCGGAGGATGCATTATCCAGGACCAAAACACGAACGGGAACAGTTTGCATCATCAAACTGCGCACGCACTTGGTCAATTCATCACCACCGTTATAGTTAATAATTCCAACGTCAATATTCATCTTAAAACCTTTTGCAAACAAAAAAAGCGAAGCCCGTAGACTCCGCTTAAATATACAATTTTGATTTTAGCTAGTGGCGAATTCCGTAGTAGCGGATGTAGCCAATTTGACCTTTGAAAAAGCGTTCGTTGTACATCTGGTTCATGGCATCGTAGCCGATTCCCATATCATATTCAAGCTGGGCAACATCGCCCTTGTATTCTGCATCAACAGTCAGCTTTTCATTCTGGTAAACCTGGATGCTATTTGCTGTGCGAACAACCTTAACATCGGTCCACTGGTCCAGTTCCAAGGCATCGCCCTTGAACACCTGCCAATTCGTTCCATCTGTTTCGCTATCACGGAAATGGACCGTAAGAACACCTTCGTCTACACGGAGCATCCAGCCGTCGCCGAAACGTCCGGGAGGCTCTGCCACAAAGACATTCTGGATCTTACCGAATGCAGTCGGTTTCAAGCTTGTTTCGACGACAAATTCGTTACGCAGGAACGTAGTGGTCAACGGAACAACCAGACCGGATTGTCCATCCAAGGACAAGTTTTCGTCAACAGACTCGGGATTTCCAAGAACATAGTGGGCAGTATTATTGCCAACTCTGTCGAGACCGATAAAATCAGGAGCATCGAATTCCCAATCAGCCAGAAGAACATAAGGATCGTCAGAATCCAAAGTAGCGTCGCTCAATGCATCCAGGTTGCCAAAACGGACGTAATCAATTTCGCCTACGAAGTAGCGGGTATGATAAGCCTGGTCCATGGCGTCGTAGCCAATGCTCAAATCATATTCCAACTGAGAAACGTCACCCTTGTAGGATTTGTCGATGGTCAACATTCCATCCTGGAAAACCTTAACAGATTCGCCATCACGTTCTACGCGGATTTCGTTCCATTCGTTAAGATTCAACCTTTGGCCTCTAAAGACAGTCCAATCGGTGTAAGTAGATTCTTCGTCTCTGAAATGAACAGTCAAATAACCGTTGTCAGCACGAACCATCCAGCCATCACCGTAGCGTCCGGGAGGCTCAGCCACCAGAATATTCTGCATCGTGCCGAAACTTGTGGGTTTGACACGAGCTTCCACTACAAATTCGTTGGTTTTCAAATCAGACTTGAGAGGTATGTAGAAACCAGAATAGCCGTCAAACTGGGCAGCACCTTCTTTTACAGAGACCCTTCCTTCGCCAATGATTGCGTCGTGGTTATTGCCTGTGAAATCCTTGCCAACATTGGCTTCGTTATTGAATTCCCAATTTGCAATCCAGGAGGATGCTACAAGATCATCAACGGCATTCTGTTCCTTAATAAGGCGAACCTTGTCAAAACGGACATTGGAAATTGTACCGGCAACATTTTCTTCAGATTCAGTAGGATCGAAACCAATGGTAAAGTGGCCTTCGACGCTTTCGATGGTGCTGTTAGATTCGGCGGCAGCAACGCATACGCCGTCAACAAAAAGATATGTCAGCTTGCCAAGGCGTTCGGCACGAACCGTAACAATATCGCCTGTGGGCAAAGCAGCTTCTGCACCAATCTTGTACCAGTCCTTGCCGGTGGAAGCCTTACGCCATACAAAAACAGCCTTGCCGTCTTCAATTCGCAATGCCCAGGCATCGTGAGTACCATCGAGGCCTACAGACGCAAGAGTCATATTTGCATTTTCTTCATCGAGAGTGATTTCTACCTCGATAGCGAAGTTGTTTTCGTAAAAACAAACTTCAGCAGGCTGAATAATCTTATCGTTTTTGTTGTCCAGCTTCCAAGAAGAAACTACGGAACGGGCGCTGAGAGGAACTTCTGCAGACTCCAAATTTTTAAAGTAGGGTTTACCGGAATCAAGACCGAAGTCTTCTTCAAGACTATCCACCCCACCTTCGGAACAGGCCATCAGTCCAAAAGCGGCAAGACCCGCCATAAGGCCTATTTTTGTACGGAAAAAACTCATAATCTAACCTCCTAACAGTTATGTAGTAAAAATATAACAAATGCACCAAGAATGCAAATTTTCTGAGTTTCAATTTTCGCAAAAATGCTACATTATGGCCATGGATCAAGGAAAAAAGAAGTTTTTTAAAACTGCACTCAAGGTTTTAATCACCTTGGGCGGCCTTGGTTATGTATTTAGCAAGGTTCCCCTGACAGAAGCTTTGGCCCAGTGGACCCCGGCAGCCCTCCCCTGGCTTCTGCTGATTTTCGCCCTGACCGTAGTGCTCATGGCAATTCAGGCGAACCGATGGCGCGGACTTTTACTAGACGAAGGTAAGAAAGTCCCCTTCAAGACCTTCTATTCCTATATCGCCTTGGGCTATTTCTTTAACAACCTGCTACCCAGCGGCTTTGGTGGCGATGCCGTTAAGACTATCGCCTTCGGAAAGCGTTTCGGTAACACCGCGAACTCCGTTGCAGCCATCGTCATTTCAAGAGTCATGGGACTCTTGGCCATGTTTCTCAGTTTCTTTATCGCATTACCCTTTGTGGCTGCCAAGTACGACATTCCCGCCGGCTATACCATTACCGTCAGCGCGGTAGCCCTGGTCTCTCTCCTGGTCATTTTTGCCGGACTGTTTTCAGACAAAGTCAAGCTGCCATCAAAGCTTACCGCAAAGGTACCATTCCTGTTGAAACTGCAGAACGCCTTCTGTGTCTACCGCGACCACAAAAAAGAATTTCTGCTTTCTGGTTTAGATTCCGTTTGGTTGCAGATCGTGACCATCATTATCCATTGGGCTTATTTCAAGGCAATGGGCGTTGATGTGGACATCGCCATCATTACCGTGTTCACCACCATTATGGTTACCTTCACCATGCTCCCCATTTCCATCAACGGCATCGGCGTTCGTGAAAATGTCCAGGTCAGTTTGTACACCGGACTATTGGGAATTCCTGCCGAAGTGGTACTGGCCTCCACCCTGTTCAGCTACTTGCCCCTACTGTTCCAGGCAGCACAGGGCGCCATCGCCTTTGCTTTGCTCAAGGGAAAAGAACCTACAAGCAAATAGAAAAAGGATGCGCCTAAACGCACCCTTTCTTTTTTAAGATTTCTGGTAAAAACTTAGTTCCAGTTTTCAGCCTTCAGTTCACGGCCCCAGATATCGTTGAAGACTTCCTTAACAGTCTTACCACCGAAGAGGAGTGCGTAAACCGCATTGACAATGGGCATGTCAACACCGAGCTTGTCGGCCAGAGCCTTGGTGCTACGGCAAGTGGGAACGCCTTCGGCAATCATCTTCATGCCACCCAAAACCTGATCGATGGTTTCGCCCTTACCGATGTGTTCACCCACATAACGGTTACGACTATGCTGGGAAAGGCAAGTCACAATCAAGTCACCCATGCCGGCAAGGCCAGCAAAGGTTTCGGGCTGAGCACCCATAGCCCTGCCTAAGCGGCACATTTCAGCCTGACCGCGGGTGAGAAGAGCCGCGCGAGTGTTATCGCCCGCGCCAATACCATAGAGCACGCCGGATGCAATGGCAATCACGTTCTTCACGGAGCCACAAAGTTCAACACCGATAATATCAGTGGAAGTATAAACACGGAGGTAGGAGCAGCTCATAGCCTTCTGCACAAGCTTGGCAGAATCTTCGTTGGAGCAAGCGGCAACGATTGCAGTCAACACATGGCGACTAACTTCTTCGGCATGAGAGGGACCGCTAAAGGCAACCATCTTGTCGTCGGTGAGCCAAGGAACCTTCTCGAGAAGAACCTCACTCATGAGCTGGTTTGTGCCTTCGAGGATGCCTTTGGTAGCACAGACTACGACCGGTTCCTTACCTTTTTCAGGAGTCCACTTGCCCAAGTTTTCGGCAACGCCACCCATAAACTGGGAAGGCACAACGATCATGACCATTTCTGCTCCATCAAGAGCGGCATTCATGTCGGTGGTATACTTAAAATCTGCAGGGAAAATTACGCCAGGAAGTTTATCCTTGTACTGGTGTTCTGTAGAAAGCAGATCAACTTCAGCCTGGGAGTTGGTCCAGAAAGTAATGTCATTCTTATTTTCGTAAATCACCTGGCCAAGGGTAAGTCCCCATCCGCCAGTACCCAAAACAGTAACTTTCATAATTCAAAATCCTTATGTTGTTTTCAGTAATCTACAATAAACGTCGTGCAAAAGCAAAAAAAAGCGATTTTCACGCTTATTTTTGTGCCTGGTCACCTTCAGGAGCCTTAGGAGTCTTGCGCTTGCTACCAAAACCGTTTTCAGTGCCGTTCATCAGGCGCTTGATGTTGCCACGATGCTTGACGATAATGAAAATACCAATCAAGGAGGTGACGATTGCCAAGGGAAGGGTAAACTGGTCATACACCGGATAGGGTGCACCGCAGTAGCCCATCACTGACAAAACCACCAGCATGACACAAGCACCAATGCTACCAACGGACACATACTTTGTCGTAGCAGTAAGAATGATCCAAACGCCAAACGCAGTAAGAGCAGTTACCGGACACAGGCAAAGGAACACTCCCAGAGCAGCGAGCACGCCCTTGCCACCGCGGAAACCAGCAAAGCAAGTGTAGCTATGGCCAAGGATTACCAGAAGACCTGCAACCAGGGGAACCCAGTAAGAATAGTCAGCACCACCGGCAGCAACTTGTGCTGCGCACATCTTCATGGCAATGAAAGGGCCAAAGAAACCCTTCAGCAAATCCATAAAGACAACGGGAAGCGCAGGCTTCCAGCCCAAGACGCGGAATGTATTTGTCAGACCTGCGTTCTTGGAACCGTAGTCACGAATATCAAACTCTTTTCCTTTCGCGAGTTTTGCGATCCAGATTGCGCTGGGGATCGCCCCCAACACGTACGCTATTGGAAGACTCAGTAAACTGTTCAAGTTCTTCATCCTTTCTGAGGGTTAACTTCATATCGAAATTCAAGCGAAGGGGTGCACCCTGCAACTGGAATTCTTCGTAAAACTTTTTCATCAAGTAACGCTTGTAAGATTCCGCCACCAAATCCGGAGTGCGGGTTTCGATAGCGATTACAGGCGGCTCCACCATAATCTGGCAGGCGCGGGTCAACTGCACCGTACGAGCATTCTGGCTAGGCACCGGATTTTCTTCGATGAATCTAGCGAAGGCTTCTGCCACGTTGTCACGTCCGAGAACGCGACGGCAGTTTGCATAAACGGTCTGGATTGCCTGGACAACGCGGGTAACGCGCTGGCCTTCCTTGGCACTGATGGAGAGGATAGGAACGTATTCCAACATAGGTTCGCGTTCCAGCATTTCCTTCACCATGTGGTCGAAGGACTTTTCAGTCTTGTTGGGGAGAATGTCCCACTTGTTCAACACAAGAACCAAGCCCTTGCCGGCCTTACGGATATCAGTAATAATGCGGAAGTCCTGGACTTCGAGACCGCGGGTGCAGTCCACCATCAAAACAGAAACGTCGGAACGGCGGATACTTTCCAAGGTACGCATGTTACTGAAAATTTCAACTTCGTCCTCGACACGAGCCTTTTTGCGAAGGCCTGCGGTATCGGTCACCACGAACTTTTTGCCATCAACCACAAAGTCGCAGTCGATGGAGTCGCGGGTGGTACCCGGAATGTCGCTGACCACGGCGCGGTCTTCGTTCAGCAAGCGGTTGAGCAAAGTGCTCTTACCGGCGTTAGGACGACCGAGAATTGCAAACTTGATGGGGCGTTCTTCCTTGCGTTCACCACGAACCGGCGTGGGAAGAACAGTAATGACTTCTTCAAGCAGGCTGAGGCAAGCGTAGCCCGTCAAGGCACTAATAGTGCGGGGCTGACCAAAGCCCAGCTTCAGGAACTCATAGCTTTCCTGACGGTCCTGACCGTTTTCGCTCTTGTTTGCCACAAGAATCACCTTCTTGTCCAGCTTACGGACAAGGCGGGCAAACTGCTGGTCCAGCTTAGTAATGCCCACACGGACATCCACCATAAAGAGAACCAGGTCCGATTCCTGCACAGCGTTAAAAATCTGGGTGCGAACGCTATCGGCCAGCACGTCGATGGAGTCATCCGGCAAAAATCCGCCAGTATCTACCACCGTAAATTCATGTCCCTTAAAACTCGCAGTCTGGTAATGACGGTCGCGGGTAACGCCATCGCGGTCACTGACCACGGCAGCACGGCGACCGAGGATGCGGTTGAAAAGGGAGGACTTACCCACGTTGGGGCGTCCGATAATACAAACAATAGGTAACTTCATCAAGTGTAAATATAGGAATTTTGCACCATTTAAAGTATAGAAGTGCTGTCAATCCGTCTTAAATCTGTTTTTCCAAAGCATCCACCACGGCAATGTCTGCCGGGAGCCATTCTACAGAGCGAAGTTCCGACACCTTCAGCCAGCGGGCTGCCTCATGTTCCAACAAGGTTGGTTCGCCACCAACAATCTCGCAAAAATAGCAGTGCATGGTAATGTGGCGGCCAGGATAATCGTGTTCAACGGTAGTGATAAACTCCCCAACGGTTACGTCAATGGCCAATTCTTCCTTTAATTCGCGGGCCAAGGCCTGCTGCGGGGTTTCGCCCGGTTCAGTCTTTCCACCAGGAAATTCCCAGCCGCCCTTATAGTCACCATACCCACGCTGGGTTGCTAAAAACTCAGTTGTTCCTTGAGCATTCTTACGACAAATTACACCAGCCACCACTTCAATCATTTTCATATAGACATATGTAGAAAAATTCGCTTTTTACGGCTAAAATGCGTTAACAAAAGACGATGTCTTCAACAATTTACTTGACTCCAGCATTTTTATAGGGTATATTATGTTATCGGCAATTTTGCCTTGGATGTGATGGGATTATGAAAAAGACACTTTCTCTTTTGAGTGCCGCATTGGTGGCATCTTCTTTCGCTGCGGATCGCGGCATTGCGCTGAACAAGACAATCGAAACTTTGGAGCCCATGAAGGGCATCGTTTTCTGGCCCGATCAAGCCAAGAGCAACAAGGATTATTTAGGAGTCATCTCCCTGGAATTTTCCTACTGTCTCCCCTGCGCAGTGGTGACAGGCAAGACAGGCGACAAGCTGAATTACGACTGGAGTTCCTTTGAAAAGATGCTGAACGATGTGGCTAGCCGCGGGCACCAGGCCATTGTGCGATTCCGCATCGAGTATCCCAGCGAAACCATCAGAAATGCATCGGGTTGCACCCAGAACGTGAAAGGCGCTACCGCCGTTCCCCTGTACATCAAGAACATGGCAGGCTACACCGAGACTTACTCCGAAGACCCGGGTGGCGACGGCCCCACTTTTTACGCCGACTGGAGCAGTACGGAGCTGATGTGGTTCTACAAGCAGTTCTATACGGACTTTGCAGCCGCCTACGACAAGGACCCGCGAATCGCCTTCGTTCAGGTGGGCTTTGGACATTGGGGCGAGTACCACATCTACGGCACCACCAAGCAGTTTGGCGTCAACTTCGCCACAAAGGATTACCAGGCTGAATTCCTGAAGCACGTAGCCGCACAATTTACAGAAACGCCCTGGAGCGTTTCCATTGACGCGGCCGACAAGCAGTATTCTCCCGTTGTAGAAAGGGACGATTTGCTGGCCTTGAATTTCGGACTGTTTGACGATTCCTTTATGCATGCCAAACATGAAATTTCTCAAGGCGGCGGCAACAACGAAGGAGACTGGAAGGCCATGGGTCTGGACCGCTGGAAAACAGCACCCGGTGGCGGCGAAGTCAGCTACTACACTGAAAAGGACCAGCAGGAATTCTTGAATCCCGACGGACTTTATGGATTCACCTGGGAACAGGCCGCCAGCAAGTACCACATGACTTACGTTATCGGTAATAATTCCCCCGATGGCAAGTACGCCACCAAGGAACGCCTCTACGAAGCCAGTTCCTTCGCGGGCTACAAGTTCGAAATCACCGCCTACACCGTAAGCGAAAATTCTGCCTCGGTAACGGTAAAGAACATCGGCATCGCCCCGCTGTACCACAACGCCTACGTCACCATCAAGGGCAAGCGCAGTGAAACATCTCTAAAGGGATTGATTCCCGGCGAAGAAATCGTCTGCAAGATTGAGGGTCTGAACATCGACGCTTCTGAAAATCCGGAACCCACCATCACCAGCGACAAGCTGCTGGAAGGCAAGACCATTCCCTATCAGGCAAAGCTTGAGGCTAGCGCACCGGTCGCAGAAAGCAGTTCCAGCAGTGTATCGGAACCGGAATCAAGCAGTACTCTGCCCGAAACCAGCAGCAGCTCCGAAGCAGGATCTCCCACAGCCATTGAACGCGGGATTACCATTGCAGGCAACATCTCGGCAATCCATAAGGACGGAAGTGTTTTAAACTTCGCACAAACTGCAGGCCATTCCATCGTCATCACGGACATGCAAGGTAAGGTTCTTGTTCAGAAAAACAGCCTAACAACTTTCAATACAAACCGCCTGCCTCGTGGACACTACATCATCCATTACCGCAGCGCAAGCTTGAAAGAAACCATGCAGATTACGGTGCGTTAAAGAAAATCCGTTGCAAAGGTCTATTTATATCAATGAAAAGCAGCTCCATTCAAGGGCTGCTTTTTACGTTTTTGGGGAAAAGTTCTAAATTTGCCCACATTAAGAAATTATTTGTGGAAATAAGATACTATGGAAACACGTTATAATTCTTCAGAAGTTGAAGCCCGCTGGCACCAGACCTGG